>NZ_JAMOKF010000088.1 GCF_023656545.1 Micromonospora phytophila | reverse complement strand
CCCGGCGACCCGGCTCGGATCCGGCCCTTCACCCACTGGGTAGGTCGCCACCGGCACCTCGGCGCTCACGTCCAGGAACAGCCGGCCGCCCTCACACAGCAGGGTGACCGCCCGGACCTGCTCCAACGGGTACGGCAGATCCCGGGCCAGCCGCAGCCACAACGGGGGGCTGCCTTTCGCGGTGGGGATGCGCAGGCGGCGCCCGTTGAGGGTGAAGGTGCCGTAATACCAGCGCACCGGCACCAGGCCCCGCCGGCGGCGCGGAAACCGCGCCGAAAAGTCACCGTCGCGGCGGCGCTTCGCCGCCGCGAACCACGCGTCCGAGAACCGGCGCAACACCGACTGGCGCCTGTGCTGTCCAACTCCGCGAACGTGCCCGGCCCCGACACCGCCAATTCGCGGCACAACTCCTGATAGCCCACCAGCGGTGCATCACCGCGGCGGCGCCGCCACGCGTTGACCTCGAGCGCACACGCCCAGACGTCACCAGCCGAGCGCAGCAACCCGAAACACCGCCGCCGCTGCCCCGCCGTCAACCGCAACGCCACCCGCGCCGTGCGATACACCACGCGGGGAGCGGACGTATCCCGGCGGCGAGGCATGAACCGAAGCCAACACCACCCGTACGACATTCTCCTACCCGACACGAGCCCGGCGAACGCTTGTGGTCGCCGCACTAGCGAAAACTTCCGACGGCAGCGGCCGGGTGCCCGGGCGACACACCCATCCCGTCGCGGTGATCGGGATGACCGCGATCGTTCCGCTCGGCGGTGAGGGGTGGGCCGGTCAGGCGACGCCGCCGTTGACGAAGATGGTCTGGCCGTTGATCCAGCGGGCCGGGCCGGCCAGCGAGGACACCACCTCGGCGACGTCCTCGGGGGTGCCGAGCCGCCCCATCGGGTTCTGGCTCGCGATCTGCGCGATCAGCTCGTCGCTCTTGCCGTCGAGGAACAGGGCGGTGGCGGTGGGACCGGGCGCCACCGCGTTCACGGTGATGTCGCGGCCCCGCAGCTCCTTGGCCAGGATCGGGCCCAGCATCTCCACCGCGGCCTTGCTGGCCGCGTAGGCCGCGTACGCGGGGATCTTCAGGCGGGTCACCGAGGTGGAGAAGTTGATGATCGCGCCGCCTGAGCGGACGCGGCGGGCCGCCTGCTGGCTGACCACGAACGCGCCGCGGATGTTGGTGCGGTGCATCCGGTCCAGGTCGTCCAGATCCAGCTCTGCCAACGGCGACAGCAGCATGACGCCCGCGGCGTTGACCACCACGTCCACCCCGCCGTACCGCTGCTCGGCCGCGTCGAAGAGCGCCGCGACGGCGTCCGGCTCGGCCACGTCGGCGCGCACCGCCACGGCCCGGCCGCCGCCGTCCTCGATCGCGGCGACGGTGGACTTCGCCTCGCCCTCGTTTCCCGCATAGGCGACGACGACGGCCTGGCCGTCGGCGGCCAGGCGCTCGGCGACGGCGCGGCCGATGCCCCGGGAACCTCCGGTGACGACGGCGACACGGTCGATCCTGGTCATGACGTTCCTCCAAGTCGTGTACGGCACTGGCAACTAGAACACGTTGGCAATGCCACCGCAAGGCGGTAACAGTTTTTTGTTATCAGCGCCAAGTCGGGCCGTCCGTCCCCCGTCGGCCGGCACTGAGCCCGAAAGAGCCACCGGACGACCCCCACTCCCGTCGCAGTAGGCACACGCGCGACCAGCCAGGCCACCGAGCCCACCTCCGGCCGGGTCGCCTTCCGCCCCCCAGCCGCACCGCCTTCTTCCAAACGGCGCCGGACCCCGAAACGACCCTCTCCTGCCGCCGCCCGGCCGGACCGGTCACCGTTACCCGGTCCGCCTCCCGGGAACCCGGGCGACGAGCGCCGGATCCGAGCGAGCGCCGGCACCGCGCCGATGCCGCGCGAGGGAAGCGGACGTGGGGTGCGGGCCGCGCTGGCCTTTGCCGTGGATGGCGATCCTGCTGGGGCGGAATCGGCGACGGGGGCGGGTCGAGCGCCGCGCGGGGGAGGGCCGTCCCCTGCTTCCGCGTCGAATCCGCGGGTGTCCGGTCTGGGGCATCTGACCCACCTCCTCGCCCGACCCGCGGCACTCCCTCCCAACCGATCGGTACAAAGTTTGGGAATCGCTCCGGGCCCTGCTAGCTGACCGGGATGACCCAGTCGCATTGCGACGGGCGAATGCGTCGAGTAGATTCCAGCCACGCCGTCGAGCTGGAAGGAGGTCAGAACAATGTCCGATGTTCTGCGCCCCCTCCGCGCCCCGGCGTCCACGCGGATCTGACCCGGGGCGCTCGCTTTCCGGAGGATCCACCCATGACCGATCTGGTCATCCGCCCGCTGGTCGCGGGCGAGGAAAACCTGTTCGAATCCATGCCCGACCCGCTGCCGCAGCTGCGCCAGATCGCCTACGCCGACGGGATCGCCGGCGGCGGCTACCGGCCCGAGCACACCTGGGTCGCGCTTCGAGCCGGCCGCGTGGTCGGCCGAGCGGCCTGGGCTCTCCCGCCAGGTGCCGTCGGCGCCCCCTGGCTGGAACGGTTCGACCTGGCCGCCGAACCGGAGGTGGGTGCCGCGCTGCTGCGCGCCGCCCACGAGGCACTCGGCGGTCCCCGGTTGTACTACGCCTCCCTGCCCGCGCACTGGCGGCGCCGGCCTGAGGTGCTGGCCGTGGTCAAGGCCCCGATGGCGGCGGCCCGGCTCGCCGGGCTGGTCGAGCGCGGGGAGCGGCTGAGGTGCTCCTGGACGGGCACACCGCTGCCGGCCACCTCCGGCCGGTACACCTTCCGCCCGGCCGCCGACGCGGCCGAGATCAACGCGATGGTCGCCCGGATCGCCGAACCGGAGGTGCTGACCGGCATGGAGACGGCGCGGGCGGTCGGCGGTGTGGACCTGGCCACCGACCCGCTGGCCTGGCTGACCGGGCCGCCCGGGGACTGGCGCATCGCGTCGGACTCCGGAGTGCCGGTCGGCCTGGCGGGAACGGCCGGCGATGCCTGCTACCCGCTCCTCGCCTACCTCGGTCTGCTCGACGAGGCCGTCCGGGGTGAGCTGCTGGCCGACGCGGTCGGGGTGCTGGCCGCCGGCGGCGCTCCGGAGGTGGTCGCCGACGTGGACGCCCACCGGGTGGCCGTGGTGGCGGACCTGGAACGGACCGGATTCCGGCAGTTGCGGTCCCGGGTCGTCTTCGCACCCGCCGCCGCACCGTCCGGCTCGGCCGGCACGCCCGGCTCGGCGGTCGCTGCCGGGTCCGTCGCCGACCGGACCGGTCAGGTCTGATCCATCCGGGTGCGCCCTGGCCCCGCCAGGGCGCACCCGGCACACCGGTCAGGTCAACCCAGGAACGCCGCCCCCGCAGCTGCGGTCCACGGTTCCTCGCCGCCGTCATGCTGGTCAGCGGGCTGCTGCTGAGGATCGAGGCTGCGGTGCGCACACGGGCCGGCGCCGTACGTCCGGGTCAGTGTCAGGCGCGGCCGACCACGCCGTGCAGGCCGACCAGGCCGGGTACGGCGGCGCGGCCCAGCTCCCTGCCGGTGGCGGAGTCGTGCCAGCTCACGGCACCGGTCTGGCCCACGTAGAGGCGGTTACCGTCGGGGCTCAGCACGAGGCCGGTGACGGGTTCGCGGACCGGCCAGTCGCTGGCGTGGCTGAGGCGCGCGAGATCCACCGTACGCACCGTCGTGCCGGCGCCGACGAAGAGGCGGTCGCGGCCAGCGGCGGCGTGCGCGGTGCCGGCGCCCCGGGGCAACGTGGCGGTCCGGCGTACCGTCAGGTCCTCCGCGGCGGCCTCCGCGACCGCGCCCGACGTGACGTCGGCGACGAAGAGCCGGCCGCCGTCGGGCGTGATCGCCATGGCGTGGCCACCCGCGGACGCCGCACCGAACGGGTGCGGCAGATCGATGCAGTACGCCCACAGCGCGGCGAGGTTCAGCGTGTGCACGAACGCGTGCACGTTGCCCGGCCGCCCGCTGACCAGCTGGCGGGTGTGCTGGTGGTCGGGCTGATGGGTGTAGAGCGTGTAGAGGGTCGTCCGGTCCGGTGCGAGCACGGCCTGGCGTCCGTCACCGCGCATCTCCTCCTCGGCGCCCGGCGGGATTGGCTCCTTGGCGCGGGTGTGGAGCGGGCCGGGCACCCCGGTGGCGAGATCGACGACGCGGACCCGGTAACGGTCCGGCGACCCCGCCGGAAGCCACTCGAGGACGAACAGTCCGGCGAGATCGTCGGTGAACGCCTCGGGTACGAAGTTGCCCCGCAGCTCCAGCCGGTGCCGGACCCCGGAGACGTCGGCGATCAGCACCCGGGTCACGTCCCGCCCGCCCGGTCGACCCGTGGTGACATCCACCTCGTTCGAGGTGAGCGCCACCGCCGTGCCGTTGGCGGAGACGACCTGCGGCACCCACCGTCCCGACAGGGTGACCGCAGCGGTGCTGCGACCCGTGGCGGTGTCGATCCGCCAGAAGGCGGTGTCGGCGCCCTCGGGCGCGCTCGCGTACGCCGACAGCCCGTCGGCGGTGGCGGCGGAGCGGGGGATCGTCCGCCGGTCGGCACCGCGCAGCACGCCGAGGCCGGCGTCGAGCTCGACGAGCAGCGCGTCGGGGATCGCGACGGCGGGTGGCGAGTTCCGGCTGCCAGCCGGATCGCAGCCCACCAGCGCGGCGGCGCCGGTACCGGCGAGCACAGTGAGAATGGTGCGTCGCGAGATCGTTGTCCTGGCCGTCATGCTCGGATGACACCACCAGATCCGCCGAGGTTCCGCCCGGGCGGGGGTGGAACCCGGACGGCGTGGGCGGTGTCATGAGTGCAGTCCCACCGGAGGTTCCCCTGGACGACGACGATTTCGTCACCCGCGCACGGGCAGGTGACCTGGAGGCGTACGAACTCCTGGTCGCCCGACACACCGCGTCCGCGTACCGGACGGCGGTGCTGCTCGGCGCGGGCTCGGACGCCGAGGACGTCATCCAGGAGGCGTTCGTGAAGGGATACCGCAAGCTCTCCCGTTATCGCGCGGAGTCGTCCTTCCGCTCATGGCTGCTGGCCATCGTGGCCAACGAGACCCGCAACCTGCACCGCTCGCGCACCCGGCGGGACGGGCTCGTCCTGCGCGCCGCGGTGGCGAACCCGGAGTCGCAGGTCGCCGAGGACGGCGCCGTCGGCGCCGTCCTCGCCGGGGAACGCCGGGCCACGCTGGTACGCGCCCTGCGGCTGCTGCCGGTGAAGGACCGTGAGGTCATCGTCTGCCGGTTCTTCCTCGATCTCAGCGAGGACGAGACCGTGACGATGTTGGGTTGGCCCCGAGGCACGGTGAAGTCGCGGACGTCGCGGGCGCTGACGAAGCTCCGCGGCCTGCTCGGCGGCGAGGAGGTCCACCGTGGATGATCTCGAAAGGGAGTTGCGGGACCTGTCCGCCTGGCTGGAGACACCCGACGCGCCCGAGGTGACCGCCCGCGTACGCGCACGGCTCACCGCGCCCGCTGCCCGGCGACGCCGGTGGCGCTACTACGTCGCGGCGGCGCTGGTCGCCCTGCTCGTCGCGGTGCTGCCGCCGGGGCGGGCCGCGGTCGCCGACGCCGTGACGGGGCTGCTGCGCTTCGCCGGGATCACCATCGACACGTCGTCCGCACCGCCACCGCCCACCGGCGTTCCGTCGCCGTTGCCGTCGCAGCGGTCCGCCGCCCTGGACGAGGCGCAGCGGTCGGTGCGTTTCCCGATCCGCCTACCGGCGACGCTGGGCCCGCCCGAGCGGGTACTGGTCGCCGACCCCGACGGCACCGGCACCTACCGGGTGGCGACCCTGCTCTACCGCGGGGGCGCGCTGCGCATCGACGCCTTCGACGGTGGTCTCGACCCGATCTTCCAGAAGATGGCCGGCGGGCCGGGGACGGACTGGGTCCAGGTCAACGGTGACGCCGCCGTCTGGATCGGCGGCCCCCACGAACTGGCGTACGTGGATCGGGCGGGCACGGTCCGGGTGGAGACGGCGCGGCTCGCCGCCTCGACCCTGATCTGGCAGCAGGCCGGCGTGAGCTACCGGCTCGAGGGCGACGTCACCAAGATCGAAGCGATCGAGATCGCCACCGCGCTGAACTAGCGATCCGCGGCAGGCGGCTACTGCTGCTGCTCGGAGACGCAGTTCCCGCTCGTACGCCTGACGGTGTATTCGGTGTCGTCGTTGGTGATGCCGGAGGGGGAGCCGTCGAAGTAGGTTTCGACCTTCTCCCAGCCCCGGCGCTGCTCGTAGTGCAGGTGCGGTGCGCCGGAGTTGCCGGTGCTGCCGAGCCGTCCGATCTGCTCGCCCTGGGCCACCCGCTGGCCGACCTCGACCAGGGGCGGTTCGAGCAGGTGCAGGTACTGCGTCTCCCACTTTCCACCGTGGTCGATCTTCACCCAGTAGCCGCCGCCGCGGCCACGCGGGCCCTGGGGATTGTCCGGGGTCCGGCCGCCCACGGACCCGTTGATTCCCGCCTCGGTGACCGTGCCCCCATAGGACGCGAGCACCGGCCGCCCCCACGCCTCGCCCTCGGTGGGAAACAGGTCGACGTCGTAGTCGTCGTGGCCGGGGTAGGTGCCGAGCTGCCAGGTCTCGCCGCAGGCAACGGGGAGCTGGAAGAGCGGGCGCGGACCCGGCGGCCGCAGCAGCGGCACGACGACCACGGCGATGGCGATCAGGGCCGAGACCGCGCCGAGCGCGAGGACCAGGCGGGCGGTACGGCTCCGGACGTGGCGGTGGGTGCGGGGTCTGGTGGGGTGGCCGGTCGTCACCGCCCCGAGCATGACAGACGTCGGCAAGGCGTCGCTATCGCCGGTCCACCGAGAGGTGCAGGCTGGCCGGAATGGCGTCGAACGCCCCGCGGAGGCGCTCCACCAGGGCCTCGCGTCCGCCCTGCCCGTCGCGTCGACTCCAGTCACGACGCGATCAAGGAGCTGTGCCGACCATGACCATGACGAAACCCTCCACCCCGGCCGCCATCCCGTTCGGCCCGCAGCTCATCGGCCAGGTCGAGAAGTCCCTCAATGCGTTCCTGGAGCGCCAGCTGGATGGCACCGGCCTGACCGAGCCCATCAGCTGTGGGGCGACCTGCCGGCCGGAGACCTCGACACCGCGGGCCGCGTCCTGGGCACCGTCCTCACCCGCGCCAACCTCCTGCTGGCCACCGCCTGACGCAGGCCCGCGGCCGGGGAGTGACTGCTGGCGGGTGGGTGACCAAGGGGGCGCACCGGACGAGGTCCAGACCTGGTCAGGCCCTGACCATGATCCATGCCGGTGCGCTCCCCCACCCCCTGCCCATCCTTCGGATCAGGTGGAAAGCCTGTTCACGCCCGGCGCAGCGGGGCGAGCGCGGTGCTCCAGGCCACGAGCTGGTCGAGGGTGGCGTTCAGCGCGTCCCGCTGGAAGTCGGTGGGCTTGAAGACGCTGAAGTTCTCGAAGTCGGTGAAGAGCGACAGGGCCACCTGGGACCGCACGTCGGCCATCTGAAGCTCGCCGGCGATCAGGCGGAGGTGCTCCACGGCGCGGGTGCCGCCGGCGGAGCCGTAGCTGACGAACCCGACGGCCTTGTTGTTCCACTCGGCGTAGAGAAAGTCGATGGCGTTCTTGAGGGCACCCGACGTGGAGTGGTTGTACTCGGGGGTGACCATCACGAACCCGTCGAACGACGCGATCTTGTTGGCCCAGCGGAGCGTGTGCGGCTGGGTGTACTGGCCCATCGCCGGCGGGTACGCCTCGTCGAGGTGCGGCAGCTGGTAGTCGAGCAGGTCGACGAGCTCGAACTCCGCGTCGGTGCGCTGCTTGGCGACGTCCAGGACCCAGCGGGCGACGGCTTCGCCGTTCCGGCCCGGGCGGGTGCTGCCGAGAATGATCCCGATCCTGGTCATGGTGGTTCCCTTCCAGAGGTCCTTGCCTGGCTCGCCCACGCTAACCCCTGCTTGCTTGGTCAAGCAAACTTCCCCCCCTATGGTTGCCGTCACGTCGCGTCGGGCGGTTGCCCGGTCAAGCAACTAGGATGGGTGGCATGTCCGCGACCCCCGCAGAGCACCTGCGGCCCCTCAGCCCCGACGAGGAGGCGCTCGTCCGCTCCCTGGGCCGGGTGATGTACGCCCTGCCCCGCGCGATCGACGCGGACATGGTGGGCGACCGCCAACTGCCCCTCACCGAGTACACGGCTCTGATGAACCTCTCCGAGGCGCCCGGCCGGCAGATGCGGATGAGCGAGCTCGCGGCGGCCTGCCATCTCTCTCTCAGCGGCATGACCCGCACCGTCACCCGACTGGAGACCCAGGGCCTGGTCGAGCGGGTCCGGTGCGAGGAGGACGCCCGCGGCTGGAACGCCGTCCTCACCGACGCCGGCCTGGCGCGCCTGCAAGAGTCCTGGCCGAGCCATCTGGCCGCGGTCCGGCGGCGGTTCCTCGACCACTTCGAGGGCATGGACCTCGTCCGGCTCACCCAGGCGTTCCAGCGGATCGGGACGACGGGGTAGGACCACGTCGATCGCTCCGAGCCGCCTTCGGGAACCGCCGGCTCGGCAGTTTCGGAGGTACGCCCTCACTGAGCCTGAAACGTCCGACTCGCGGCATGTTCCGACGAGTCCGCGCAGGCTTCCCGGGGCGCAGTCGCCGGACGGCGATCATTCCGCCGCCGGGATCTCCTTCAGCCGAAGCTCCAGGCGGGCACCGGCTCCTCGAGCCCTCGGTGGGGTGGCGTGCGGCCGACTGCGCGGCGGGGACGGGCGCCCTCGACCGTCAGGCCTGTCGGCGGACGAACGGCGCGGTCTGGTCGGCGACGTCTCCGTACTCCGCCGGCAGCTGGCCGACCACCTGTTCGTAGCCGATGGGGCCGAGTGCGTCCCGGAGGACGCCGAAAACCGCCGTCACCCCGTCCCTCGCCCGATCCAGGTCGAGGTCCGCGCGGCCGCTGACCCGGTCGACGAACACCTCGAGCCCGAACCGTTCGGCGGTCACACTGCCGCCGAAGGCGTACGCCCGCAGCCCGGCGGGAAGCTGGTCGGCCAGGTCGCGCGCCTCCCCGCCGTCGATGCGTTCGGCCAGGGTGGTGAGCGTGGCCTGTGTGACGGCAGCGGCCTGCTCCGACGACATCCCGGACCGCGTCGCCACCAGGGCGAGGAACTCGTTGTCGTTCACCGTGCGGCCTTCCTCTCGCCGTTGGGTCAGGCGAATTCCCAGGCTCCATGCCCGCAAACAAGGTCGCGCGTCGACGTGGACGCCGGATCCGCCGCGTCCGCAGCAGCTGGCTCCCGGTGGACGCTCACTCCGCCCGGGCCCCGCCCCCGAAAGCAGCCTTGATCTTGCACACTCTGCGGGTGGTTGTGCCGCTACCGACGAGGTGCCCCGTTGGCGGGTCCGACCGGCTGGCGGGGATCGCGCTCGGCGTAGCGGTTAGCCTGTGCGTATGCAGGAGGCGCTGTCCCGGAGCAACCCCGATGGCTGACGCCGACGACGTCCGCCACCTGGCACGGGCGCTGCCTCACGTGATCGAGATCGACAGTGACGGCTTCGACTTCCGGGTCGCCGGCAAGGGGTTCGTCTGGTCCTATCCCGAGCGCCGACCGGGTGCGTCGCGCCGCATCCGGACCGACATCGCGGTGCTGTACGTCGGCGACGAAGCGGAGAAGCAGGCGTTGCTCCTCGGAGAGCCCGACGTCTTCTTCACCACGCCCGCGTACGACGGGCTGCCCCTGGTCATGCTGCGGCTGGCGCAGGTGGACGTCGATCGCCTGACGGAGCTCGTCACCGACGCGTGGCGCATGCGCGCCCCGGACTCGGCCGTCGGCGACGTTGATCGCACTGATTCGTTGAGCAGAGCCGATCAGTAGGTCGAGGTGACACTCGCCCGATGCCGCGGGCGGAGCGTGCCAAAGACTCGACCGCTCGTCTGCGCCAGCCCTGGCAGGGTTGCGAGGTTCGCACCCTCTGCGGCAGATCCGGACGTTGGGCTTTGTGGATGTCGACTAGGACGGTTCGATGCAGAGGTGGCCCAGGCGGTGTGGGTCAGCGATGATGTCGATCGTCAAGATCTTGCCGTTGGCGATCGTGAAAGTCATGGCTGTGACGAGACGCCCGCGGGGTGTCACCAGGATCGCCGGTGATCCGTTGACGAGCCGGACGTGGGCATCCTTGGCCCGGCGCGAGAACGCCAGAGCCTGCTCGGCGACGTCCCGAACTCCGCGCAGGAGGGTGGGTGCCCCGGCGGGTGCCGCAGAGGCGTCGGCACGGACTGTGACGTCGGGGTCGAGCACGTCGAGCAGCGCAGCGAAGGCGCCGTTGCGCGACGCGGCGAGGAAGGCGTCGACGACCTCCCGTCGCCGGGATACGTCGCTGTCGGGTACCTGCGCGGCGCGTACCCGGCTACGTGCGCGGCTGGCGAGCATCTTGGTTGCCTGGGTCGAACGGCCGACCACCGGCGCGATCTCGGCGAACGGCACGGCGAACATGTCGTGCAGGACGAACGCCAGCCGCTCCGCGGGAGACAGTGTGTCCAGCACGACCAGCAGGGCGAGCCCAACTGAGTCGGCCAGGATCGCCTCCTGCTCCGGGTCGGAGCTGTCTGCCGGTAGTCGCGCGTCGAGGGCAACCTCCCGCCGCGTCCTGCGTGCACGCAGCATGTCAAGACATACGCGTGACACGACGGTGGTAAGCCAGGCCGCGGCGTCCTGGATGCCGTTCGTGTCGGTGCGGGCAAACCTCAGCCACGCCTCTTGGACCGCGTCGTCGGCTTCGTTTCGCGAACCGAGCATGCGGTAGGCGATCGCGTGCAGATGGCCTCGGTGTGCCTCGAAGTCGTCCACGGTTACCTCTCCGCCTCGTCCCGCGTCATAGCACTGACGAATGAAGACAAGCAGAGGTAACAAGGAGGAGCGATGGCACCGCTGGTTTCCACGATCGAGATCGCGCGCCCGCCGGAGGAGGTCTTCGCCTACGCTACCGAGCCGCTGCTCTTCCCGGAGTGGCAGCACGACGTGGTGGGCGTGCAGATGGTCGGCGATTCACGGTTCGTCACGACCAGGCGGATCAGTGGCGCGGAGCGCACGATGACCCAGGCAATCACCCACAACGATCCGCCGCACAGCTGGGCCTGCCGAGGCATCGACGGTCCCATTCGTCCGCACGCCACGATCACGATCGAGCCGATCGCTGGCGGCGCGCGGTCACGGGTCACCTTCACGCTCGACTTCGGAGGCCACGGATTCGGCGTACCCCTTGTGCCACTGGTACGCCGGCAGGCGCGCAAGGGCGCGCCGAGCAGCTACCGGAACCTCAAGACGCGTCTGGAAGATCAGTAGCCGGGGCAAGGGCACCTGGGTCGGTGGTGTCCACACCGGGCCGGGCGGTGACGGCGCGTACGGCCTAGGGTGGGCGGCATGGCAAGCCCTGCCTTCGCCGACAACACCCCGGCCCACAATCCGCTCACCCTGCTCACGCTGGACGAACTCCGTCAGCGCACCAGCGTGAAGTGGCGCATGCATCCGCCCGACGTGCTACCCCTCTGGGTCGCGGAGCTGGACGTACCCCTCGCTCCCCCGGTGGCCGACGCGCTCCGCCGCGCGATCGACCTCGGTGACACCGGTTACGCGTACGGGACGGCGTACGCCGAGGCGCTCGGCGACTTCGCCGCCCGGCGCTGGGGCTGGCACAACTTCCGCGTCGACCACACCACCGTGGTACCCGACGTGATGATGGGCATCGTCGAGGTACTCCGGCTCGTGACCGACCCCGGAGACGCGGTGGTGGTCTGCTCCCCCGTGTACGCGCCCTTCTACGCCTTCGTCAGCCACGCCGGCCGGCAGGTGATCGAGGCCCCGCTCGGCGTCGACCTGCGGATGGACCCGGCCGCGCTCGACGAGGCGTTCCGCCGGGCCCGGGCCTGCGGGCGCCGGCCGGCGTTCCTCATGTGCAACCCGCACAACCCGACCGGGGTCGTCCACCGCCGCGACGAGCTCGAAACCGTCGCCGAACTGGCCGGCCGGCACGGCCTGCGGGTGATCTCCGACGAGATCCACGCCCCCCTGGTGCTCCCCGGGACGCACTTCACCCCGTACCTCACCGTGGCCGGCGCCGAGAACGCGTTCGCCCTGACCTCCGCCTCGAAGGCCTGGAATCTCGCCGGCCTCAAGGCGGCGCTCGCGGTCGCCGGGCCGCAGGCCGCCGCCGACCTCAACCGCATGCCGGAAGAGGTCGGCCACGGGCCCAGCCACCTGGGCGTCATCGCGCACACCGCCGCGTTCCGCGCCGGCGGGCGGTGGCTCGACCTCCTCCTCGACGGCCTCGACGCAAACCGCACGCTGCTGGCGACGCTGCTGGCGAAGCACCTTCCATCCGTCACGTACCACCGCCCCGAGGGCACCTACCTCGCCTGGCTGGACTGCACGAGCCTGGGCATCGCCACCGAGCAACCGGACGGTGAATCCGGCGCGGCCAGCGACCTCGCCGGGCCCGCGAAGATGTTCCTCGACCGCGCGCGGGTCGCCCTCAGCTCCGGGCACGTCTTCGGCACCGGCGGGGCCGGCTTCGTACGGCTCAACTTCGCCACGTCACCCGCGGTCCTCACCGACGCTGTCACCCGCATGGGGCGGGCGGTCGACGCGCACCACCGGCGCGGCGCCGACGACCCACCGCGGACAGGTGTGGCCGCGCCGACGAGCGCCTGACCGCGACCCGCACCGACACCGACCGGCCCGCCGCCGACCCTGCCACCCGGGACGACGTCAGGCCCCGCCTGAGGAGACGTTCGGGCCCTTCAGCACACTGCGCGGTCAGTGCCAGTCGCTGATCTTCACGTCGCGCGGGTCGGGGGCACCTTTCCCGGTCTCGAGGAGCTGCTTGAGGCTGATCAGGAAGGTGGCCCACTTGGTGCTGCAGTGGTGCATGAACTCGACCGGCTCACGCCAGCCCTCGTGCTTGAACAGCACGATCGTGTAGTCGCCGTCCTGACGAAGGTCCCACTGCACACTGGTGCCGATCCACTCCTGGGGTCCGTCCACGACGTCCCAGCGAACGAGTCGGCCCGGATCGAGGTGGGCGACCTTCATGTCGAACCCGCCCGGCCCGAACCGGAACTCGATCACGCCGCCGAGGTCGGTCTTACCCGACGTGTTCTCGGCCCACCAGCCGGACAGGCCGTCGAGGGTGGTGAGCGCGCCGTACACCCGCTCCGGCGAGGACCGCTCGACGCCGATGCGGTGAAGGATGTCTGCCATTCCCGTGTTCCTCTCTACTGCTTCTTCTCGCTGTCGTTGGTCGTGCCCCGGCGGCGCTGGATCGTCTCGGCGATGCGCTTGATGCGCTGGAGACGAGCGTCCCAGGCGGCGCCGACCTCGGCGAGCTGGGCGACGGCGCGGGCCAGCTGGGCCTGATCGACGCGGAACTGCTTCTCGCGGCCGGCGGTGGTGGCGTGCACCAGCCCGACCCGGTCGAGGACGACCAGGTGCTTCGCCACCGCCTGACGGGTCACCGGCAGGCGCTCGCTCAGGCTGGTCGCCGTTCCGCTGCCGTCGTTCAGCAGCAGGTCGAGCATCCGGCGCCGGATCGGGTCGCCGACCGCCGACCAGAGGTCGTCGTCCACCATCACGCTCATGCGCCCGCTGCGACCTTCTCGGCGTACGCCGGCAGCCGCGGCAGGTAGAAGTCCCAGCCGGTGACGTGCTCGGCGTACTCGGCGGCGACCTTCGCCTCGTCCCAGCCGCGCTCGCGGAACCCGCTCTCGGTCATCCGCAGGAGCGTCCCGTTCCCGGCGGGCTCAAGCTCGAAGACGACCAGCAGCGAGTTGCCCGGGGCGACGGGCTCCCCCTCCTCGTGGGTCCACCGGAAGGAGAACAGCCGCGGCGGCACGGCCTCGACGACCGCGAACTGCACCCAGATGCCGCCCTGCGTGCAGTCCCCGAAGCCGATCCGTCCCGCTCCCCCGGGCACGGCCGGGAACTCCGCCTCGTCCGGCCACCACTCGCGCAGGTGCTCGGGACTGCTGACCACGTCGAAGACGACCTCGGGTGAGGCGTCGATATGGATCTCCCGCTCGATCGTCCCGAACTCCACGCGCGCCACCTTTCGCAACCTTTGGTTGCACATGACGCTAGCCGACCCGCCAGAAACGCGCAACCGTTGGTTGCGTGAGGGAGGCCGCGGCGCGGCGGCCCGGCCGGTCGCCGGCCGGGCCGCCCGATGGTCGTCCGGTCAGCCGCCGAGACTCGCGGCGGCCGAGGCGATCGCCGAGGCGAAGTAGCTCACCTGGGTGTAGACACCCGGGTAGTTGGGCCGGGCGCAGCCGTTGCCCCAGCTGACGATGCCGACCTGGATCCAGGCGTTGTTGGCGTCGCGGCGGAACATCGGGCCGCCCGAGTCACCCTGGCAGGTGTCCACACCGCCGCTGGCGTAGCCGGCGCAGATCTCCTCCGCGGGGATGATGTCGCCGCCGTAGTTGGCGTTGCAGGTGGAGTCGCTGACGAAGGGGACGGTCGCCTTGAGCAGGTACCGCTGCTGCGAGCCACCCTCGCGTGCGGCGCCCCAGCCGGCGACGGTGAAGGTGCCGTTGTCGTAGGCGGTCGTGTTGGCGATCTTCAGCGTGCTCAGCCCGGTGACCGGGGTGGCCAGCCGGATCAGCGCCCAGTCCTTGCCGCTGCCGTTGTAACCGGGAGCCCGGTAGACGTAGTTCGACCGGACGGTGATCCGGCTGGCCGACCGGAGGTCGACCACTCCCAGCGTGGCGGTGATGCTGGTGTTGGTGCCGGTGGCGCCCACACAGTGCGCCGCGGTGAGCACCAGCCGGGAGCTGTACAGGGCCCCGCCGCACCCCATCGAGAGCCGCACCATGAACGGGAACTCGCCCTGGGCGGCGCGGGTGCCACCGACGACGTACGGCGTCGCCGTGCCGTCGGCCGCGACGGCCGGCGCCGCGAGAGTGAGGCTGCCCGCGGTCACCGCGGCCAACGCGGCGGCCAACAGGCCGGTGAGGGTGCGCCAGCGAACCATGGTTCCTCCGCATCAGACGGCACGCCTCGCGACGCACCTGCTTCGAGATTGCGCCCATCATATTGATGTCAATGAATTGGATTCGACATCCCCGATGGGTCGTACTCCCGGCGCTATGGATCCGAAGGCCAGCCTTGGACACGGCGATCCACGAGAAGCGCGACGCGCGCGGGTCCCGTGGACCGCTACTCGGTGCCGTCGGGTGCGGTGGAGTCCCGTTCAGGGCACCCGTCTGCGGCCCCGGCGCCGGACGACTCGGGCGGCGGCAGCGGCAACTCGACGGCGGCCACCGTCCCGACCCGCACGGCGGAGTGCGCCGGCGGCAGCTTGTCGGCTCGCGGCGAGCGACTGTGCACCCGGCCCCTACCAGCCGGGTCCGGTCGCCTGCTCACCTCGCAGGTCACCATCCGGATCGGCTCAGGCGGCGCAGTCCACCGGCCGGCACCCCAGCGCACCCAGAGCGCGACCCGCCCCGCGTCGGCTTCCGCGAGCAGCTTCTCCCAGGTGCGGCGGCGCGTACCGTGATCGATCTCGACGACGACCGGCGGCCCGTCCGGGCGGGCACAGGCCACGTCGAGCACCGACTGCTGTGCGGACATCGGCGGCGGCAGCGGCAGCACACTGGGCGCCCGCCGGTAGACCCGCCAGCCCCGCTCTGCCGCCCAGTCGACCACCGCGTCGATCAGCCGGGCAGTGACCTGGTCCGTGGTCAGGTCGGTGAAAGTGACCGCGTCGAGCCGGTCAGCCAGCGACGCCGCCAACCGCTCCCCGTCCTCACCGACCACCACCGCCGCAGGGTAACCGCGCAACCAACCTCCCGTGCCGGCAGGGCAGCACGAGAGTACGCGCGAGGAACGCTCGCGCTTCCCGGCAATCCGTGGCGGTCACGGCTACTGTGCACCACAGGGAGAGTGAGGCTTGAAGCGGTGGACGCGGCGAGGAGGAAAACCGTGGCACTGGGCTGGAAAGTGGTCTTCGACGCCGGCGACCCGCATCGCCAGGCTCTGTTCTGGGCCGAGGCACTCGGCTATCAGGTCGAGGACAACAGCGCGCTGATCGAACAGTTGCTGTCCGCCGGGGCGATCGAGGAGAACCTGTCCGTCGAGTTCCAGGGCCGCCTGTACTGGCGAGACGCCGCGGCTGTCCGGCATCCCGAGGACCCGTTCGACCCGCTCAGCGGCACAGGACTGGGCAGGCGCCTGCTGTTCAACCGGGTCCCCGAGCCCAAGACGGGCAAGAACCGCCTCCACCTCGACATCCACGCCGATCCCGGACAGCGTGAAGCAACCGTGGCCCGGCTCCAGGCGCACGGCGCCACGCTGGTCCGCCACGTCAAGGAACCGGGCGGCGAGTGGACCGTGCTCACCGACCCGGAAGGCAATGAGTTCTGCGTCGCCTGAACCGCTCGCCGTCGACACCCACAACCAAGGCCGCTCACGGGCCCTCGTGATCGGTGATCCGTTGGCCGGCGATGCTCCGGAAGACACTCACTAGTCGTCGGCGAACCGGTAGAGCAGGAAGTCCTTCGCCGACCCGCAGGCGATCACGCTGGTGTTCCACGAGCACGTTTCGCTGCGTACGTCCTTGAGTTGGCCCATCTCGGCCACCGCGTCAGAACCCACCGCCATCCCGGCGACGCTGCGGTCGTCCTCCACGGAGCTCGGCGGGTCGGCGAAGAGCAGCAGGTTGCCCGCGTCCAGCCGGACCGCCACCCCGCCCCGGTCGGGCAGCACCGCCCGGCCGTCCGGGTCGAACAGCGTGCCGGCCGACTCCGGCGAGGTGCGCCGGACGAGCAGGTACTCGCCGAGCGGCACCAGCCGGGTCGCCTCCGGCGCCGGCCAGCGCTTCGTCTCCTTCTCGGTGGCCGCCACCACCTCGGCGGTCTCGTCGTCGCCGCCGGTGACCTCCAACAGGCACGCCCGCCGCTCGCCGCAGGGGACCAGCGCCGTCGGCCGCTTCCGGTCGTCGGCCGCGGTGTGCAGCACGGTCGGCTGGGCGTCGTTGGTGAGGTCGTACGCCAGCAGCTGGTACCTGGGCTCGTCACGGGCCACGTAGAGCCGGTCCCCGTGTGCCACCACCAGGTCGTCGTGGTCCGCCACTCCGACCCGGGTGCGGACGATCCGACCACTGTCCATCTCGACCAGCCGGACGGAGCGGTCCGCACCCACCTGCACGATCCGGCGGACCTCGCCGCGCCACGGGTCACGCGGGGAGCCGTCGAGATACGCCGGGCCGCCCAACGCCTCGTCGGTGAGGACCGGGTGGACGCTGGTCCGGGCGCCGTCGTACTCGTCGCGCGGGCTGTCCAGCGACCACTTCTGGTCGCCGTCGCTCAGGCGCAGACCGACCAGCCGCTTGCCGGCCCGGTCCACCAGCACCGCGACGTCCTCGCCGAAGACCACGTCGTCCTCGCCCCGCAGCGAGCGGGTCCACCGCTGCTCACCGGTCCCACCGTCGAACACCACCAGGTCCCGGGGCGTGTCGCTGCCGATGGCGTCAGCGAAGACCGCGACGGCCCCGGGCACGGCGACGATCCCCTTCCACCGCTCGGACGTCGTCGTGGTCTGCCAGCGCCGCTTCTGTTCGCCGGAGTCCGCGTCGACGGCCACCACCTCCAGCCGCCCGTCGGGCAGCCGGTGCCCGAGGTAGGCCCGGTCGCCGAGCACCGCGGTGAACATCTGCGACGGCCGCTCCGCGCCGGCGGCGACCCGGGTCACCTCGGCGACGGAGGTACGGAACTTCAGGGCCGGGTAGCGGTCGCGGGTCAGGTACAGCACCGCCACGGTCACCACCCCGGCGAGAGCGGCCACGGCCCCGACCGTGGTCCACAGTGCCGGGCGACGGGGGAACACCGGCCCGGTCCGGCCGGCGCCGGGTGGTGGGGACACCGGCGCCCCCGGCAGGGGTACGCCCACCGCGCCGCCACCCGGGTGCGCGGGTGAGCCCGACCCCCAGCCGCCCGGCGCGACGGCCACCGGCGAGCCGGGCGCCCCCGGAGCGGCGGGCGTGGTCCCCGGCGTTCCCTGGTAGGAGGCGGCCGATACGCCCTGCGGCGCGGGACGCGGCTCCACCGGCGTCCCGG
>NZ_JAMOKF010000087.1 GCF_023656545.1 Micromonospora phytophila | reverse complement strand
CACCGCGCCGACCGCCGCGGCGAGCAGCTCGGCCCCGGTCGGTCGGGCCCCCCGCCGCCGGCCGCCGGTGCGGGGCGACGGGGTGGCGGAACCGGTGGCGGTGCGGGGCGGAGTCACCGTGCGACGGTACCCGTCGGCGCCGACACCGACCGCGCCGATCCGGCGCGTGGCGGCGTCACGGTACGGAATCCCACCGGCCGCGTCCGGTTACTTCCGTGCGGCGACGGACGGGCGGTATCGGTTAGGGTGCGAATCATGCCGAGCGACGTGGTCCGTGTGATCTACCGCAAGTACGACGGCAGCGCCCACCGCGACTACCCGGCCCGCCGGCTGGCGGAGGACGACCTCGGCGTCTGGCTCGGCGTAACGGCCGGTACGAAGTCCGTCTACCACGGCCGGCCCTCGGTCGAGCAGATCCCGTTCGTGCTCCTGGTGCCCCGGCACGCCTGGTGGACCGGCATGTTCAACCCGCCGCCGCGGACCAGCGAGGTCTACTGCGACATCGCCAGCCCGGCCCGCTGGGAGAACGACGACACCGTCCACCTGATCGACCTCGACCTGGACGTGGTGCGCCGCCGGGCCACCGGCGCGGTCGAGTTGCGCGACGAGGACGAGTTCGCCGAGCACCGGGCCCGGTTCGGCTACCCCGACGAGGTGGTGGTCGAGGCCGAGGCGGCGGCCCGGTGGCTCCTCGGCGCGCTCGGCGACGGCACCGAGCCGTTCGCCACCTCGTACCGGAAGTGGTTGGCGCTGGTGGTCTGAGCCGGGGGCGTCACCGGCGCGGCAGCCAGACGTCCTGTGCGCCGAGCGGTGGCACGTCGCGCACCTTTTCCGGGTTGAGCTGGTTGAAGATCCCGGTCACCCGGCCCCGGTCCACCGCGAACGCGCACACCAGCCGCAGCGGCCGGCCGTCGGAGTGCACCGTCTCCAGTTGCAGCCCGAGCACCCCGTCGACGAGCACCGGCCGGGCCCGCAGATCGGCGGCGTACTTGCCGGCCCGGCCGAAGAGGCCGAGGACGAAGCGGCCCACCGGGTCGGCGCCGACCACCGGGCGGCGGGCTGCCGGGAAGTGGCCGCCGCTGTCGCCGATCAGCACCACGTCCGGGGCGAGCACCTGCACCAGCTCGTCCAGCTCGCCGGACTCGGCGGCGGCGACGAAGGCGGCGACCACCCGGCGCTGCTCGGCGGGGTCGGCGGTGTGCCGGGGCGTCTCCGGCGCGTTGACCGCCCGACGGGCCCGCGAGGCCAGCTGCCGGGCGGCGACGTCGGTGGTGCCGAGCACCTCGGCGATCCGGGTGAACGGGACGGCGAAGACGTCGTGCAGGACGAACGCGACCCGTTGTTCCGGCGCGAGCCGTTCCAGCACCACCAGCAGGGCGGTGCCGACCTGGTCGGTGCGGACCGCCCGTTCGGCCGGGTCGGGCGCGAAGCCGTCGGTGCGGGGGCCCTCGTCGAGCGGGGTCACCGCCGGCTCGGGCAGCCACTGGCCGGGGTACGCCTCCCGGCGCACCCGGGCCGAGCGGAGCACGTCCAGGCAGATCCGCGCGCAGGTGGTGGTGAGCCAGGCGCCCAGGTGCCGGATCTCGGCGCGGGCCGCCGGGTCGGCGAGCGCGCCCGCGTACCGCAGCCAGGTCTCCTGCACGGCGTCCTCGGCCTCGCTGCGGCTGCCCAGCATCCGGTACGCGACCGCCAGCAGCCGCCCCCGTTCGGCCTCGAACTCCGTCGCCAGATCCGGCACCACCGTCTCCTCCCTGCCGGCGGCCCCGTCGCGCGCCGACCGCCGCACATTCTCCCGCCGTCAGGACGATCCGGGCACCCCGAACGTGACACATGCGCCGGGTCGCCGGTCGATCGCGCCCCGTCGACGGTCGAGCCCGGCGGGGTCGCTCGGCGAGCGGTCCTGGACAGGGTGGGTGATGATCCGGGGATGAGTGCAGCCGAGGAAGCGGACGTCGTGGACCCGGTCGGCGCGACGATGCGGGAGCTGCTGCGGGTGACGCCCGGCCGGCCGGTCGACCTCGCGTCGATCGATCCCCGGTCGACGCCCGGCCTGCCCGCCGCCGAGGTGACCGGGGAACACCGCAAGGAGTGGGCCCGCGCCCAGGTCGAGCTGGTCGGCGCCGAACTGGGCCGGCAGCAGGAGATGCTCTTCGCCGACGCGAAGGCCCGGCAGGCGGGCGGCCCCGCCGCCGTGGACGGCGGGGCGTCGGGGACCGCCGCGGGGAGCCGGGCCGGCGCGGGTGCCGGGCACCGGCTGCTGATGGTGCTCCAGGCGATGGACTGCGGCGGCAAGGACGGCACGGTCAAGCGGGTCGCCGGTGCCATGAACCCCCTCGGCCTGCACATCCGCTCGTTCGGCCCGCCCACCGACGAGGAGCTGCGGCACGACTTCCTGTGGCGGATCCGGCGGGCGCTGCCGCCGCCGGGGTACGTGGGGGTGTTCAACCGCTCGCACTACGAGGACGTGCTGGTGGCCCGGGTGGAGTCGCTGGTCCCGCAGCCGGTCTGGCAGGCCCGGTACGACGAGATCAACGCGTTCGAGCGGGAGTTGGCCGACGACGGGGTGGCCCTGGTCAAGGTCATGCTGCACATCTCCCACGCCGAGCAGGGCGAGCGGCTGCTGGAGCGGCTGACCGACCCGCGCAAGCACTGGAAGTACAACCCGTCGGACATCGACGCCCGGGCCCGCTGGGACGATTACCAGGCCGCGTACGCCGAGGCGTTGAGGCGGTGCGCCACGGACGCCGCGCCCTGGTACGTGGTGCCGGCCGACCGGAAGTGGTACCGGGACTGGGCGGTGGCCCACCTGCTGCGAGAGACGTTCGACACCCTCCATCTCGGGTATCCGCCTGCCGGTTTCGACGTACGGCACGAACGGGAGCGGCTACTGGGATCCGAGGGAACGACGAAGGTGAACGGCAGGTGAACGACCGGTGAATGCGGCCTGGCCAGGGGGAGGCCGCCGAATTCGTGCTTTCGCCGTTTCCTAGCATTCCCAGGCGGGCACCCACCGGGGCGGCCGCACCCTTCCACCGACACGACGAGGTCCGTGCTGTGAAGTTTTCCTTCCGCCCGAACGAGGGCGCCTTCTACGAGCTCTTCACCAGGGCCGCGCAGAACCTGGTGAAGGGCACCGAACTGCTGAACGAGCTGGCCCTGCCCGGAGTCGAGGTGCAGTCGGTGAGCGAGCGGCTGACCGAGGTCGAGCACGACAGCGACCAGATCACCCACGAGCTGTACAAGAAGATCAACTCGACCTTCATCACCCCGTTCGACCGGGAGGACATCTACCGTCTGGGCTCGCTGCTCGACGACGTGATGGACCACCTGGAGGCGGTGGGCAACCTGCTCTACCTCTACGGCCTGACCAAGCTCCCCTCGCTCCCCCGGGAGATGCACGAGCTGGTCAACGTCCTCGACCTGCAGGCGAAGCTGACCGCCGAGGCGATGCCGCGACTGAGGTCGATGAAGGACCTCGAGGACTACTGGATCGAGTGCAACCGGCTGGAGAACGAGGGCGACCAGGCGTACCGGATGCTGCTGGTCCGCCTCTTCTCCGGCGAGTACGACGCGTTGACCGTACTGAAGATGAAGGAGGTCGCCGACGAGCTGGAGGCCGCCTGCGACGCCTTCGAGCACGTGGCCAACACCGTCGAGACCATCGCGGTCAAGGAGTCCTGATCCTGTGAGCCCCGAACTCATCGCCGTGCTGGCGGTGATCGCGGTGGCGTTGGCGTTCGACTACACCAACGGCTTCCACGACGCCGCCAACGCGATCGCGACCAGCATCTCCACCCGGGCGCTGACACCCCGGGTGGCCCTGGCCATGGCGGCGGTCGGCAACTTCATCGGCGCGCACTTCGGCGCCGAGGTGGCCAAGACCGTCGGCAGCGGCCTGGTGAAACTACCCACCGGCACGGCGAGCCTCGGCATCGTCTTCGCCGGGGTGATCGGCGCGATCGTCTGGAACCTGATCACCTGGTACTTCGGTCTGCCGTCGTCCTCGTCGCACGCGCTGATCGGCGGCCTGGTCGGCTCCACCATCGCCGCCTCCGGCACGGTGCTCTGGACCGGCATCGGGGAGAGCGTCATCATCCCGATGGTGCTGTCGCCGATGGTCGGCTTCCTGCTCGGCTACATCGTGATGATCGCCGTGCAGTGGATCTTCCGGAAGGGGCACCCGGGCCGGCTCAACCGGGGCTTCCGCTGGGCGCAGACGGTGTCCGCCGCGGCCATGTCGGTCGGCCACGGTATGCAGGACGCCGCCAAGACCATCGGCATCGTGGTGCTCGCCCTCTACGTCGGCGGCTACCAGGACAACCCGAAGAGCATCCCGGAGTGGGCGTTCTGGACCTCGGCCGCCGTGCTCGCCGCCGGCACGTACGCCGGTGGCTGGCGGATCATCCGGACCCTGGGTCGCAAGATCATCGACCTGCGGCCGCCGGAGGGTTTCGCGGCCGAGACCGTCGCCAGCTCGGTGCTCTACTTCAACGCGCTGGTCCTCGGTGCCCCGATCTCGACCACCCACACCATCACCTCGGCGATCATGGGTGTCGGCGCCACCAAGCGGCTCTCCGCCGTCCGGTGGGGCGTGGCCGGCAACATCATCGGGGCCTGGATCCTGACCTTCCCGGCCGCCGGCTCCATCGGCGCCCTGATGTACTTCCTGGTCCGTCCCCTGTTCACCTGACCGGCCCGCTAGTCCGGGATCCGCGCGACCTCGTCGGAGCCGCCGCCTCGCGACACGGGAGGCAGCGACATCCGGGAGGTCGCGCGGATCTCCGCGTTGCGGGGTCAGGAGTAGCTCACGCCGATCTGGGCGCGGATCGCGTCCAGCAGGGCCATGACCTCCAGGGTGGCGGAGTGAGGGACCAGGGGGCTCTCCGTCAGGACCGCGGCGAGGCAGCGCTGGACCTCGGCGGCCTCGTACTGGTAGCCCCCGCCGGTCAGGTCGGCCTCGACCGTCTCCGGCTCCGCGCCGGCCCGGTGCAGGGTCACCGAGCCCGGGCGGAAGAACGGCTCGGGCAGGTCGATCCGGCCGGTGGTGCCGGTGATCGAGGCCCCCAGCGGGGTGGCCCCCACCATGCCGCAGCTCAGCGTGGCGAGCGCGCCCGAGTCGTACCCGAGGACGATGCCGGTGTTCTCGTCCACGCCCTCCGGGCTCAGCTTCGCCCAGGACCGGACGTGGTCGGGCACCCCGAGCAGCAGGTGGGCCAGGCTCACCGGATAGACGCCGAGGTCGAGCAGGGCGCCGCCGCCGAGGGTCCGGGCCCGCATCCGGTGCTCCGGCGGGAACGGCCCGGCCGCCCCGAAGTCGGCCCGCACGCCGGTCACCGCGCCGATCGCCCCGTCGGCGACCAGCTCGCAGACCCGCCGGATGAGCGGGTTCGTCCGCATCCACATGGCCTCCATCAGGAAGACCCCGGCCGCGCGGGCGGTCTCGACCAGCTCGGCGCTGGTCGCCAGGTCGAGCGTGAACGGCTTCTCCAGCAGCACCGCCCGGCCGGCCGTCAGGCAGGTCAGGGCCGCCTCGTGGTGCGCGGCGTGCGGGGTGGCGACGTAGACGACGTCCAGGTCGGCGTCCGCGGCCAGTTCCGCCCAGGAGGCGTACGCCCGCGGCACGCCGTGCCGGCGCGCGAACCGCTGCGCGCTCTCGGCGGTCCGGGAGCCGACCGCGACCAGTTCGGCCCCCGGCACCAGCCGGAGGTCTTCGGCGAAGCGGCCGGCGATGTGGCCGGTGGCCAGGATGCCCCAACGAGTCATGGCGGCAACGCTAGCGAAGATCACCGGACCGCAGGGCGGGCGATCCAGCGGTCGGGAACTAGGCTCGCCGCATGACGATCGACGGCCACGGCTTCCCCGCACCGCCGGCGCTGGTGGAGCACGCGCGCCGGTTCCGCGCCGAGGGCGGCGTGCCGGCCGTGCCCCGGGTCGCGGCCACCGTGCTGCTGCTCCGCCCGGCCGGCGACGACTTCGAGGTGTACCTGATCCGCCGGGTCGCCGCGATGACCTTCGGCGGGATGTACGCCTTCCCCGGCGGCGGCGTCGACCCGTCGGACTCGCAGGCGCACCTGGAGTGGGCCGGCCCGACGCCGGCCGGCTGGGGCGAGCGGCTGGGCGTCGCCCCGGACGCCGCCCAGGCCGTCGTCTGCGCCGCCGCGCGGGAGGTCTTCGAGGAGGCCGGCGTGCTGCTCGCCGGCCCGGACGCGGCGACCGTGGTGGGCGACGTCAGCGGCGACGACTGGGAGGCCGCCCGGGTGGCGCTGGAGCAGCGCCGGGGCGGCTTCGCCGACCTGCTCGCCCGGCGCGGGCTGACCCTCCGTTCGGACCTGCTGCTGCCGTGGAGCCGGTGGATCACCCCGGAGTTCGAGCCGCGCCGCTTCGACACGTACTTCTTCGTGGCGTTGCTGCCGGAGGGGCAGCGGACCCGGGACGTCTCCGGCGAGGCCGACCACACCCTGTGGATCCGCCCGGCGGACGCCCGCGCCCGGGCCGAGGCCGGCGAGCTGACCATGCTGCCGCCGACCCTGGTGACCCTCACCCAGGTCGCCGCCGCCAGCGACCTGGCCGGCGTGGCCCGCGCGGCGGCCACCCGCGACGCCGCCACCCCGGTCACCCCCCGCCTCGACCTGCCCGACGACGACGAACCCCGCTTCCTCCTCACCTGAGCCCCTCGGCCCGGCGCCCCTCGAACAGGGAAAGAGTGGCCATTCCGTGGGGAATGACCACTCTTTCCGGGAAAGTGCGGGGCCCGTGGCGCGCGGGTCAGCCGAAGCGGCCGGTGATGTAGTCCTCGGTCTTCTTCACGCTCGGGTTGCTGAAGATCCTCTGGGTGTTGTCGTACTCGATCAGGCGGCCCGGGTCGCCGGTCTTCTCGATCGAGAAGAAGGCGGTCCGGTCCGACACCCGCGCGGCCTGCTGCATGTTGTGGGTGACGATGATGATGGTGAACTTGTCCTTGAGCTGGAACATCAGGTCCTCGATGGCCAGCGTGGAGATCGGGTCGAGCGCCGAGCAGGGCTCGTCCATCAGCACCACCTGCGGCTCGACGGCGATCGTCCGGGCGATGCAGAGGCGCTGCTGCTGACCGCCGGAGAGGCCCGCGCCGGGCTTGGCCAGCCGGTCCTTCACCTCGTCCCAGAGGTTCGCCGAGCGGAGCGCCTTCTCGGCCGCCTCGTCCAGGATCGACTTCTTCCGGATCCCGTTGAGCCGCAGCCCGGCCACCACGTTCTCGAAGATGCTCATGGTGGGGAACGGGTTGGGCCGCTGGAAGACCATGCCGATCATGCGTCGGACCGCGGTGACGTCCACGTCCCGCTGGTAGATGTCCTGGTCGTCGATCGTGAGGCTGCCCTCGACGCGGGCGCCCGGCAGCACCTCGTGCATCCGGTTGATCGACCGCAGGAAGGTGGACTTGCCGCAGCCGGACGGGCCGATCAGGGCGGTCACCGTCTTGGGCTCGACGGTCAGGTTGATGTTCTCGATCGCCTTGAAGTTGCCGTAGTAGGCGGTGACGTTCGAGGCTTCGATGCGCTTGGCCATGGTGGTGGTACCTCCGGGGTTCATCGGCCGAGCCGGTTGCGACGGGCCAGCAGCTTCGCCGCGATCGTCAGGATCAGCACGAGGGCGACCAGGGTGAGAGCCGCGGTCCACGCCCGCGCCGGCGCGTACCTCGACGCGTCACCGGCCTGCTGGTAGACGAAGAGGGCCAGCGACGACTGGTTGTTCTCGAAGGGGTCGAAGTTGATCGCCGCGCCACCGCCGGCGACGAGCAGCACCGGGGCGGTCTCGCCGGCCGCGCGGGCGATGGCGAGCATGACACCGGTGACGATGCCCGGCAGCGCGGTCGGCAGCACGACCCGCAGGATGGTCTTCCACTTCGGCACGCCGAGGGCGTACGCGCCCTCGCGCAGCGGCGCCGGGACGAGACGCAGCATCTCCTCGGTGGAACGGACGACGGTGGGGAGCATCAGCACGCCGAGGGCGAGCGCGGCGGCGAAGCCGGAGAAGCCCGGCCGGCCGTCGTTGAACCACGGCGACACGATCAGCACCCAGAACGCCAGCACGAACAGGCCGGAGACGATCGACGGGATGCCCGTCATCACGTCCACGAAGAACCGGATCGCGAAGGCGAAGCGCCCCCGCCCGTACTCGACGATGTAGATGGCGCAGAGGATGCCCAGCGGGACGGTGATGAGGGTGGCGATGCCGACCTGCTCCAGCGTCCCGATGATCGCGTGGTACGCCCCGCCCTCCGGGTCCCGGGCGCCGATGTTGTTCATCGAGGTGCCGAAGAAGTTGGCGTCGAGCCGCTCGGTTCCCTTGCTGACCAGCGTCCAGACCACCGACGCCAGCGGCAGCACGGCCAGCACGAACGCCGAGTGGATCAGGGCGCTCCAGGTGCGGTTGCGGGCCGACCGGCGCCCCTCGACCGCGTTCGCGGCGGCGAAGAGGCCGGCCAGGTAGAGCAGCGCGCCGATGACCACGACGAGGGCCGGGCCGCCGATGCCGGCGCCGTAGACGATCGCGGCGGCGAGCAGCAGGGCGGCCAGCGCGACGGCGGGCGCGGCGTACTTCGGCAGCCGCCGGGCCAGCAGGGTCGTCGGCTGGACCGGCGGACGGGGGCGGTGGGTGGTGACGGTGCTCATGCGGCCGACTCCGTGAACTCCCGGCGGCGGTAGATGATCGCCCGCGCCGTGATGTTGACGATCAGCGTGATGGCGAAGAGGACCAGACCGGAGGCGATCAGCGCGCCCCGACCGGTCTCGTTCGCCTCGCCGAACGCGTTGGCGATGTTGGCGGCGATGGTGTTGCCGCCGTTCTCGATCAGGTTGACCGAGATGTTGAAGGTGATGCCGAGGGTCAGCGCCAGGGCGATGGTCTCGCCGAGCGCCCGGCCCAGGCCGAGCATCACCGCGGCGATGATGCCGGGGCGTCCGTAGGGCAGCACCGCGGTGCGCAGCATCTCCCAGCGGGTGGCGCCCAGGGCGAGCGCCGCCTCCTCGTTGGCGGTGGGGGTCTGCAGGAACACCTCGCGGGAGAGCGAGGTGATGATCGGCAGCACCATGATCGCCAGTACCAGGGAGCCGAGCAGGATCGACGCCCCGAACGGCCCGTCCCCGCCGAAGATCGGGATCCAGCTGAAGTACGTGTTCAGCCAGGCGGAGAAGTCGGCGACCGGGCCGGAGAAGTAGTCCCGGCCCCAGAGCCCGAAGACCACGCTCGGCACGGCGGCGAGCAGGTCGATCAGGAAGCCGAGGGCGGTGCCCAGCCGGCGCGGCGCGTAGTGCGACAGGTAGAGCGCGATGCCCAGCGCCACCGGCACCGCCAGCAGCAGCGCGATCACGGAGCTGAGCACGGTGCCGAACGCGAGCGCGCCGATGCCGAACTTCGGTTCCGGGTCGTTCGGGAACCAGCCCTCGAAGGTCCAGAAGTTCACCGTGTTGGCGCGCAGGGCCGGGACCGCCTTGGCGATCAGGAAGACCGCGATCGCCGCGATGATGACCAGGACGGCGGTGCCGGCGGCCAGGGTGAGGCCGCGGAAGGCCCGTTCGGCGCCGAACGCCCGGGCCCGCGGCAGCGCGCCGCCGCCGCCCAGCCCGGCTCCGCCCGGGGTACGGGTGCTGACTGGTGCCTCGGCCACACGCGCCGAGGCACCGGCGGGCCCGTCGTGACTCTGGGTCACGCGGGTCCCGCCGGTGCCGGCGTCGGCCGAGCGGGGAGGGGATTCACCCATCTGCTCGCTCGCTTCGAGTTGAGGTGGTGGTGGCGGTCAGGGTCGGCTCAGGAGAGGTTCTTGACCGCGGCCTCGACCTTGGTGCGGACCGTCTCCGGCAGCGGGGCGTAGCCCAGCTCGGTCAGCGCGCTCTGGCCCGCGCTGCTGGCGGTGTAGCCGAGGAAGCTCTTGACCAGCGGGAGCTTGTCGGCGGCGATGCCCTTGGAGCAGGCGATCTCGTAGGTCACCAGGACGATCGGGTAGGCCCCGGCCTCCTTGGTGTTGTAGTCGATCTTCATCTTGAGGTCGTCGCCCTGGCCGGTGATCTCGGCGCCGGCGATGGTCTTGCCGGCGGACTCGGCGGTCAGCTCGGCGAACTCGCCCGCACCGTTACCGATCTTGGCGATGCCCAGGCCAGCGTTCTCGGCGAACGACCACTCCATGTAGCCGATGGTGCCCTGGGCACCCTTGACCCGGCTGGCCACGCCGTCCGAGCCCTTGGCGCCGGTGCCGCCCGGGGCCTTCCACTCCTTGGCCTTGCCGAAGGTCCAGTCGGCCTCCGAGGTCTTGGCGAGGAAGTCGGTGAAGTTGTCGGTGGTGCCGGAGGAGTCCGAGCGGTGCACCGTCTGGATCGTGGTGGCCGGCAGGGTGGCACCCGGGTTGTCGGCCTTGATCGCCGCGTCGTCCCACTTGGTGACCTTGCCGGCGAAGATCTTCGCCAGGGTGGCCGGCTTGAGCTGGAGGTTCTCCACGCCGGTCAGGTTGTAGGCGACGGCCACCGGGCCGATGACCATCGGCAGGTTGATCGCCTTGCCGGTGACGCACTTGGCGTCGGCCTTCGGCTGCTCCTCCTCCTTCAGGGCGGAGTCCGAGCCGGCGAAGTCGGCGGTGCCCGCGATGAAGGCCTGGATGCCGGCACCCGAGCCGGACGGCTCGTAGTTGATCGTGGTGCCCTGGCACTTCTGCTGGTACGCCTTGATCCACTCGGCCATGGCGTTCTTCTGCGCCGACGAACCCTGGGCGTTCAGCGTGCCGGTGGCGCAGTCAACCGCGGCGGACGATCCGGAGGCCGACGGGCTGGCGGCCTCGTTGTTGTCCGAGCCGCATGCACTGAGAGCGAGCGTCGCGGTAAGAGCGAGGCAGGCGAGAGTGCCGTGCCGCTGGAGCTTCACCTGAGGGGTTTCCCTTCACGTCTGACTGGTCGCCCGGAGCCGGGGCCCGGGATGCCGGCGCTGACCGGCTGGTGCAAAAGCTAGGAGCGCCAGGTAGCCGGTTCGCCGGTCGCACGTGAACGGAAGGTGAACAGGTGCGGCCTCCCCGGTGACCGCTCGCCGAGGGCGAGTTGTCCGTTAAGTGAACTCGGGTGCCGCTGTCGGGAAGTATGGGTATTTTTCCGCGTACGCTGTTATCGCGCCGATGCGGGCCCGTTATCGCGCGGTGACCGGCGGCGGACCGGACCCGGCGGCGGACCGGTCAGGCGAGCCGGGCCACCGCCGCGGCCACCCGCTCGCGCAGCACTTCGGGCAGCGGCGGGTGACCGAGACCGGCGATGCCCCGTCGGGACGGGCCCGGCCCGGCGGTCGTCCGCCGCGCGTCCGCCTCAGCCCGACTGGTAGTTGACGTGCGCCGACCAGCGCGCGAAGCCGAGCCGCTCGTAGAGCGCCACCGCGCCGGTGTTCGACTCGTCGACGTAGAGCATCACCCGGTCCAGCCCCCGCCGGTCCCGCAGGTGTGCCAGCCCGGCCGCGGTCAGCGCCTTGCCCAGCCCGCTGCCGTGCGCGGACGGGTCCACGCCGAGCACGTAGACCTCGCCGATCCGGGCCGATCCGGGGCGCTCGTGCACCTTCGTCCAGTGGAAGCCGAGCAGCCGACCGGTGGACTCCTCGGCGGCGAGCAGGAAGCCGGCCGGGTCGAACCACGGTTCGGTGAGGCGGACCCGCAGGTCGGCGGGGGACCAGCGGCCCTGCTCCGGGTGCGCGGCGAAGGCCCGCGCGTTGAGCGCCAGCCAGGCCTCGTCGTCGTCACCCGGCCGGAAGGCCCGCAGCGTCACCCCCTCGGGCAGCCGCGGCTCGGGGATCGGGGCGGTCAGCGGCCGGCGCATCTGCCAGAGCACCCGGGCCCGATGGAAGCCCAGGTCGACGGCGAGCGCGGCCGCCGAGGGGTGGTCGCCGTGCGCCCAGACCCGCAGCGGGCCGCCGGCCGCCGCCAGCACCCCCCGGGCCAGCGCCCGTCCCGTGCCGCGCCGCCGGTACGCCGGATGCACCGCGAGCTCCACCCCGGTTCCGGTCGCCGCGTCGGTGGTGTCCAGGTGGGCGTACCCGGTCAGGGCGCCGTCGTCGGTTCGGGCGGTGAGGTGCACGGCGGGGGCGTCGGCGTCCCGCAGCCGGAGCAGCACGTGCTCGTCGAACGGGTCCGCGCCGTCGGCGTCGCCGGCGGCGCGGGCGAGGATCAGTACGTCGGCGACCTCCGTCGGGCTGAGTCGGTCGGTCCGGGCGACCCGGTCGCTGGTCGGTTCGGCGCTGCTCATGCGGTCACCGTAGTCGCGCCGGTCGGCGGGGCGGCCCGGCCCGCCGACGTCGTCGTGCCGCCGGCCACGCGGCGCCCCGGCTCACGTCGCGCCGTTGGGCAGCGCCTCCACCTGGAACCGGCTGGTCAGGTCCGGCAGGATGCGGTGCAGCGCGTCGACCGTGCCCTGCCGGTCACCGCCGGCGTCGTGCAGCAGCACCACCGAACCGGGTTCGACGCCGGTGACGACCGTCGCGGCGATCCGGCCGGCCCCCGGGGCCCGCCAGTCCGACGGGTCCACGGTCCAGTGCAGCGAGGTCATCCCGAGTTCCTCCGCCACCGTCACCACCCGGGACGTCCAGGCGCCGCCGGGCTGGCGGTACCAGGCGATCGGGGCGGCGGGCACGGCCGCCCGGATCGCCTCGCTGGTGCGCAGCAGGTCGGCCCGGATCGCGTCCGGTGACCGCTTGCCCAGGGCGACGTCGTGGTTCCAGGAGTGGTTGCAGAGGGTGTGCCCGTCGGCCACGATCTCCCGGATCAGGTCGGGGTGGTTGCGGGCGTTCTCGCCGACCACGCAGAAGGTGGCCTTCACCTGGTGCTGCCTGAGCACCGCGAGGACCTGGGGGGTGTACTGCGGGTCGGGTCCGTCGTCGAAGGTCAGGGCGACCTGCTGGGTGCCGGTGGTGTCCTGGGTGTGGAACGGGGGATCCGTCGTGGTCCGGCCGGACGGTGCGGGGTAGCCGTCCTGTCCGGTCTCGGTGGGCCCGGCGCCCCGGTCGCCTCCGGGGTTCTGCGGCGTGGGCTCCGGGGGGTTGTCCGCCGGCGGCTGGTCGGCGTAGTGCGGGCCGTCCGCGCTGGTCGTGACCCTGGAGTCGGAGCGCGGTGGATCCGGGACCAGGGTGCGCCCCAGGGCGTACGCCGACCCGAGCAGGGCGGTCACCACCAGCGTGATCATGCCGACGGCGCGGGCGGCCGGGGCGGCCCGCATCAGTGGCCCCGTCCTTGCCGACCCGTCGTCGCCCTCGTGCTCGATGCGCGCACCGCCGCCCCTTTCTCCGTCAAACCCGGCAGTCAGAATAGAACCGGCGAGTGGCGCAAAAAGGGCATATGGGAGGTAGTCCCCGGATGGGGCGGGGTCAGACGGAGATCGGCGCGTGCTCCGCGTCCGGCAGCGATCGCGAGGGCGGTACGACGAACTTGTAGCCCACCTGGCGGACCGTGCCGATCATCGACTCGTACTCGGAGCCGAGCTTGGCCCGCAGCCGCCGGACGTGCACGTCGACCGTCCGGGTGCCGCCGAAGTAGTCGTAGCCCCAGACCTCGCGCAGCAGCTGGTCGCGGGTGAAGACCCGGCCGGGGTGCTGGGCCAGGAACTTCAGCAGCTCGAACTCCTTGTACGTCAGGTCGAGCGGTCGACCCTTGAGCTTGGCGGCGTAGGTGTCCGGGTCGATGGTCAGCTCGCCGGCCCGGATCGAGCCCCCGGCGCCCGCGGTCGCGTTGCTCAGCCGGCCGACCGTGAGCCGCAGTCGGGCCTCCACCTCGGCGGGACCGGCCGCGGCGAGGATGACGTCGTCGACGCCCCAGTCCGCGTTCAGGGCGATCAGCCCGGCCTCGGTGACCACCGCGACCAGCGGCACCCCGAGCCCGGTGGCGTGCAGCATCCGGCAGGTCGCCCGCGCCTCGCTCAGCTCGGAGCGGGCGTCGACGAGCACCGCGTCCGGGCTGGGGCCGGCGACCAGGGTGCGGACGTCGCGCGGTGCGGTGCGGACCGAGTGCGGCAACAGGTCGAGTGCCGGCAGCACTGCGGATGGTTCGCCTGCGCGTGCGGTCACCAGCAGCAGGATCTCCACGATCACCTCCGTCCCGGCGGCCGTCGGCCGCGCGCGACCAGCGGCACCCCGCACGCGGGTGTGGCGCTGATGAACTTGCGTGGGTCCCGGCGTCGCTGACGGGCGGGTAACGGCTTGAGCGTAACCGATCGCCCTGCCTTCACCTCCGTACCCTTTCCTGTTTGCCCGGCTTGCCCCTGATCGCGCCTCAGGTTTTAACGTTGCCGAAACCGTGACCTCCGCGTCGGCCGGCCGGTCTGGCACGATCGGGGCGTGTTTTCCTCCAGCTCGCCCGAGACCGGCCGCGACCCGTGGCCCGACGGACCCCGCCCCGGGCCCACCGGCCCGTCCCACGGCCAGCCGTCGGGGCCGCGCACCGGCGCGGCCGTGGATGACGACGGCGAACGGCGGGAGCGGAGCGGTCCCCGCCGCGCCCGCCGCTCCGGCGAGCCGGCCCGCCGGCCCGACGACGAGCCGGGCGCCGAGCCGGTCGAGGAGGAGGTGGAGCCGGTCGAGGTCCGCCGCCCGCTCGCGCTGACCGTCGCCGGGTTCGCCGCCCTGCTCGGCGTCGGCCTGGTGCTCGGCGCGCAGACCTCCGGCCCGGGGCACCGGCTGCCCTTCGCGTTCATCATCTTCGGCGTCCAGTTGCTCTTCGTGCTGGCCTGGACGATGGCCATCCGGCCGCCCGCGCTGCTGCTGGTCGCCCTGGTCAGCGTCGCGGGCGCCGTCGCGGCCGACACCGCCGCCGTGCAGACGCAGATCGCCGGTCTCGCGCCGCTGGGGTACGTCGCGGCCGGGGGTTTCCTGCTCGGGGTGCTCGGCCAGCTCGTGCGCCGGGTCGACCGGGTGCGGGTGACCGACTCGCTCGGCAGCACCCTGCTGATCGTGGTCGGCGTCGTCGCCTTCGCCACCCTGATCGTGCTCAGCCGGATCCCGGCGGGCACCCAGGCGATCACCGTCTGCCTCACCGCCAGCGGCGTCGCGCTCACCGTCGCCCGGCTCACCGACGCGGTGGCGCCCTGGCCGCGCCTGGCGCCCCAGGTGCCCCGCGGCGCGGCCGGCGTGGTCGTCGGCGCGATGGTCGGCACGCTGGTCAGCGCGCTCCTCGGCAGCTACCTGGTCACCCCCTTCACGCCCACCAAGGCCGCGATCATCGGGCTGGTCGCGGCGGTCACCGCCGTGCTGGCCGACCTCGCCGTGGGGTACGCCGAGGCGGGCCGGCTGATGGCGGGGGAGCCGCCGACCATGTGGGTCGCCCGGCACATGCAGGGCCCGCTCGGCGGCTTCGCCCTGGCCGCGCCGGCCGCGTACGCGATGTGCAAGCTGGTGCTCTGACCCGGCGATTGAGGGTTTCCCCGTTCGGGTACCACCCCTGGGCCGCTTCGCGGCACCGGCAGCAACGAGGCGCCGCAGTGGCGGCGACCGGAGACAGGAGGCGGCGTGGCGCAGGAGCAGACGTACGAGGAGCGACCCCGGCGACGTGGGCGCAAGGTGCTCATCACCCTCGTCGTCCTGCTCCTGATCCTGGGCGGGCTGCTGGTCGCGGCCGACCGGGTGGCGGCCGGGGTGGCCGAGCGCGCCATCGCCGACCAGGTCTCCCAGGAGGTCAGCAAGCAGGGGGCGCAGTCCTCGTCGCCGGAGGTCGAGGTGGGCGGCTTCCCGTTCCTCACCCAGGTGCTCGACGGCCGGTACGAGCGCATCTCCATCGGGCTGCGCGACGTGCAGGGCTCGGTGCGGGGTGACGCGGTCGCGCTGCCGAAGCTCGACGTGGACGCCCGCAACGTGCGCGCGTCGCTGGACACCATCCGCTCCGGCCAGGGCGACGTGGTCGCCGAGACGGTCAACGGCACCGGCACCATCAGCTACGACAGCCTGGCCAAGCTGCTCGACCGACCCGGGCTGACCCTCGGTGAGCAGGGCGGAAAGCTCGCCGTCACCGCCCCGGTCGACATCCTCGGCCAGCGACTCACCGTCACCGGCACCGCCGACATCACGGTCGGCAAGGAGGGGCAGGTCGCGCTCCGCTTCGACGACCTCAACGCCGAGGGGCTGCCGAACGTGCCACTGGCCCGCACGCTGCTGAACAACTACGCCCGCGGCATCTCGGTCGACGTGCCCCTGCCCGACCTGCCGTTCCAGCTCGCCGTCCGGGAGGTCCGGCCGCTGCCCGAGGGTCTCGCGGTCACCGCCGACGCGAGGAACGTGCCGATCAACTCCGCCGGCTGAGCCGCCGCCGGCCGTCGTACTCCTCGGGCCTGCATTGCCCGAGGAGTACGTCCGCATCGGCAGCGTGGCGAAGTCGCCGGTCACTGCGGTGTCCTCAGTGGTCGGGGCGGGGGACTGGCGCTCGTCCCGGCGATGCCGGTGGCCCGGGGGCTCGTCCCGGATGCTGGTCGGACCGGTGGCGTCCCCGACGACGGCTGGTAGGCTCCCTGCTCATGGGGACGCACCTCACCAAACGGCGCGCGGTCGACCTGTGCCGCGTGGCCACCTGCCTGTGTCGCCCCGTCATCTGACGGCGGGGCTGTCCCCGGCTGCCTGACGCAGCCATCGGCATCCAGGGTCCGCGTACCCTCCCGGTGCTCCCCCACCGAACGCCCGGCAGCGGCGCCGTCGCACGAACCCGTGATCCGTTCCTAGCTATGGGTCCCGCGCGTGGGTGCGACATTCACCTCCATCGATCTCCACGCGTTGGCTCACCATCCATCCTCACCAGGGAGTGATCTGATGAGTCGCGACACCGCACTCGTCTCGGCCGAGTGGGCCGAGAAGAACCTCGACGCCCCGGGCGTCGTCTTCGTCGAGGTCGACGAGGACACCTCGGCCTACGACACCGGCCACATCGCTGGCGCGATCAAGCTCGACTGGAAGACCGACCTCCAGGACCCGGTCCGCCGGGACTTCGTCAACAAGAGCCAGTTCGAGGCGCTGCTCTCCGAGCGGGGGATCAGCAACGACGACACCGTCGTCCTCTACGGCGGCAACAACAACTGGTTCGCCGCGTACGCGTACTGGTACTTCAAGCTCTACGGTCACGGCGACGTCAAGCTGCTCGACGGCGGTCGCAAGAAGTGGGAGCTGGACGCCCGCCCGCTGGTCAAGGACGCGGTCAGCCGCCCCGCGACCCGGTACGTCGCGCAGGAGCCAGACACCTCGATCCGCGCCTTCCGCGACGAGGTGGTCGACGCGATCGGCACCAAGAACCTGGTCGACGTGCGCAGCCCCGACGAGTTCGCCGGCCGGCTGCTGGCCCCCGCCCACCTGCCGCAGGAGCAGGCGCAGCGGGCCGGGCACATCCCCACCGCGATCAGCGTGCCGTGGTCGAAGGCGGCCAACGAGGACGGCACCTTCAAGTCCGACGACGAGCTGCGCAGGATCTACGCCGACGCCGGGCTGGACGACGGCAGGGAGACCATCGCGTACTGCCGCATCGGCGAGCGCTCCTCGCACACCTGGTTCGTGCTCCAGGAGCTGCTCGGCCACCGCAACGTGAAGAACTACGACGGATCCTGGACCGAGTACGGCTCGCTGGTCGGCGTGCCGGTGGCGCTCGGCGACGAGCCCGGGGAGGCCTGAGTCATGACTGCTCCTACCGCTGCGGGTTGCGCCGCTCCCGACCAGGCCGCGCCGCTGCCGGCCAGCCTGGACCTGGAGAAGGAAACCGTCATCACCGGCCTGGTCAGGGCCGAGTCGGGCGAGGCCGTGCCGGGCGCGTACGTCCGGCTGCTCGACTCGACCGGTGAGTTCACCGCCGAGGTGGTCACCTCCCCGGCCGGCCAGTTCCGGTTCTTCGCCGCGCCGGGCGCCTGGACCCTGCGGGCGCTCTCCCGGCACGGCAACGGCGACACCGCCGTGACCGCCGCCCGGGGCATCAACGAGGTCGCCGTGACGGTGGCCTGACCCACGCTCTGACCGGCCCGTGGCCCGCCGCCCCTTTGCCGGGGTGGTGGGCCACGGCCGTCTCCGGCGCGCGGGCCGGGGCGTGACACGATGGCGCGGTGAACGGTGTCGTCCAGACGGGATACGCCCCGCCGACCGGTCCGGGTCAGCCGGCCTCCTCCCGGCGGTGGCTGCGCTGGCTGCTCGCCGCCACGGTGGCGTGGGCGGTGCTGCTGGCGGCGCTCACCTGGGTGTCGGTGCGCGACGACCCGCCCACGGTGCGCGAGCAGCGCACCCTGGCCG
>NZ_JAMOKF010000086.1 GCF_023656545.1 Micromonospora phytophila | reverse complement strand
GGGCCGGCGCCCGGCCAGCCGGTGACCGCGCCCCTGCCGGCCGGCTACCGGCCCCCGTTCGCCCCGCACGGCCCGTACGCGGGGCAGCCCGCGGCGGCGCCGGTGCCGCCCAAGCCGCCGAAGCCGCCGAAGCGACCGCGTGAGCGCTCCCCGCTCGGCGCGGTGACCTTCTCGCTCATCTTCCTCGCCCTGGGCGTGGTCGCCATCCTCGACCTGCTGGACGTCTTCGACGTCGGCGCGTCGGCGTACTTCGCGGCGGCCCTGGCCACCATCGGGCTCGGTCTGCTGGTCGGCACCTGGTTCGGGCGGGCCCGTTGGCTGATCGCACTCGGTCTGGTGACCGCCGCCGCGCTCGCGGTGGCCACGGTCGCGGAGTCCTACGACCGGATCCGGGGCGTCGACGGCAACGTCACCTGGGCGCCCACCGACCACCGCGACCTCGCCACCCGGTACGAGAACAGCTTCGGCGACTCGGTGCTCGACCTGCGCGCGGTCGACTTCGACAAGAAGGACACCGACATCACGGTCTCGGTCAACTTCGGCGAGGCCACCGTGGTGGTGCCGCCGAACGTCGACGTGACCACGGTGGCGGACGTCAACGCCGGCGACGCGGTCGTCTTCGGGAAACGCTCCGGCGGCCTGGACGGCCCGCTGCGGGAGAACACCGACCTGGGCCCTGACGGCGCCGGCGGCGGCACCCTGCGCCTCTACATCCACGTCAACGCCGGCAACCTGGAGGTGACCCGGTGAAGGCCCACCGTACGGACACCGTGTCCTTCGCCTTCGGGCTGATCTTCCTCGGCTTCTCCGCCTGGTGGCTGCTCGCCCAACTGCTCGGGCTCGCCCTGCCGCCGGTCGGCTGGTTCCTGGCCGGCGCGCTGATCCTGATCGGCGTGCTCGGCCTGGTCGGCGCGCTGCGCTCCGGCCGGTCCGCGCGGACGGCCACGGCGGACACCGCCGATCCCTCGCCGGCCGACGGAGAGCCCGGCTCCACCCTGCTGAGCCCGGATCTGCTCGGTGGCGACCCCGACCGCAGGGCCTCCGACCCGACCCGATGGGACGTCGACCGTGGGACCTCGGACGTCGACCCGACCCGGTGGGACGTCGACCCGCTCGGCCCGGCGGCGGACCCGACGGCGCGGGACGTGCCGGCGGCGGGCCGGCCGGCCTGGGAGGTGGAGCGCCCGGCTCCGGCCGACGACCCGGCGGCTTGGGCCGACGGGCGGTCGGAGTGGGAGGTGTCCGCGCCGATGTCGGGCGGGCCGACCTCACTCGGCGAGACGCGAGACCCTGACGAGGCCGACGAGTGGCCGACCGAGGCGGTCACCGACCGGCCGGTCCGGGCGGTCGAGGACCGGGCGGCCGACGAGGGCGGGCGGGCGGAGCGGTCCTCCTCCGCACCGACCGCCGAGCCGCCCACCACCGAGGAGCGCCGCGGCGGCTGACCGCAGCGGTGCGGGCGCCGTACGGAGCCGCATATGCTGGCCGGTGGAGATTTCGCCTCCGCCGGCCGGCTCGCCCGATCCGGCCGCCGGTCCGGCGGGCCCGCGCCGCCGTGGCGGTCCCACGCGCTTCCCGTCTCTACCCCGTCAGGAGCCCGTCCGACATGACCCAGTTCCCCGCCGTGCGCACGTCCGGCCGGTCCGGTCCGGTCCGCATCGGCGAGCGAGCCGCCCGTGCCCTCGTCTCCGAACTCGCCCGGATCAACGACCCGAAGGCCGCCCTGCTGGTCGGCGCGACGCCGGAGTCCGCGGTGCTGGCCGCGGCGATCGACGCGCTGCTGCCCGGCGACCGGCTCACCCTGGTGCCGGCCGGGTCCACCAGCTCCGCCGTGCTGCGTGAGCACGTCACCGCCCAGGGCCGGTGGGTCGCCGACCGGGTCCGCGTGGTCGACACCATCGCCGAGGCCGAGCCCGCCGCGGTGGTCGTCACCGGCGAGCCCCTCACCGGCACGGCGGACGAGACCCGCGCCGCGGTGGAGGGGCTGACCAAGTACCTCGCCGACGGCGCGGTGCTGACCGTGGCCACCGCCGCCAGCCCCGGCCGTACCGCCGGCGCCGCCGCCGAACTGGACCGGCAGGGCGCGCTGCACGGTGTCGGCACCGACCTGGTGCTGCGCAACACGCCGCCGCTGCGCGTGCACCGGCTCCGCTTCACCCCGGCGGACGTCGCCACGGCAGCCCGGCTGGCCCCGGCGTACCGCCCGTCCAGCGTGCCGCTGACCCGTGGCATGCACATCGACTCCAACGGCGTGGCCGCGGCCGGGATCACGCTCGGCCTGGCCGCGCTGGCCCGGCTGACCCGGCCGAAGTCGAAGCTCTGGCTGCTGCCCGCCCTGGCCGCCGCCCCGGTGGCCGCCTTCTTCCGCGACCCGGAGCGGGACGTGCCGGAGGACCCGTCGGCCGTCGTCGCCGCCGCCGACGGCCAGGTGCTCTCGGTGCAGCGGCTGCACGACGAGCGCTTCGGCGACGGCGAGTGGCTGCGGGTCGCGGTCTTCCTGTCCGTGCTGGACGTGCACGTCAACCGCGCACCGGTGGCCGGCAAGGTGGTCGACTACTTCGTCGCCGACGGCGGGTTCGTCAACGCCATGAAGCCGGACGCGGAGCACAACGTCGCCGCGTACACGGTGCTGGACACGGCGCACGGGACGGTGGTCGTGGCGCAGCGCACCGGCCTGATCGCCCGGCGGATCGTGCAGCGGGCGCCGATCGGCGCGCTGCTGGCCAGGGGTGAGCGCTTTGGGCTGATCCGGTTCGGCTCGCGTACCGACGTCTACCTGCCCGCCGAGGCGGCGGACCCGCTGGTCGGGCCGGGTGACAAGGTGGTCGGCGGGTCGACCGTCATCGCCCGCTGGCGCTGACGGAGGACACGCGAAAGGGGCGCCGCTCGCGCGGCGCCCCTTTTGCGTGTACGGGGGTCAGGCGGTGCGGCGCTGGCGCAGCCAGAGCACGGGGCCGCTGGCCAGGTAGCCGACGACGATCAGGGCGAAGGTGACCCGGACGTCGATCAGCGCGCCGATCACCGGGGCCAGCCACAGCCACGGGGGCAGCCTGAGCAGCCGGGCGAGCTTGGCGTACGGGAAGCTGGAGACCATGGTGAAGGCGAGCAGCGCCACCCCGGCCACCTGCACCACGCCGGGCAGCGGCAGACCGATCATCACCATCAGCGCCAGCACCGCCGCCGCCATCGTGGTCGGTACGCCGCAGAAGAACCGGCCGTCCTTCGGCGAGACGTTGAACCGGGCGAGCCGGATCGCCGCGCACGCCGCGACGAGGGCGGCGGCGACCGCGGCGGCCGCCGTCGGCGCGGAACCGGCCAACGAGGCGTAGACCACCACCGGGGCGGCGAGGCCGAACGAGCACATGTCGGCCAGCGAGTCCATCTGCGCGCCGAACGGGCTGGCCACGCCGAGCTTGCGGGCGAGCGCGCCGTCCAGGCCGTCGAAGGCCACGCAGGCGATCAGGAAGAGCGCGGCGAGCCGGACCTCACCCTGCATGGCCACGAAGATCGCGTTGATGCCGAGCATCAGGCTGGCCAGGGTGCATGCGTTGACCAGCGCGAACTTCATCCGGCGGGCGGCGGTCCGCTCCCCGGGAAGCAGCGGGATCGCCATCGCCGGCGCGTCGTCGACCGGGGTCGTGGGCCCGAGGGCGGGGCTGACCGGCGCGATCGATCCGATCTCCGCACGGTCGAACCGGTTCAGCCCGTAGCGGCGGCGCGGCCGCTCGGGGTACCGGTGCTCCGGCAACGCGAGGTCGGTGGCACCGTGCAGGTCGCCGTCGCGGCGACCCACCCGGACCAGCAGCACCTGCCGGGCGAACGTGCTGCTGCGGCGCAACGGGCCCGCCCAGCGACGCCCTGCGGGGCGCGGACTGTCAGTCGTACGACGCCGGCGCCATGGGGCTCTCGGCACGTTTCCTCCATCACCGGATCGGCTGGCCGCCGCGAGGGCGGGTGTCCGGCTGTCTCGTGCCGGACCTCTCTGGCCCGGCAGCCGTTTTGCGGAGTACACCATCGCATAGGGGAACGGGGATTGGCGATAGCTGCCGGCGGTACTTATATCTGGCTTAACCGCGCGAACCGCTCTCTTATTCCCATCCCGGGCTCCATCGCCCGTTTTCTCCACCAACCCCACATCGAATGTACCGGAACCCGTCACGGTCGGCTCGACGAGCGGGCGCGGTCGGCCTCGATGTCCGGTTGGCCAGCCGGCAGCCGGCGCATCGACGGCGGACCCGGCCGGTCCGTCAGCCGTCGCGGCGGCCGAGCACCCGGGCGGCGATCTCGGTGAGCGGGAGCCCGACCAGCTCGGCGGCGGTGAACCAGCCGGCCCGGGCGGTCGAACCACCGGCCAGCTCGGTCACCAGCGGTTCGGTGGGCACGTCGACCGCGACCTTGTAGATCACCCGGATGCCGTGCCAGTCCAGCGGGCGCCCCTCCGGGCCGAGGGCGGCCGGGTTGTGCAGGTTGTCCACGCCGATCAGCTCGACCACGCGACCGAGCTGGCCGGCCTCCTCCACCAGCTCCCGCAGCAGCGCGGGGACGGGCTGCTCGCCGTGGTCGGTCCCGCCACCGGGCAGGTGCCACCGACCGGCGCCCGGGTAGCCTTCCGCGATCATCGTCAGCAGCACCCGTCCGGCCGGGTCGGTCACCAGCCCGTACGCCCCGAAGCGCTGCCGCCGGTCGGCCGGCGGCTCGGCGAACGGCTCCCGCCGGCGCAGGGCGTCGTGCGGCAGCGGGGTGACCGGCAGGCCGAGCAGCTCGGCGGTGAACGGCAGCAGCGGCACCTCGGCGGCCTCGTCCGGGGTCAGCCAGCGCGCGAGGTCGGTGGTGCCGTCGCGTTCGTCGCGGAGCGTTCCGTCGACCGGGGCGAGGTCGAAGACCACCCGGTCGGTGTGCAGCGCGACCCCCAGGTCGGCGTACGCGACGACGTCGGCCAGCACCGCGCGCAGCCCGGTCACCTCGACGGTCAGCCCGGTCTCCTCGGTGACCTCCCGGACCACCGCGTGCGCCGGATGCTCGGCGTGCGCCAACCCGCCACCCGGCACCGACCACACCCCCGGGAAGTCGGCCAGCGCCGACCCCCGCACCAGCAGCACCCGCCCGTCGGCGTCCCGCAGCACCCCGTACGCCCCGACCCGCCGCCGCTCCCGCACCCACACTCCCCGCGCCCCGCCCGACACCGTCGATCATGAGGTTAGCGGCAGCCGGAGCGGCGTGCCGCCCGGTCGACCTCATGATCAACGCGCGTGGGGGAACCGGGGGTCAGGTGAGTTGGGCGGCTTGGACGGCTTCGGCGGTCACCTCGGTGAGGCGGTGTCTGGGGAGGGCGCCGAGTTCCTCGCGGGCGAACCAGCGGGCCTCGCAGGTGGAGCCGCCGACGTCGCCGACAATGGGCGGGGCGGGCTGGTCGACCACGACCCGGTAGAAGGCGCGCACCCCGTGCCAGTCGATCGGGTAGCCCTCGGGGCCGAGCGAGGCGGCGTCGCGGTGGCTGGCCACCCCGAGCAGCTCGACGAGGCGGCCGGTCTGCCCGGTCTCCTCGACCAGCTCCCGGATCAGCGCCGCGCCGGGCTGCTCGCCGTAGTCGGTGCCACCGCCGGGCAGGTGCCAGCAGCCGGCGCCCGGGTAGCCGTCGGAGATCCGGGTCAGCAGCACCCGGTCGTCCGGGTCGGTCACCACCGCGTACGCGGCGAAGCGCTGGGCGCGGTGCAGGCCGTCCGGGCCGGGCACCGCGTAGAAGGAGGGGAACTCCGGCGCCTCGTCGGGGACGATGTCGGCGGAGGAGGCGGGCAGGCCGAGGGCGCGCGCGGTGAAGGAGCGCAGCGGCAGCTCACGGGCCTCCTCGGGGGTGAACCAGCGGGCCAGGTCGGTGGGCCGGTCCACCCGGTCGGTGAGCGTCCCGCCCCGGACCGACACCTGGTAGACCAGGCGGTCGGTGTGGATGGTGATGCCCCGCTCCGGCAGCGCGCGCATGTCGGCGAGCACGTCGTGCAGGCCGGCGACGCTGACCGAGAGGCCGGTCTCGACGGCGGTCTCCCGCACGACGGTGTGGTGGGGGTCCTCGCCGTGGTCGACCGCCCCGCCCGGCAACGACCACGTGCCGGGGGTGCCGGAGCGCTCCGATGCGCGGACCAGCAACACTCGGCCGACTGAATCAGCACAAACTGCGTATGCCGCGATCCTGCGGAGCGGCTCCAGCAAGGTGGTCACGGGGGCAAATTCTCCCCGGCGCGGGTTACCACGGCGGAAAAGAGTCAGATTCCTGACTCTACGAGCCGGATCAGGGATCGATCAGGGTAGGGATCCGGGCGGTCACCGAGGTCGGCCCGCCCGGCGGCGCGGACCGTGGAGGCATGACTACCACCGCCTCTCCCCAGGCCCCGTACAAGCAGCTGCGCCGCCCCACCACGGACCGGATGGTCGCCGGGGTGGCCAGCGGCGTCGGCCGGTACTTCGACGTCGACCCCACCCTGGTCCGGGTGGTCTTCGCCGTGACCGGCCTGCTCACCGGCGGCTTCGCGCTGCTTGCGTACCCGGTCATGTGGTTCCTGATGCCGGAGGAGCCGGCCGGCGCGCCCGCCTGGCCGAACCCGGCGGACGCCGCGCCGCCCACCGTGGCGCAGCCGCCCCACCCGCCGGCCCAGCCGCCCTACCCGCCGACGGCGCCGCCGGCGGCGTGAGGCGGGATCACTCCCACTCGATGGTGCCCGGCGGCTTGCTGGTCACGTCCAGGACCACCCGGTTCACCTCGGCGACCTCGTTGGTGATCCGGGTGGAGATCCGGGCCACGACCTCGTAGGGCAGCCGGGACCAGTCGGCGGTCATCGCGTCCTCGCTGGAGACCGGCCGCAGCACCACGGGATGCCCGTAGCTGCGGCCGTCACCCTGTACGCCGACGCTGCGCACGTCGGCCAGGAGCACCACCGGGAACTGCCAGACGCCCCGGTCCAGCCCGGCGGCGGTGAGCTCCTCGCGGGCGATCAGGTCGGCCCGGCGGAGCAGGTCCAGCCGCTCCCGGTCGACCGCGCCGATGATCCGGATGGCCAGGCCCGGGCCCGGGAACGGGTGCCGCCAGACCATCGCCTCCGGCAGCCCCAGCTCCAGGCCGAGCGCCCGGACCTCGTCCTTGAAGAGCGTGCGCAGCGGCTCGACCAGGGCGAACTTCAGGTCCTCCGGGAGGCCGCCGACGTTGTGGTGGCTCTTGATGTTGGCGGTGCCGGTGCCGCCGCCGGACTCGACCACGTCCGGGTAGAGGGTGCCCTGCACCAGGAACTCGACGTCGCCGTGGGAGGCGATCTCGCGGGCGGCGGACTCGAAGACCCGGATGAACTCCCGGCCGATGATCTTGCGCTTCTGCTCGGGGTCGGTCACCCCGGCCAGCGCGCCCAGGAACCGCTCCTGCGCGTCGACCACCTTCAGCTTGATGCCGGTGGCGGCGACGTAGTCCTTCTCCACCTGCTCGGCCTCGCCGGCGCGCAGCAGGCCGTGGTCGACGAAGACGCAGGTGAGCTGGTCACCGACGGCCCGGTGCACCAGCGCGGCGGCCACCGCGGAGTCCACGCCGCCGCTCAGGCCGCAGATGACCTCCTTGTCGCCGACCTGCTCGCGGATCCGCGCGACCTGCTCGTCGATGATGTTCGACGGGGTCCAGGTCGGCTCGATGCCGGCGATGTCGTGCAGGAACCGGGCGAGCATCTCCTGGCCGTGCGCGGTGTGCCCCACCTCCGGGTGGAACTGCACGCCGGCCCGGCGGCCCCCCAGGTCCTCGAAGGCGGCGACCGGGGCCCCGGCCGACTCGGCGGTCACCGTGAAACCCTCGGGCGCCTCGGTCACGCAGTCGCCGTGACTCATCCAGACCGGCAGGTCGTCGGGGAGGTCGCGGAGCAGCACGCCGGCCTCGGCGCGGGCGCGCAGCGGGGTGCCGCCGTACTCGCGGTTACCGGTCTTCGCGACGGTGCCGCCCAGGGCCTGGGCCATCGCCTGGAAGCCGTAGCAGATGCCGAAGACCGGCACGTCGGCGGTGAACATGCCGGCGTCGATCTGCGGGGCGCCCGGCGCGTAGACGCTGGACGGGCCGCCGGAGAGGATGATCGCAGCCGGGTTCTTCGCCAGCATCTCGGCGACCGGCATCGAGTGCGGCACGATCTCCGAATAGACCCTGGCCTCACGCACCCTGCGCGCGATGAGCTGGGCGTACTGGGCTCCGAAGTCCACCACGAGGACGGGGCGAGGCGTGCTCATGTGCACGGAGCCTACCGACAGTCACCCTCCGCGCCATCCGCGACCCGCGCTCGCGGCGCGTCGGACGCCGTCACCCCCGCCCGGCACCGTCGGTCCCGCGGCTCCGGCCACCGGTTCGCGGCCGGCCCGTCGTCGGCCCGGTAGACGGCGGGCGGTCGCCGGGACCGTCGGGTGGACCTCAGGCGCGCAGCGCGCCGGGGGCTTGCGCGGGCACCGCCGGGTGGCGCGGGGGCACCGGCGCCAACCGGGTGTACGGGGAGCCGAGCGGTGGCCGCGGGTCGTCCTCGCCCCGGTTGGGCCAGAAGGACATCGCCCGTTCCGCCTGGGCGGTGATCGTCAGCGACGGGTTCACCCCGAGGTTCGCCGACACCGCCGCGCCGTCCACCACGTGCAGCCCCGGATGGCCGTACACCCGGTGCCAGGGGTCGATCACCCCGTCGGCCGGGGTGGCGCCGATCACCGCCCCGCCCAGGATGTGCGCGGTCATCGGAATGTTGAACGGCTCGGTCAACGCGCCGCCCGGCGTACCGCCGATCTCCTCGGCGAGCATCCGGACCGCGGAGTTGCCGGCCGGGATCCAGGTCGGGTTGGGTGCGCCGTGGCCGGGGCCCGACACCAGCCGCCGGCCGAGCGGACCCCGCCGGAACCGGGTGGTCAGCGAGTTGTCCACCGATTGCATGACCAGCGCGATCACCGTCCGCTCCGACCAGCCGCGCACCGACAGCATCCGCGCCGCGGTGCCGGGCTGACGCAGCAGGCTGCCGAGCCAGCGGCGGACCCGGCGCGGGCCGCCGTCGACCAGCAGCGACTGGAGCAGCCCCATCGCGTTCGAGCCGCGCCCGTAGCGGACCGGCTCGATGTGGGTCTGGGGGTCGGGGTGGAACGAGCTGGTGATCGCCACCCCCTCGGTGAAGTCCAGCCGCTGCGCCCGGGCCCGCTGGCGGGGCACCGACGCGCCCAGGATCGCCTCCGAGTTCGTCCGGGTCAGCTCGCCGAGCCGCGCGGAGAGCCCGGGCAGCGCCCCGGTCGCCTTCATCTCGTGCAGCAGCCGCTGGGTGCCGAGCGCGCCGGCCGCGAAGACCACCTGGTCGGCGTGGATCACCTGGCGGCGCCGACGCAGCCAGGCGCCGGTGCGGACGGTGTGCACCTCGTAGCCGCCACCGTCGGCCGGGCGGACCGCGGTCACCGTGGTCAGCGCGTGCACCCGCGCGCCGAGCCGCTCGGCAAGCCAGAGGTAGTTCTTGACCAGGGTGTTCTTCGCGCCGTGCCGACAGCCGGTCATGCACGAGCCGCAGTGCGTGCAGCCGGTGCGCTCCGGACCCGCACCGCCGAAGTACGGGTCGGCGACCCGCTCGCCCGGGCGGCCGATGTGCACCCCGACCGGGGTGGCGTGGAAGGTGTGCCCGACCCCCATCCGCTCGGCCACCGCCCGCATCGCCCGGTCCGCTCCGGTCACCAGCGGGTACGTGGTGACGCCGAGCATCCGCTTCGCCTGGTCGTAGTGGCGGGCCAGCTCGTCGCGCCAGTCGGTGACGTCCCGCCACTGCGGGTCGGCGTAGAACGCGTCCAGCGGCTCGTAGAGGGTGTTCGCGTAGACCAGCGAGCCGCCGCCCACCCCGGCCCCGGAGAGCACCAGCACCCCGCCGCCGGCCCTGCGGTCGGCCGGCCGGAGCAGGGTGAGCCGTTGCAGGCCGTAGCAGCCGAGCCTCGGCGCCCAGAGGAACCGCCGGACGCGCCAGGAGGTCTGCGGGAACTCGTCGTCGGCGAAGCGCCGCCCGGCCTCCAGGACGCCGACGGCGTAGCCCTTCTCGGCCAGCCGGAGCGCGGTGACGCTGCCGCCGAAGCCGGACCCGATGACGACCACGTCGTACCGCATGGACGCATCATTACCGCTGAGTAGACGTCGCGCCAGCGCGAGTTTTCGCGCGATCATGCTCCGGTCACCCGATCCGGGGCGCGCCGGCCGCAACCCGGAAGCCCCGTCGGAGCGTTGTCCATCACGGGGGTGTGTCGAGCGTGGCTCATGAGACAGGGGCGCGGCGCCCACGATGGGTGCGGGCGCTGGCCGCCCTCGCGGCGGTCGTCGTGGCGGTCGTGGGCGCCCTCGTGGTCGCCCGGCTGGTGCGCGACGACGGGCCGGATCGCCGGGTGGGGCCCACCGGGGCCACCGGCACGCCGGGCGCCACCGCCGCCCCGAGCCCGACCGCCCCGCCCGGCGCCGGCATCACCGGCCCGCTCAACCTGCTGCTCGTCGGGGTGGACACCCGGGTCAGCGTGCCGGGTTGGGAACCGCACGGCGACGCCGTGCTGATGCTGCACGTGCCCGCCGGCCTGGACCGGGCGTACCTCTTCTCACTCCCGCGCGACCTGCTGGTCGACATCCCGGCCTTCCCACAGGCCGGCTACCGCGGCGGGAAGACCAAGCTCACCCACGCCATGAGCTACGGCAGCCGGGTGCCCGGCAAGCCCCGGCAGCCGAGCGCCGCCCAGGGGTACGACCTGCTCCGCAGCACGGTCAGCGGCTACACCGGGCTGCGCGTCGACGCCGGCGCGGTGCTCACCTTCGGCGGCTTCGACAAGCTGGTGGACACTCTGGGCGGGGTGGACCTCTACGTCGACCAGCGGGTGGTCTCGCTGCATCGCCGCCCCGACGGCAAGCACCGCAGCCCGGTGCCCGGCGGCTACACCGGGCCGCAGATGGTCTACGAGAAGGGCGAGCGGCACCTCAACGGGTGGCAGGCGTTGGACTACGCCCGGCAGCGCTACATCTCCGGCGGCGACTACGCCCGGCAGCGCCACCAGCAGCAGCTGATCAAGGCGCTGGTCACCAGGATCCTCGGCGAGGACCTGGCTCGGCAGCCCGACCGCGTCGAGCAGGTGGTCGCCGCCCTCGGCGACACGCTGATCTACGCGGGCGGGCCGCGGATCGTCGACATCGCGTACGCCCTCGGCGGGCTGCCGCCGGACCGGTTCGTCCTGGTCGGACTCCCCGGGGCGGGGGTCGGCAAGGGCCGCGCCTACCGGGGCGAACAACTGACGGCCGTCGGCCGCACGTTCCTCACCGAGCTGCGCGCCGGCCGGGCGGACGCCTACCTTGCCGACCACCCGGAGCTGGTCGTCCGAAAGTGACCCGTCAGCGCGGCTGGACCTTCGCATGGAAGACGGCGGGGCTCGTCGCGGGCGGCACGCCCGGCGCGACCCGTCAGAGCGGTTCGGGGCGGGCGGGACGCTCGGTGCCGTGGAGCCAGGCGTCGAAGAGCTTGTCGAGCTGCTTCTTCGAGATCCGCTCGGCCAGGGCGACGAACTCCGCGGTGGTGGCGTTGTCGTTGCGCTTCTGCGCCGTCCACGCCTTCAGGATCTGGAAGAACGCCTTGTCGCCGACGGCCACCCGCAGCGCGTGCACGGTCATCGCGCCGCGCTGGTAGACCGACTCGCTGAACAGGTTCTCCACCCCCGGTCGGCCCGGGGGCGTACGCCAGACCTGGCCGGACGAGCCGGCGTACCGGGCGTCGAACGACCGCTGGGCGCTGCGCCCACCGTCGTGCTCGGTCCAGAGCCACTCCGCGTACGTGGCCAGCCCCTCGTTGAGCCAGATGTCCTGCCACCTCGCCAGCGAGACGCTGTTGCCGAACCACTGGTGGGCCAGCTCGTGCGCGACCACCTCCGTGTTCGAGCCGGCACGGAAGAAGCCGGCGGAGTAGACCGGGCGGCTCTGCGTCTCCAGCGCGTACCGGATCCGGTCGTCGGAGATCACCACCCCGCCGTACGCCTCGAACGGGTACGGGCCGAAGACGCTCTCAAGGTAGTCGGCGACCTCGACCGTCTCGGCGATCGACCGGTCCGCCGCCCCCTCGGGCAGCTCGGTGGTGACCGCGTGGAACACCGGCCGTCCCTTGTGCTCGCCCTCGGTCAGCCGGAACTTCCCGATCACCACGGTGCTCAGGTAACTGGCCATGGGGCTGCGCTCGGCCCACTTCCAGGTGGTCCAGCCGCCGACGCTGTTCCGCCCCGCCAGCACCCCGTTGCTCACCGCGGTCAACCCGTCCGGGACGGTGATCTCGAAGTCGTAGCTGGCCTTGTCGGAGGGGTGGTCGTTGACCGGGAACCAGGTGCTCGCCGACTCCGGCTGGCCGAGCGCGATCGCGCCGTCGTCGGTGTGCAGGAAACCACCGACGCCGGTCGCCTCGTTGCGCAGCGGCTCCGGCTCACCCTCGTAGGCGATCTCGGCGACGAAGCCGTTGCCCGCGATCAGGCCGCTGGCCGGCGTGACGGTCAGCTCGTCGCCCTTGCGGCTGTGCTTCGCCGGGGCGCCGTCCACGGTGACCGACCGCACGGTCAGCCCCGCCAGGTCCAGGTTGAACGTGGACAGGTCGGCGGTCGCGGCGGCGCGCAGGGTGGTGGTGCCGCTGAGCCGGTCCGTCGCCGGGTCGTAGCGCACCTTGACCGTGTACTGGTCGACGTCGTAGCCGCCGTTGCCGTAGGTCGGGAAGTACGTGTCCCCCACGCCGGGCGCCCCCGGCGCGAACTGGCGGGCCGCGCCGGGCGACGAGGCGGCCGAGATGGGGGCCGGTTCAACGGCCGAGGAGCATCCGCCCAGCCCGAGCGCCCCCGTCACCAGCAGACCGGTCCCCCCGCGCAGAACCCGCCGCGACAGCGTCATCGCCTCGTCCCTCCCCTGTGCCGCCGGCTGCCCCACCGGCGACCCGAGCGTCCCGGCCCCGGCACGGTGAGCGACGTGCCGGCCGATCGGGATGCGGACCCGCACCCGCCGGTCCGGCGGCAGCCTACCGAGCGCCGCTGGGAACCGCGTCAGGGCAGGGCGGGGGCGCTCGCGCCGACCAGCCAGGCGTCGAAGAGCGGGCGCAGGGACTTCCCGGAGACCCGCTCGGCCAGCGCGATCAGGTCGTCGGTGGTGGCGTTGCGGTCGCGCTGCTCGGCGGTCCAGCTTCGCAGGATGCGGAAGAAGGTGTCGTCGCCGACCGTGCGGCGCAGCGCGTGCACGGTGAGCGCCCCGCGCTTGTAGACGGCCGGACCGAACAACCGGGACCGTCCGGGGTCGACGGACGGCCGCGACCAGTCGGTGACGGCGTACTCCAGCTCGAAGTTGCGCTGCGCGGTGCGACCGCCGTCGTGCTCCTCCCACAGCCACTCCGCGTAGCTGGCGAAGCCCTCGTTGAGCCAGATGTCGCTCCACCGGCCCAGCGCCACGCTGTTGCCGAACCACTGGTGGGCCAGCTCGTGGGCGACCACCCCGAGGTTGGGCCGCCCACCGCGGAAGAAGCCCGGCCCGTAGACCGGCCGGGACTGGGTCTCCAGCGCGTAGCCGATCCGCCTGTCGGTGACCACGACGCCGCCGTACGCGTCGAACGGGTACGGCCCGAACCGGCTGGCCAGGAAGTCCGCGATCTCGCCGGTGCGGGCCAGCGAGGCGGCCTCCGGGCCGGTCGCCGGCAGCGTCGCCGGCACCGCCGTGACCATCGGCTTGCCGGCGTGCGTGCCGGTCGCCACCCGGTAGTCGCCGATCACCAGCGTGGTCAGGTAGCTGGCCATGGGCGAGCGCTCGGCCCACCGCCAGGTGGTCCAGCCGCCGGCGCTGCTCCGCTCCCCCGGCACCCCGTTGCTCAGCGCGGCCAGGCCGTCCGGCACGCTCACCTCGATGTCGTAGGTGGCCTTGTCGGACGGGTGGTCGTTGACCGGGAACCAGCTGGCCGCCGAGTACGGCTGGCCGAGGGCGACCGCGCCGTCGTCGGTGTGCAGGAAGCCGCCGGTGCCCAGCACACCGTCCGGCTTCGCCGTCGGGGTGCCGGCGTACTCCAGCTCGACGGTGAACCGCCCGCCCCGCGGGAGCCCGCCGCGCGGGGTGACCACCAGCTCGTCGCCCTCGCGCCGGTGCTGTGCGTCGGCGCCGTCCACGGTGACCCGGGTGACGTCGAGGCCGGCGAGGTCCAGGTTGAACCGGGACAGCCCGTGGGCGGCGGTCGCCACGATCCCCGCCCGGCCGGTCAACCGGTCGCTGGCCGGGTCGTAGCGCACCGCCAGCCGGTAGTGCGAGACGTCGTAGCCGCCGTTGCCGCTGCCCGGCACGTACGGGTCGCCGAGGTCCGCGCTGCCCGGACGGAGGCCGTCGCGCCCGCGCTCGGCGTCGTCGCGGTCGCCGGTGCAACCGACCAGCACCACCGCCGCGGCCACGGCGGCGGCGAGAGCCGGCCGGATCCGGTCAGGAGTACGACGCACCGGCCGAGCCTATCGGCGCGGCCGGTGCGACGGGGCGGGTTGTCCGGTCAGCGGTCCAGGACCAGGCCGACCTTCTGGAACTCCTTGAGGTCGCGGTAGCCGCACTTGGCCATCGCGCGGCGCAGCCCGCCGAAGAGGTTGAGCTGCCCGTCCGGCTCGTCGGCCGGGCCAAAGAGCAGCTGCTCCATCGAGCCGAGCGGCTCACCGGCGATCTCGAACGCGCCGCGGGGCAGCGACGGGTGGCTGGCGGCGGAGTGCCACCAGGCCCCGCCGGCCGGCGCCTCCGCGCAGAGCGACAGCGCCTCGCCGAGCATCACCGCGTCCGCGCCGCAGCCGAGCGCCTTGGCGATGTCGCCGGAGGTCTGGATGTCGCCGTCGGCGATCAGGTGCACGTACCGGCCGCCGGTCTCGTCGAGGTAGTCCCGCCGCGCCGCCGCCGCGTCGGCGATGGCGGTCGCCATCGGCACCCGGATGCCGAGCACCGACTCGGTGGTGGACCACTCGTCGCCGCCGATGCCGACGATGACGCCGGCCGCGCCGGTGCGCATCAGGTGCAGCGCGGTCTTGTAGTCGGTGCAGCCACCCACGATGACCGGCAGGTCGAGGTCGGCGATGAACTCCTTGAGGTTCAGCGGCTCGTCGGTCGTCGAGACGTGCTCGGCGGAGACGATGGTGCCCTGGATGACGAGGATGTCCACGCCGGCGTCGAGGATCACCGGGGCGAGCGCCAGGGTGTGCTGCGGGGAGACCCGGACGGCGACCGTGCCGCCGCCGGCGCGCAGCTCGCGGACCCGCTCGGCGATCAGGTCGGGGCGGATCGGCTCCGCGTAGACCTCCTGGAGCCGCTTGGTCGCGCGGGCGTCCTCGCCCAGGCCCGACAGCTCCTCGAGGACCTTCGCCGGGTTCTCGTAGCGGGTCCAGAGGCCCTCGACGTTGAGCACGCCGAGCCCGCCGAGCTGGCCGAGCCGGACGGCGGACGCCGGGCTCATCGTCGCGTCCGACGGGTGCCCGACGCAGGGGATGCCGAACTGGTACGCGTCGAGCTGCCAGCCGGTGGAGACGTCGTCGACGTCGCGGGTCCGGCGGCTCGGCACGATGGCGATGTCGTCCAGGTGGTAGCCGCGCTGCGCGGTCTTGCCCAGCCCGATCTCGACCACGTCACGCATGGGGGACTCCAGGTGGTTGGGGGTGGTGGGTCAGCGGGAGTGGTAGTTGGGCGCCTCGACGGTCATCTGGATGTCGTGCGGGTGGCTCTCCTTGAGCCCCGCCGCGGTGATCCGGATGAGCTGGCCACGGCGGTGCAGCTCGGGGATGCTCTCCGCGCCGACGTACCCCATCGCGGCGCGCAGGCCACCGGTCAGCTGGTGGGCGACGGCGGAGAGCGGGCCCCGGTAGGGCACCTGGCCCTCGACGCCCTCGGGGACCAGCTTGTCCTCGGCGAGCACGTCCTGCTGGAAGTATCGGTCCTTGGAGTAGGAGCGCGCCTGGCCCCGGGACTGCATCGCGCCGAGCGAGCCCATGCCCCGGTACGCCTTGTACTGCTTGCCGTTGATGAAGATCAGCTCGCCGGGGCTCTCCTCGCAGCCGGCCAGCAGGCTGCCGAGCATCACCGTGTCGGCGCCGGCGACCAGGGCCTTGGCGATGTCGCCGCTGTACTGGATGCCGCCGTCGCCGATCACCGGGACACCGGCCGGCCGCGCGGCGCGGGCCGCCTCCATGATCGCGGTGATCTGCGGTACGCCCACCCCGGCGACGATCCGCGTGGTGCAGATGGCACCCGGGCCCACACCGACCTTGACGCCGTCGGCGCCCGCGTCGACCAGCGCCTTCGCGCCGGCGTAGGTGGCGATGTTGCCACCGACGATGTCGATGGAGACGTCCTTCTTCAGCCGGCGGACCATGTCCAGCACCGCGCGCTGGTGGCCGTGCGCGGTGTCCACGATCAGCACGTCGACGCCCGCGTCGACCAGGGTCCGGGCCCGCTTGTACGCGTCGTCGCCCACCCCGACGGCGGCGGCGACCCGCAGCCGGCCGGCGTCGTCCTTGGTGGCGTTCGGGTACTGCTCGCTCTTGGTGAAGTCCTTGACGGTGATCAGCCCGCGCAGCCGGCCCGCGTCGTCGACGATCGGCAGCTTCTCGATCTTGTGCTGGCGCAGCAGGGCCAGCGCCTCGTCCTTGCTCACCCCGACGCGGGCGGTGACCAGCGGCGTCCGGGTCATGATGTCGCGGACCGGGGTGGCCGGGTCGGAGACGAAGCGCATGTCGCGGTTGGTGACGATGCCGACGAGCTGACCGTCGCCGTCCACCACCGGCACGCCCGAGATGCGGTAGCGGCCGCAGAGCGAGTCGACGTCCCGCAGCGTGTCGTCCGGGCTGGCGGTGACCGGGTTGGTGATCATGCCGGACTCGGAGCGCTTGACCAGGTCGACCTGGAGCGCCTGGTCCTCCAGGGAGAGGTTGCGGTGCAGCACGCCGATGCCGCCCTGGCGGGCCATGGCGATCGCCATCCGCGCCTCGGTCACCGTGTCCATCGCGCTGGAGAGCAGCGGCACGGAGAGCTCGATGCCGCGGGTGAGGCGGGTGCGGGTGTTGACCCGGCTGGGCACCACGTCCGACTCGCCCGGCTGGAGCAGCACGTCGTCGAAGGTCAGGCCGAGCGGGACCACCCGCGCCGAACCCGCGGGCAGCTCCGGCAGGTGACCGCCCAGCTCGCCGCTCTCGGCGTCGGTCGGAAGATCGGTGCTGGGCGAAATTTCCACGATTGCTCCCCTGAGCTGCTCGGACGGGCTTCAGCGAGGTGGCGTGGGCGGAGACCGCCGCTCGCCGGGTGACGGCGCGTCGCCCCATCGTACCCAGTGACCTGGGCCGCCCCCGTCGGCGGCGGGCCGAGCGACCGGTGCCCCGGGGGCCGACGTGGCTGAGGCGTTGGGTCTACGGTGAGGGGGTGCACGACGAGCCCATCGACCCCTTCAACGGCGACCCGGCCGACCCGGCCGCCGGCCTGCACGATGCGGGCGACGACTCGACGCTCGATCCGCTGACCGACGTCGAGCGCCAGGATGTCCTGGAGGACCTCGCCGACCTGGAGATCTACCAGGCGCTGCTGGCGCCGATCGGGGTCCGCGGGCTGGTCATCGAGTGCGAGGACTGCCGCGAACCGCACTACTTCGACTGGGACCTGCTCCGGGGCAACCTGCGACACCTGCTCAGCTCCGGTCGCCCCCGGGTGCACGAGCCGGCCTATGACCCGGACCCGGACCACTACGTCACCTGGGACTACGCCCGCGGCTACGCCGACGGGGTGCACGACACGCTCACCGAGGGCACCGACGAGGAGCCCGGCTCCACGCCCTGAGCCCGTACCCCTCAATCCGCCCGCCGCGCCGGGCGTGGCCGGCACTGACCGACCGGCCCGGCGGCCCGGCTCAGGCGACCAGGCCCGCCCGGAAACCGGCGGCCACCGCGTGCGCCCGGTCCCGGGCGCCGAGCTTGCGGAACAGCCGCCGGGCGTGGGTCTTGACGGTGTCCTCCGACACGAACAGCTCACGGCCGATCTCGGCGTTGCTCTTGCCCTCCGCCATGCCCAGCAGCACCTGCAACTCGCGCTCGGTCAGCCCGATCGACGACCGGCCGCCACGGCCGCCGGACGCGTTCGGCTGACCGTTCGGCGCGGCCTCCTCCGGCTCGCCGGCGGGCTCCGCCGGATCGTCGCCACGCTGCACGGGCACCACCGCGGGAGTGCCGCCGGCACCCTCGGTGGCCGCTGCCGGCCAGGCCGGACCGGGGT
>NZ_JAMOKF010000085.1 GCF_023656545.1 Micromonospora phytophila | reverse complement strand
GCGCCGTCCTCGTCTCGCTGCTCGTCGGGTTCGTCGCACAGGTCCTCGTCGGAGCCCTGACCCACCTGCTGCCGGTGGTCCTCGGCGGCGGGCCGGGCCCGGCCCGCCGGCGCAGCGCGCTGCTGGAGCGGCACGGCCCGCAGCGCGTCGCCATGACCAACGTCGCCCTGGCGGTGTACGTGCTGCCCACGCCGCCGTTCGTCCGCATCATCACCTCACTGCTGATCCTCGCCGCGCTGGTGCAATTCCTCGTACCGGCCGCCCGGGTCCTGCTCACCGCCCGGAGGTAACCCGTGTCCGCGCCCCCACCCCGGCCCATCCGATCGGCGGGGCCGCCGGCGGTCTCGCCCTTGTCCTCGTCGCCGTCCTTGTCGGCGTCGCCGCGCAGCGAGTCACCAATGGTGGCTCGCCGAAAGTGGCAGTGCCTTCACGCTTCAGCCCAGGGAGAGCAAGACCGTGACGCTCACGCTGGACGCCGGCAACGCGTCAAGCGTGGACCAGCCGGGGGACTACACGGCCGCCCTGGCGGTCCGGGTCGACGGCCCCGTGCAGCCCGCACCGGTACGGTCACGATGCACGTCGATCCGCCGAAGACGTGGGGTCGGCTGAGCGGCACGATGAGCGGAGCCGGGTGCACCGGTCCGGTCGCGCCGCTGTCGCGGGCCACGGTCACGCTTCGGACGAAACACTCCACCATCACCCTGTGGACCGATGACGCCGGCAACTGGTCGGTCTGGGTCGATCAGCGGGACGGTCACGCTGGTCTTCTCGAAGGATGGATTCACCAGTCTGACAAAGACGGTCAAGGTGCGGTCCGGTAGCACGGTCAGCACCGACGTCGCCCTGCAGCCAGCCCGCTGCTGAGCCCGAGGGCACGGGCCGGCCAACGCTTCGGCGGAGGCCGGCCCGCGCCCGTTGGGGGTAACGGGCCCGCGGGCGTCAGCCACGTCCCGCCCCCTGGCCAGTTCCGCCTCGACCTCGACCTCGGCCTCGAGCTCGTGCAATGAGTCGGTGTCTCCGGTCGGAGTGCTCATCGTTCCTCCTGCGTGATTTCGATGGATGTCGGCCTCGCACGCCCGTTGTCGGCTGGCCCGTTGTCGGCTGGAGTGCAGTCGGCGTGGTCAGGACGGGCGAGGGGCGCGGCGGTCCTTGCGCTGGGCGAGCTCTTCGTCGTCCACGAGGGTGAGCATCGGCTTGCCGGGTTCGCACAGCATCGTGACGGTGAAACGCAGCGGGATGTCGTCGCGGTTGTTGGCGTCCTGGTAGTGGATGACGTCGCCACCCGGCTCCCAGAACGCCTCGCCGGCTCGTACGATCCGCTCAGGCTCGCCTTCGATCTCCAGCAGCATCTCGCCTTCCAGCACGTAACCGAACGCGGGGCCGGAGTGGCGGTGCGGGGGCGTACCGGGGTCGCCGGGCGGGTACTCGATGACCACGGTCATCGCATGCGCTCCCGTCGGGATGAACGGCGGCTCGGCCTCCTGCAGCATGGTGAGCGCCGTCTGCCACGCGGTCGATCTGCGCTTCGGCTCGGCGTTGGTCGGATCGTTGGCGGACATCGGACGTACCTCCTTGGCTGCTGAATGGTGAGCCGGGTCGGCGGGCTACTTGCCGGACTTGGTCCGGCCCAGCCAGTCGGCGTACGTGATCTCCCCGAGGAGCGCCCCGTCATCCGGCACCAGACTCCGCTCGCTCAACTCGGAGCCGAAGTAGCGCGCGTGCGGGTCGGTGACCACCTGACGCGGATCGCCCAGAGCAGCCAAGGCGGTCCGGAAGAACTCGTCCATGCGAAGCCGCTCGGGCCCGGCCACCTCGATGCGCCCGTTCAACGGCGATCCCACCGCCACCCGGCCGACCGTCTGGGCCACCTCGTCGCTGGCCATGGGCTGGAACTGCACCGGTGCCATCCGGACCGTGTCACCGTCCGCGCCGGCGTCGGCGATGCCCTGGACGAACTCGAAGAACTGCGTCGCGTGCACGATCGAGAACGGGATCGACGAGTCCGCGATCAGCTTCTCCTGCGCAGCCTTGGCCCGGAAGTAGCCGTTCTCGGGCAGCCGCTCGGTCCCCACGATCGACAGCGCCACGTGGTGGCTCACCCCGGGCCGCCGCCTCCGCCGTGAGCAGATTGCGGGTGGAGGTCGTGAAGAAGTTCATCACCGCCGTGTCCTCCCACGCGGGGGCGTTCGACACGTCGACCACCACGGACGCCCCGACCAACGCCTCGGCCAGGCCCTCGCCGGTGAGGGTGTTGACGCCGGTGTTCGGTGCCGCCGCCACGGCCTCGTGGCCGTGCTCGCCGAGCTTCGCCACGACCTTCGACCCAATCAGACCAGTACCGCCGATTACCACGATCTTCACGACAAACCTTCCTGTTCGCCGGGGCATCAGCTGCCATCCCCTCACCAGTTAAGACCGCGAACCCCCGGGCCTGTGACACCTCCGCAAATGTCCCCGGAAAGTCGCTGACCCCCGGCGCCCAGGTGCCACAGGCGGGAGCGCTGTCCTGCCTTGTCAGCTGCAGGACTTATGGAGCGACCGGACCGTGACCTTGCCGCCAGCAAGTACCGGATGCCTTGTCCGGGGTCGAACGAGCGCGTGCGATCGACGAGCCGCACCACGCCGCAAGCCAGCTCGAACTGCTGTTCGACCTCACGTTCGTGGCCGCGATCGCGGCCGTCACCGCTCAGCTCGCAGACGACATCGCCGGTCGGCCGCGCCCACCGCTGCGAGTGCTGCCACCTGCTCCCGGAACGTGCGCCGCGTGCAGCCGGGGGTCTGGCACACCAGGCGCGACCGCAGCTGCACGACTACGCCCCAGTCGCCGAAAGGAAGGTCGGGCAGGCGACGCTGGTGACAGGCGTGTACGCGCTGGGCCGGCTGCCCGCACTGCGAGCACGCGAAGGCCGCCGCCGGCGTCCGGGCACGGACCAGCACGACCGGTCCCTGATCAACCACCTCATCAATCTGCAGCGAGGACAGCTGAGGGAACAACGTCTTGATCAGGGTCTGAGCCGCGCCGGCGCCAGCTTGCCGCACCCCGAATGACCACTGTGGATTAGCTCGCCACCGTTTCCGTGCCAGAGCCAACCGAACCGGTTTCCGTTGAAGGCACGGACTGGCCGCCCCCGTCCGTGGTACTGGATGACCGGCCGACCGCGTGGTGCGCGGTCCGTCGGCCGCGAGCGGCGCGTCAGGCACGAACGGCGTGACGGGCACGATGCATACGCTTGCGAGCGAGATCGTCGAAGAGTTCGTTGACCTCGGCCTGTCTCGGTTCCTGCCGTGGAAACGGGCTCGAGAGGATGCAACGAGCGGCGAGGCCGACCTCCCGCCCTCAGTCCGGAGTCTCGTACTGGCGGACCACCCGGTCGATGCGGCGGTCGGGGACGATCCATATGATCGCGATGACGACGAAGCACGCCATGGCAATCCAAACTCCGACATGCCCGCTCGGGTCGATCGTCAGGGCGCTGAGGATCCCGGCGACGTGGACCGCTGGGGAGAAGATCTTGCCCTTGAGGTCAGTGCCGACGGCCTGGCGCAGCGGCGACTCCGGTCCCTGCTGCCGGATGATCACCGTCTGGAGCACGAGGTACGCGACGGCCGCGCTGAGCAGGTTCAAACCGTAGATGACGACCGGAATCTGCTCGAACCTCGATTCGGACACCCAGGCTGTCGTGAACGGGACCAGCGACAGGCAGAACAGCAGCCCCAGGTTCGCCCACAGCACACCGCCACTGACCCGCCGAGCCAGGTGGAACATGTGGTGGTGGTTGTTCCAGTAGATGCCCACATAGACAAAGCTGAGGAGATAGGTCAGCAGCCCGACGCCGGTCGTGTGGACGAGGTCGGAGAGATCGTGACCCTCCGGCACCCTCAGCTCCAGCACCATGATCGTGATGATGATGGCAAGCACCCCATCACTGAATGCCTCCAGTCGACTGGTCCTCACCGCGCCACCCTTCTCCTTTCGATACTTGGATCCCGCTTCAAACGCCCCATGAGCGCCGTCTTCAGCGGGCGGGAAGCCCCCAGCGCCGCAGCCGGAAGGAGGAAACAGCTGGACCGGTCCTGCAACCGCTCGACGCCCCCGGACCAGTTCGCGGATTTCGCGAAGCCGCCGTGTACGAGGACGACGCTCGGCTTCTGGTTGGTCATGGTGTTCTCCTGGTGAGTTACTAGGTTCCCACCAGCCGAGACAGCGCAGCCGCAGAATGACCTGGCGGTTAGCGTTTTGCCGGATTGCCCAGGCGCTGCAGGACCAGTTGTGCGATGCGGCGTCCTTGGTCGGCGCCGGCGTCGAGTCCCTTCGGGTAGTGCACACCGGCGTATACGCGTGACATCGCGGTCTCGGTGGCGGCGGCGTCGAATGACGGCAGGCGGCGGTCCGGCTCGATGCCGGTCGCGTCGCGGGCGGTGACGGGGACGGTGCCGAACTGGGCGGTGAGGACGGTGGCGGCTGCGGTGGCGCTGGCCGAGTGTCCGGCGGGGAACTCGGGGTGTCCGGGCGTGGGCAGCAGGGGCGTCCAGGTCGGGTCGATGTGGCGCTGGATGTAGGTGATCGGGCGCATGACGGTGTGCTGGTACTTTGCCGCCCAGCTGGCGAGCGCGGCGTCGGCGAGCGCGACGGCGGTCAGCGCCAGGGCGCGCGTGGCGCGCTCGGGCGCGAGTCCTTTCTGTTCGACCTGGTCGGCGGCGATGGTCATCCACCGCATCGCCGGTCCCATCGCCCAGAAGCGGGCGCTGGCGCGCTGCTGGTCGGTCAGGGCCCGACTCGCGTCGTAGACCTGCCGGGCTTGGGCGGCGAACTCCGATCCCGGCTCGGCCGAGTACGCCGGCGGGGCGACGGGCTGCACCTGCTGGGCGTGGGTGAGGGCGAAGGTGCGCAGCTTGCCCCAGTGCGGTTCGACCGCGGCGGTTGCCGGCGGTGCCAGCTCCCAGCGGCCGAGGCCGCTGGGTGCCTTGTAGGGTGCGTTGCGGCCGGCGATGCCGTCGCTTGCCGCCCACCCCAGGATCGCCAGGGCGATCTTCTCGCCGTGTACCTCCGAGGAGCGCAGCACGGTGTCGGGCACGGCGTCGGAGGTGCGCCGCTCCTGGTGCAGGCTGTAAAGGGTGTCGATGGCGGATCGGCTGGGCGTTGAGGCGTCGGGGCCGAGCAGGCCGATGACCACGTCCCGGGCGGCGGCGGCCGCAGTGGCCTCGGCGTCCAGGCGACCTCCCGCCTCGACCGGCGGCATCGCTGGCATACCGGTCAGCTGGCCGTCGAATGAGCCGGCGGCCGGCTCGGCGGCGGCGACTGCCTCGTGCATCGCGATCGTGGTGTAGGCCATTAGGCGCGAGGCGGCCGGCGGCGACAGCTTCGCCGTGTCCGCCTGCCCGGACGCCAGCAGGACCCAGCCGACGGGTACCGAGCGGGCGGCGTTGTCGCTGGGGTCGGCGTGGCCGGGATCGGTGTGACTCGGGCTTATTTGGCCGGTGGGCGTGGTGCCGCTCGCGGACTGGCAAGCGGTCAGCGCACCGATCGTGGCCAGGGCGACCGCGGACACCAGCGCACGCCGCGACAGGATGCTGCGCACAGGGCTCTCCAAGGTAGTCGACGGGGTTGAAGGCTCAGCCCCGTGCCGTTGCGTTGCTCTGAATTCTTACCATAAAAACGAGGATCGTGGGAATTCGTCGGACAATGAATGTGACCTGAGACCGAATTCCCGGAGGTGGCAGGGGTCACGTGGCCGAGGCCCGTCCATCACTGGTTTTTATGGTAAAAATTCAAACATGAAGCAAAACATCAGCCCGAGGAGGGCAGTATGTTGACGACAAAGGCGCTGGTTGGCGCTGTCTCCTTCGCGATTGCCGTCGCCGTTCCGTGGGTGACGGTCTCCCAGGTGGCCTCCCCGGTCCCAGTAGCCGGTGCGCCTGTAGCCGGTGCGCCTGCCGGCGCCGCGCACGGCAGCTCGGACTCCTCGTCGAGTGGTGGCACCCACGCGGAGGCCGGGCCGCACGACTGGAAGGCCATGGACAAGACGATGGCCGAGCGCGACCATTCGTTCCCTGCCGAGACCAAGGGCAGGGGAGGGGAGTTCATCAAGCCCACGGTGCTGAAGGACGGCACGAAGCAGTTCACCCTCACCGCCAAGAAGGTCAAGTGGGAGGTGGAACCGGGCAAGGTCGTCGATGCCATCGCCTACAACGGCATGGTTCCCGGCCCCACCATCAAGGTGGACGTCGGCGACAAGGTGGAGGTCGTGCTCAAGAACGAGCTCGATGTCTCCACTGTGATCCACTGGCACGGCGTGCCGATCCAGAACGAGATGGACGGCGTCGCCAACATCACCCAGGACCCGGTCACTCCGGGGCAGAGCTTCACCTACAAGATCACTGCCGAGCGGCAGTCCGTCGGCTGGTACCACTCCCACCACGACGGCACCACCCAGGTGCCCGCGGGCCTGTGGGGCACCTTCCTGATCGGTGACGTGCCGCTCCCGGCCGGCAGCAAGATCAGCCAGGAGATCCCGATCCAGCTGCAGGATTCCGGCAAGATCGGACTGAGCCTGAACGGCAAGTCGTTCCCGGCCACCGAGCCTGTGCGGGTGAAGAAGGGCGAATCAGTCCTGATCCACTACGTCAACGCCGGCACCATGGACCACCCGATGCACCTGCACGGCTTGGACCAGCTGGTCGTGGCCAAGGACGGCTTCCCGATCGCCACGCCCTACAAGGTCGACACGGTGTCGATCGCACCCGGAGAGCGCTACAGCGTACTGGTCAAGGCTGATCGCGTCGGCACCTGGGCCTTCCACTGCCACATCTTCCCGCACTCCGAGGGACCCACAGGCATGTTCGGAATGTTCACCGAAATGATCGTGAGCTGAGCTGATGAACCGGTTCCCGGCACCGGCAGGCGTTGATGGCCCTGCCCGACCGGCTCCCGTTCCCTCCCTTCCCTCCCTCATCTGAAACTTCGCAGATTGGAGTACCATCGTGTCAGTTAGCACGGATCCCCCACGCGCCACCCCACCGGCCGGCGCCTGGCGCTCGCTCGCAAGTGTCGTGAACCCGCTCCTGCCCTGGATCGGGGCAACGGTGGCGCTGGGCCTGCTCGTCGGCTTCGTGGTGGTCGGCGTGTTCAAGCCCGACACCGCCTTCACTTCGGCTGCTTCAGCAGGCGGCACCAGGCCCGCTTCCGCCGCAGTCGCGGATGTGAAATTCGATATCGAGCTTGGCGATCTCTACATCAAGCCCTCCTCCATCGACGTCCCCCGCGGTGCGAAGGTGGTGCTGAACGTCGTCAACAAGGGTGCGATGGACCACAACCTCGCGCTCGAGGGCCGCGACGAACCCATGATCAAGGCCGGTGGCTCGACGACGATCACCTGGGACGCGCTCACCGAGTCCACCCAGGCGTGGTGCCTGGTTGCCGGCCACAAGGCCGCCGGAATGGTCCTCGCCGTGAACGTTCAGGGCGACACCGCGGCAGCGGTCGGCCAGAACGCCCCGGCGGCAGCCGGCAACAGCGCCAAGATCGATGCCAACGCCAAGCCCGCCGCCGACTGGAAGGCATACGACCCGATTCTCAAGCCGGCCGACGGCAACAAGGTCCACGAGGTCGAGATGCGGGTCAAGGAATCGAAGATCGAGGTGGCGCCCGGGGTGCAGCAGGACCTGTGGACCTTCGGCGGCACCGCGCCCGGTCCGGTGCTCCGCGGCAAGGTCGGTGACACCTTCAGGGTCAAGCTGGTCAACGACGGCACCATGCCCCACTCGATCGACTTCCACGCCTCCAAGGTGTCTCCGGACGTCCAGATGCGTCAGATCAAGCCGGGCGAGTCGCTGATCTACGAGTTCAAGGCCGAGTACGCCGGTGTCTTCACCTACCACTGCGGCGCCGCGCCCATGATCCACCACATGGGCAATGGGATGTTCGGAGCGGTCATTGTCGATCCCCCGAACCTGCCCAAGGTCGATAAGGAGATCGTCCTGATCCAGTCCGAGCTGTACCTCGGCCCGAACGGCGAGGTACAGGACTTGACGAAGATGCTGGCCAACGACAGCGACGGCGCAGTCTTCAACGGTTACTTCAACCAGTACGCGTTTCAGCCGATCGAGGTGAAGCGCGGCGAGCGGGTACGCGCGTGGGTCGTGAACGCGGCGATCAACGATGAGCTGGCCTTCCACACCGTCGGAACGATCTTCGACACCGTGTGGAAGGAAGGCAACTACCAGCTCAAGCGCGGTAACCCCGACCACGGTGGTTCCCAGACACTGGACCTGTCGCCCACGCAGGGCGGGTTCGTCGAGTTCACCCTGGACGACCCGGGCAGCTACCCGTTCCTCAACCACGAGATGCGGAACATGTCGCGCGGAGCGCTCGGTCTGTTCTCCGTCAAGTAGGGTCCGCCACCGATGATCGAAACCGTCGCCCGCACGTGAACAGCGGACGGCCCCGACGCAGACAATGGCTGATGCCCGGCGCACGCGGAACGCGCGCGCCGGGCACTGGCATCCTGCCCGGCCATTAAGGTTCGGTGCCCGGATACATCAACTCTGTCGCTTCTCCTGCATTCCGTCTCGTATGGCGGACTCAGCTTCACCTCTCGTCGAAGGAGTCCCAAACCGGACCCAGGTTTCTACGAAAAGTTTGGGATAAAATTAGGTCATGGCAGCACCGAAAACGGGTCGAACACTCGACGGCGTCTCGCGGGTCGCGCTCCTCGACACGCTGCGTCGCAGCCGCGAACCACTGACGATCAAGCAGCTCGCCGATGAAGTGGGCCTGCACAGCAACACGGTCAGGTTCCATCTGGACAAGCTCGCCAAGGAGGGACTCGTCCAGGAGCAGCGGGTCGGACCGAGCGGTCCCGGCCGGCCCAAACTTGTCTACTCCGCTGCTGGCAACGCGGACGGCGGATCCGGCAACGGGTATCAACTCCTCGCGGAGATCCTCGCCGGCCAGCTTGCCACCTCGTCCCCCTCTCCGGCCGAAGCGTCGCTTGCCGCAGGGCGCGAATGGGGCCGTCACCTCACGGAGCGGCCCGGCCCCTTTTCCTCCATCACCTCTGAGAAGGCGCTCGAACAGCTGGTTTCCCTGCTAGACGACCTTGGGTTCGAGCCAGAACCGGGGTCGGACGGTTCTTCCGTGCAGTTGCATCGCTGTCCGTTTCGGACGGTGGCCGAGCAACGCCCCGATATCGCATGTTCGGTACACCTTGGGCTGATGCGCGGAGCCCTGTCGGAGATGGGAGCACCCTTAGCGGCTACCGCCCTGAAACCGTCCTTCACCTCCCATCCGTGTCTCGTCCAGTTCGACGAGACGCAGCGGAAGCGGGCCGGACAGCGGCCGGAAGACCGGGAACGGCCGGGATCGGACCACCGACGGCCCATACCTGTCGAAATCTTCACCGTGCCCGGTCCGAAGAACCCTGCGGACGGATGAGCGGACCGCAAGGTCGAGCGGTGCAGCACGGAGTTCTGAAACCCTCGGACCGGGCTCACCCACGGTGACGAGGTTGGACTGCTCGGGCTGGATCAGGCAGGAGGCTGTGTCGCCACGGTGAGCCGAACGACGGAATCGTCGATGGCCATCAACCCGTGCCGCTCGGGTGGAATAGCGAGGTAGACACCAGCCGTCGCGTCCCGGGTGTCCGAAGCGGTGGTGAGGCGGACACCGTGTAGGACCTGCAGGGGCGCTGTTGCGTTCTCGGAGCGGACGACGCGCTGAGCCGGGGTTTCGACGTCAGATCGCCAGGGTGAGTTCGGTGAACGCCGCGGCGACCCTCGACCGGGAGCCGGCGGGGAAAGCGAGAATCTGACCCGCATGCTCGAAGCGACAATGCAGGACCCCTGAAGCAGCTCCCAGCGTCTGACTCAAACACGGGCTCATGGCACCAAGGCGGTTCGACGTCGGCGAGCAACCACACCCCGATTTTCAGCCCGGCAGGACGCGCCGCAAGGGGCACGGGTGACTCAAACGCCACCGAGCCGTCGCCACCAGATTCGACAAGCTCGCCGTGCGCTACCAGGCCACCCTCCACGTCGTGGCAATCAACGAGTGGCTCTGAAGAACTTTAAGGCTGCCGTACAGGCAAGCGCGAGGCGCTCGTTTACTTGGCTTGGCCGCCACGGGGTGAGCGTCCGGGGACGGGCCCGCTACCTGGTGCCGGCGTCCACCGCGGAGGTGTCGACGACCTGCTCGGTGGGCAGGCGCGGAGTGTGGGGTGGCGCGGCGTGCGCCCGGTCGGCGATCCCCAGGCGCATCGCCAGATACGGGAAGCCGAGCCCCGCCAGCATCTGGCGCACAGTCTGCCGGGTGCCGTCGGTCTCGACCACGCCGCTGAGCGGCACCATCGAGACGCCGAGCCGGGTGGCGGTCAGCCAGGCGGCGGATAGCCCCTCACCGGCGCGCAGCCAGCTGTCCGGCTCGTCGTCGGTGTTCCAGAGGATTCCGTAGACGGCCGCGCGGTCGTGCCCGGGGCCGATCGGCAGGGTGCCGGGATGGCCGAAGTCCCGGCCCGGCACGGTGGTCTGCGGGGGCCGCTCGGGCAGCACCTCGGGCGGCAGCCCGACGCCGGTGTTGGCCCGGCTGGTCCAGTACGCCAGCTCCTCCTGCAGCTCCGGCTCCTCCGCCGCGACCACTGCGGCCTGGGCCGCCGCGGCCGCCAACTCCACCACCTGGTCGGGGCCGAGCAACTGGAGTCGGGTGCCCTGCGCGCCGGCCGCCTTGACGATTTCGTCGAGCGTGGCGTCGGGCACCTGCTCGTCACTGACCGGCCGCCGGTCCGTCTGCCGGACCCGCATGCACTGCACGAGGCGGGTCGCGTCCGCGTCCGCCACGGTCTGCTGGAACCGGCCGAGCCGGGCGAGCAGCTCAAGCTGGCCCGGGTCGGGTAGCCGCTCCACCTGGGCGGGCCAACCCTCGGCGGCCAGCGCCACCCGCGCGTGGTGCAGCGCCAAGCCGCAGCTCAACGTCACTAGCCGATTCTCCGGATCGGTGGCAGCGAGTTGCGGCTCGTGCACCATCCGCAGCTCCAGCGTGTCGGGGAGGACTGTCCAGCGCCACGGCTGGCTGTTGTGCACCGACGGGGCGAGACCGGCAGTCGCGGCAGCCTGCGTGAGCGCGGTGGTCAGCGGGCGGTCCCTGGCCGGCGTCTCATGGCTCATCGTCACGACCTTTCGTTTCCCACATCGTGCCCCACTCCGGACCTGTCCCGGGCGGTGTTGCCGCTCCATCCTCCGGGATGCCGGTCAGCCGGCACACGGATTCCCCGCCTCGGGGTCGTCCGGCCCGCAACGGATCACGCCGGTTCCCGCATGCGGGGACCCGTGCCGCTGAAACGATCCGCAGGTGGGAGCGGAACCGGACGACCATGAAGCAGTCGACCAACATGAAGTCAATCCGTGAGCGGCCGGCCGTGGTCGAGTCCCGTCGCCAGGCCGGGCACTGGGAGGGCGACTTGATCGTGGGTGCCGGTCAACGCTCCGCTATCGCAACCCTGGTGGAGCGCAAGACCCGGTTCACCGTGCTGGTGAGCCTGCCTGGCGATCACAGCGCGCGGTCCGTCGGTGACGCTCTCATCGGCGCGTTCGCGAAGCTGCCTGCCCAGCTGTGTCGCACGTTGACCTGGGATCAAGGCAACGAGATGTTCCACCACGAGCGCATCGAGCGAGCGACCGGTCTCGGGATCTTCTTCGCTGACCCGCACTCACCCTGGCAGCGCGGCACCAACGAGAACACGAACGGGCTCCTGCGCCAGTACCTGCCGAAGGGCACTGACCTAAGTAGATGGACGGACGATCAGCTCGAGGAGATCGCCGCGCAGCTCAACGAGCGACCTCGGCTATGCCTGACCGATAAGAGTCCGAGTCAGCTCATGCGACAATGGCAACGCCAACCGGCAACGAGATGATTCGCAACGATCTCTAGAATCCGCCGGGTCTACCCGGTCGTGTCCATCGATGCCATCAACGTCAAGATCAGAGACGGGCAGGTCGCGAACCGGCCGATCTACCTGGCCATGGCGGTCACCGTCGACGGCCACCGCGACATCCTCGGCATCTGGGCCGGCGACGGCGGCGAAGGCGCCAAGCACTGGCTGCACGTGCTCACCGAGCTGAAGAACCGCGGCGTCGCCGACGTGCTCATGCTGGTCTGCGACGGCCTCAAGGGCCTGCCCGAGGCGGTCGAGACGGTCTGGCCGCGCACGATCGTGCAAACGTGCGTGGTGCATTTGCTGCGCAACTCGTTCCGATACGCCGCCCGACAGGACTGGGACAAGATCGCCAAAGCGCTCAAGCCCGTCTACACCGCGCCCACCGAGGACGCCGCCACCGAGCGGTTCCTCGAATTCGCCGAGGCATGGGGCCGCAAGTATCCGGCGATCGTGAAGCTGTGGGAGAACGCCTGGGCCGAGTTCGTGCCGTTCCTCGCCTTCGACGTCGAGATCCGCACAGTCATCTGCTCCACGAACGCGATCGAGTCGGTCAACGCCCGCATCCGCAAGGCCGTCCGGGCTCGCGGCCACTTCCCGAACGAGCAAGCCGCCTTGAAGTGTGTCTACATGGCGCTGATGAGCCTCGACCCGACCGCGCCGGGCGCCGGCGCTGGACCATGCGCTGGAAAGCACCCCTGAACGCCTTCCAGATCGCCTCTGAAGGCCGGCTCACCCCGGCCAACGACTGACCACCTCAGCAACCAAGATCAGCCGTTAACTTGACACTCCCGCTCCAGTTGGGGTGTCCGGGCGGTCGTCCAGGGCCTGGTCGGCTCGGTTTCGGTGCGGCGGCGGGGCCCGAGGCCACGACGCACAGGTTAAAGATCAAGCTAGGCCGTGTTTCAGAAGTGCTCGTGTTGGGCCTACTCGGAACGATGGGTAGCCTGCCGGGATGGCAAAGGTTGTCACCTACCTGGAGATGAGTAACGCCAAGGATCTGCGACCTGGGAAGGTGGTGCCGGAACTTCTCCTACGGCGCGTTGACGGTGGCCTGCCGCTCGTGCGTGCCACCAATGCTCAGGTCGGAGCCCCCTACGGGTGGCGGAGTGCGTCTCGCACGAACGAAGAGTGGCAGGAGCTGATGCGGTGTCGTCCGCTGCGCCAGTACTGGTTCATCAGCCTGAAGGACGAGACCGTGGGGGTTGCTAATTTGGAACCCCAGCCTGACGGAGATGTGGAGATCACCACCTTTGGGCTGTTGCCCGAATATGTCGGGAGGGGTCTCGGTGGCCATGCGCTGACGCTGACCATCCGGCAAGCATGGGACAGCGAGGCCGTGGAGTCTCCGGCTGTACGCAGGGTTTGGCTGCACACATGCTCGTTGGACCATCCGAATGCACTACGCAACTATCAGCGCCGCGGCTTGACTGCCTATCGCACCGAGGTCGAAGCCGAGTAATAGTCGGCTCAGGCCGAATCAAGCCGGCGAGTACGCGCGTGCCGGTGCCCGAGATGTAGCGAGGTCTCCGGCAGGTGGTTCATCGACCAAGATGAAGACCATCAGTCCGGAGACCTTGTGGCCAGGGTAGCGGTGACGAGGCGTTTCGACCTGACCGACGCGCAATGGACGGCGCTGACGCCGCTGTTGCCCGTTGGAGAGAAACCAGGTCGTCCGCCGAAGTGGAGTAAACGGCAGCTCATCGACGGGATCCGTTGGCGGGTGCGGGTGGGATCGCCCTGGCGCGACGTGCCGGATTGCTACGGGCCTTGGCAGACGGTGTACGGACTGTTCCGGCGCTGGCAGCCCGCCGGGGTCTGGCAGCGGCTCGTCACAGGGTTGCAGGCCCCCACCGACGCCGCTGGGTTGATCACCTGGGAGGTGAGCGTGGGCTCCACCATCGCCCGTGCGTATCAACATGGCGTCCATGATTGCGTTGAGCTCTACGGTGGATGCCGAGAGGCGGCGGAGGAGGGTTAGCCATGGGCATCTGGGTCGCCTGCCGAGTGGACCAGTGCGCCGTTGTTCGTATTGGCAGTTGGGGCGAGCCGCATGGTACTCCTGGGCACCAGGTCAACTACCGTTGGAGCAGCCTGTCCGCCTGTCCTCTCTGTGGGGCGGGGCTTCTGGTGCACTTCGATCACGATTGTTTCCACCAGCCCTGGGAGGAGCCGTGGGACATGGACTGGTCGTGGGCCGGTCGCCGTTGACGGGGTTCAACGGTTGAAGGCTGCTCTTGCCGGGTGTCCAGATCCGCTGCATTCGTCGTGCGAGTGCCCTGTGCACCGGTCGTTGCGGGACAGCATCGAGAGGCCACCATCGCATGACGTTCCGGTGACGGTGGTGCTGACCGAGGAAGGGCTGCCACAGGTTCGGTCAGTACGCATGCTGCGAGGCGCGCACGGCAGGGTGGCAGATGCAGCGGGGCGTTCAGACCTGGCGGGGATTGTGGGTCCCCCGTTTACCCCCCGAAAACCCGGGCCAATCGTTGACGAAGGGTGACAAGGAACGACGAGCGCATGGCGGTGTCTCTGCAGCTCAGCGACCACTTTCGGCAAGCAATGACAAGCTTGGTCCGATTACTCTCGGTATCAAGGGGTCGTCGGTTCGATTCCAGCCACCCCGACACAACTCAGAGGCCATTCGAATTTGTCCGGATGACCCTTTCTGGTCTTGTTCAGCAGCGAAGTGCAGCAACGGCTCATTGATCGAGCCTTTCGGGGTGCCAGCGAGGGTGGCACCGGGCTGCACCTGCTGCTGGGCGACGCTCAGGTTGCCTGGCACCACGCGGACGAGTTGCACCGGCTGGGAACGCCGGTGGACACGATCACGAGCCGGTTAAGGATAGATTCCCGTGATACTGCCCTGACCAGGCCTAACGTGACCATGGCTGGTTTATCGCCGGGCTCTGACGACAGGGATGCAGATGCAGGTCATGGACGTGAGGCGCCTCGTCTGGCGAGCCAGGGGAGCGCCCGGCCCGCCGGGCGGGCGTGGTAGACATGCCGCGTGGACGACCTGGTGCTGGACGCCGCGCGGGACTGCGTGCTGGCCTACGGGGTGCGCCGTACGACGTTGACGGACGTGGCGCGCCGTGCCGGGGTCTCGCGCATGACCGTTTACCGGCGCTGGCCCGACGTGCAGTCACTGATCGGGGACCTGATGAGCCGGGAGTGGCATCAGGTGCTGGTGGCCACCGGGGAGGACGAACACGACGGGCCAGCCCGATCCCGCCTCGTGGCGCGGGTGACGGCGGGGGCGCGGCTACTGCGGGAGCACCCACTGCTGTGCAAGATCCGGGACGTCGACCCGGAGGTGCTGCTGCCGTACCTTCTGGACCGGCGCGGCGGCGGTCAGGACGAGATGCTGCGGTTTCTCGCGACGGCGGTGGCCGGCGGCCAGGCCGACGGCTCGGTCCGGCCCGGCGACGCCGCGCTCATGGCCCGCGCGGTCTTCCTGACCACGCAGTCCTTCGTGCTCTCCGTCCGGACGGTCGCCGACGTCGTGCCGGTCGCCGAGTTCGACCGTGAGCTGGCCCGCCTGGTCGACGGCTACCTGCGCCCGGACTAGGGCCCGTCTCGAAGTGAATCCCGTGTCTGGCCTGGGCTAACTAATGGTGTTGTCGGCGTGTCGGTAATCGATACGTGGCGAGGTCTCCGGTAGATGGTTCAGCGACCAAGCAGAACCCATCATCCGGAGACCTCGTGGACACCATAGCGGTGACGAGGCGGTTCGACCTGACCGACGCCCGTTGGGCCAGGTTGGCGCCGCTGCTGCCCAAGGCCAAGAAGTCGGGTCGGCCGTCGAAATGGACCAAGCGGCAGCTCATCGACGGGATCCGGTGGCGGGTATGGGTGGGTGCGCCGTGGCGGGATGTCCCGGAATGCTACGGCTCCTGGCAGGCGGTCTACGGCCTGTTCCGTCGGTGGCGGCGGGCCGGGGGGATCAAGGCCACCATCCCCAGCAAGGCCGACCAGGACGCCCGCGGCCGCGCCGAGGGATACAAGGGTGGCCGGCCCTCCGCCTTCGCCCGGAGATATACCGCCAACGTCACGCCGTCGAGTGCGGCATCAACCGCCTCAACCGCCACCGTGGCGTGGCCACCCGCTACGACAAACTCGCCGTTCGGTACGAAGCCAGCGTGTACATCAGCGCGATCAACGAATGGCTGTAACCCACCTCGATCGGTCACGTCTGCCGGCCGTGGTGGTTGACGAGGGCGGTGAGCAGGCGGGCCAGTTCTTCGCGTTGCGTTGGGGTCAGCGGGGCCAGCACCTCGTCTTCCACGTCGGCGAGCACCTTGTCCAGCCTGAGCAACTGCCGGCGGCCCGGCCCAGTCAGCGTGACCATGTTGCGCCGGCGGTCGGCAGGGTCCGGTGCGCGTTCGACCAGCCCTCGGTCGGCCAGTTCGTTGATGACCGCGACCAGGTCGCTGCGATAGATGCCGGTGCGTGAGCTCAGCTCGGCCTGGCTCGCGGGGGCGAACTCGTCCAGCGTCGCGAGCACCGCGTAGTGCCACTTGCGGGCATCCACGTGGGCCAGCTCCTCGTTGACCCGACGATCGGAATGGATCGCGGCCAGGGATAGCAGCCGGGTGGGCAGCCTGCGCAGGCGCTCGGCACCCGCCCGCCGGTCGCCTGGTCGCGTCGCTGCGGACGTGTCGTGGGGCGTGCTGTCGCTCACGCCACCAGGATACCCCTTGCGTTAGTCACACTAACGGCCTAGCGTCGATCACGGAAACGTTAGTGTGACGAACGAATCGGAGGCCGTCATGCCGGTCACGAACGTGCTGGACTCGACCATGTACCACGAGGAGGTACCCGGCGACGGCATCCCCGTCGTCTTTCTGCACGGCAACCCCGGCTCATCCCACCTGTGGCGCAACGTGCTGCCCGCGGTCGACCTGCCCACCCGCCTGCTCGCCCCGGACCTGATCGGCATGGGCCGCTCCGGCAAGCCCGACGTGGCCTACCGGTTCGCCGACCACGCCCGCTACTTGAACGCCTGGTTCGACCAGCTGGGCCTGGACGACGTGGTACTCGTCGGCCACGACTGGGGCGGAGCGCTCGCCTTCGACTGGGCGGCCCGGCACCCCGACCGGGTCCGCGGCGTGGCCTTCTTCGAGACGATCGTACGGCCCATGTCCTGGAGCGAGCTGGGCGACGGACCCCGGTCACGCGCCGAGGCCATGCGCGGACCGAAGGGCGAGGAACTGGTGCTCGACCGGACCTTCTTCCTGGAGTCAGCCTTCACCGGGGGTGTACTGCGCCCCGTCGACGAGCAGAACCTGGCGGCCTACCTGGCCCCGTACCCCACCCGAGACAGCCGCCGCCCCATCCTCGAATGGGCCCGCTCGCTACCGCTAGACGGGCAGCCGGCAGACGTCGCCGACCGGGTCGAGCAGTACGACAAGTGGCTGGCCAGCAGCCACGACGTGCCCAAGCTGCTGCTCACCTTCAACTCCTCGCCGACCCTACTGATCGGCGCGGAGATGGCCGAGTGGTGCAAGGCCAACATCGCCGCACTGCAGACCCGGCACTGCGGCCCGGCCGGGCACCACGCACCCGAGGACCAACCCGAGGCCATCGCCAGGACCATCACCACCTGGGCCAAGCAGCACGCACTGACCCGCCGTTAACGCACTTCGAGACAGAACACCTAGCCGGCGATGATCCGCAGCGCCCCCGGCCGTACCTCGACGTGCACCGCCCCTGCCTGGCCGACGGGGTCCCCGTCGCCGTACACGGCGACCGGACGGTCCGCGCGCACGGTGACCGAGCTGGCGCGGTAGGAGGTGACCTGCGGCAGCCGCACGTGCGAGCCGGTACGCATCCGCCACAGGGCGATCGGGAACAGCAGCCTGCTGGCGTGTCGGATCACCACCACCTCCAGGATCCCGTCGTCGGGCCGCGCCGCCGGGGCGACGTGGAGCCCGCCACCGTAGTACCCGCAGTTCGCGGCCACGACGGTGTACGCGTGCACCTGCTCGGTGCGGCCGTCGAGGGTGATCGTGTACCGGGTGCGGGGCCAGCGCAGCAGCGCACGCAACCCGGTGGTGGGATACACCAGCGACGCGGGCAGGCGGGAGCGGTTGGCCAGTTCGTTGGCGGCGGCGTCGATGCCGACGTAGACGCTTCCGACGATCGTCTGCCCCGCGACGCGCAGCACGTCCAGCTGCCGGGGCCGACCGTGCAGCAGCAGGTCGGCGACCTCGGTGGGGGAGTGCGGCAGCTTCAGCTGACGGGCCAGGTCGTTGCCGCGCCCGGCGGGGATGACCCCGAGCAGCCCTCCGGCGTCGACGACGGCACCGGCGAGCAGTCGGATGGTGCCGTCGCCGCCGGCGGCGACGACGACCTCACCGGCGTCGACCGCCTCGGCGGCGCACCGGCGGGCCTGCTCGGTGCTCTGCGTGTACTCCACCCGGATCCGCGCGCCGGCGGCGCGCAGGTGGTGGGCCACCGGCATCAGGCGGGCCAGCCCGCGGCGCGCGGCCGGCCCGAGGATCACCGCGAAGGCGCGCACCTCACGGCACCAGGATGCCGGGGTTGAGGA
>NZ_JAMOKF010000084.1 GCF_023656545.1 Micromonospora phytophila | reverse complement strand
GCTCGCCGGCCTCGCCCTCGGCGGGCTCGGCATCCGCACCGGCCTGTCGGAGACCGAGCAGTTCCGGGTGAAGCCCGAGGCGGTCGCCGGCGCGGAGACCCTCGGCACGGCGTTCCCCGCCGGTACGACCCAGCCGGTCGCCGTCCTGACCGCCCCGTCGGCGGCGCGAGCCGTCACCGACGTCGCCGCCGGCGTCCCCGGCGTCGCCGCCGCCCGCCCCGGCGAGGCGGGCGCCACCGTCGCCCAGGTCGACGTGGTGCTGGAGGCGGAGCCGGGCTCCGTCGCCGCCGACCGGGCGATCGAGGCGCTGCGCGACGCGGTCGCCGCGGTCCCCGGCTCCGCCCCGCCCGCGCTCGACGGCGCGGACGCCTTCACCGGGGCCGTCGTGGGCGGCTCGGTCGCCGAGACCTACGACACCGTGGAGGCCAACGCGAAGGACCTCCGGCTCATCCTGCCGATCATCCTGCTGCTCGTCGGCGCCGTCCTGGTCCTGCTGCTGCGCGGGCTGATCGCGCCGCTGCTGCTCGTGCTCACCGTCATCGCGTCGTTCTTCGCCAGCCTCGGCGCGGCGTGGCTGCTCTTCGACCACGTCCTCGGGTTCCCGGCGCTGGACAGCGGGGTCCTGCTGCTCGCCTTCGTGTTCCTCGTGGCCCTCGGCGTGGACTACAACATCTTCCTCGTCACCCGGGCCCGCGAGGACGCCCGCACGGCCGGCACCCGCGACGGCATGCTCTGCGCGCTGCGGGTCACCGGCGGGGTCATCACGAGCGCGGGCATCCTGCTCGCCGCGGTCTTCGCCGTCCTGGGCGTGCTGCCGCTGATCACGCTGACCCAGATCGGGATCATCGTCTGCATCGGTGTGCTGCTCGACACCCTGCTCGTGCGGACGGTCCTCGTGCCGGCGCTGGCGTTCGTGCTCGGCGACCGGTTCTGGTGGCCGGGCCGGATCGCCCACGAGCCGGCCGGGCACACCCCGGTCGAGCGGGAGCCGGTCAGCGCCCGGGACTGACCGGCGTCGCGACGACGACGGGGGCCGTGGCGGTGCCGCCACGGCCCCCGTTTCCGCGTCGTCGGTAGCCCGGCAGACGCACCGCGGGTTGGGCACCGTGACCGGCTCACCCTCCCGTGCCACCGGGGTGGCCGTGGTTGTCGGCGGCGATGACCGCGGGGAGTGGTCGGCGCGGTCCCCGACTCAGGCGTCGACGCTCGTCCCGGCCGGCTCGGCGCTGCTCGCGTGCTCGCCGAGCGCCCGGTCCCGGGTGGCCCAGGCGACCATGAACACCGCCGTCCACGCCACCCCGAGCAGCACCGACGTCGCGGTGCCGCTCGCGGTGCTCAGCCCCAGGTAGAGACGGGCGCCGACGATGCCGACGGTGCCGGCCACCGCGGCGGTCCACGCCGCCACCGCCACCGGCCAGCGCGCTCCCCGCGACAGCAGCCACGCGAGGGTGCACAGGCTCGCCGTCACCACGGCGTTCTGTGTCGGGAACAACACACCGTCGCGACCGTCCGGTCCGGCCGCCGCCGGCCCGGCCAGGTCGGCCACAACGGCGAGCACCACCAGCGGCACGAACGCGCCGACCGTGCCGACCACGCTGAGCAGGTCCGCCCGCCAGGGCCGGTGCCGCCAGGCCAGCCCTGCGGCGACCACCGCCACCACCACGATCAGGAACGAGCCGCGCAGCACCGAGACCACCGCGAGCGTGGCGTCCACCGCCCCCGGGGTACGCCGGTCGGCGAACCAGTCGGCGATCGCGCCGTCGATCACCCCCAGACCGCTGTGCCGGACCACCGCCCCCAGCACCCAGGCGATGGCGAACCCGGCGGCGAAGAGCAGCAGCAGCCCGGCGACCAGGTTGAGCAGCAGCGTCCAGCCCGGCCCGATGCGCAGGGCGAGCAGGAGGAACAACACCCCGTACCGGGCGCTGAGCCAGCGCACCGGGGGCAGCCCGGCGGCCCGGGACAGCAGCGCCCGGGCCGGGTCCGGGTTCCGTCCCAGCCACCGGCCGACCAGCACCACCGCGACCAGCGCGGCCAGCAGCACCAGCACCGCGCCGGTGGCCCGGCCGAGCAGCCGGGAGACCGTCTCGTACGACTCGCCGGCCAGGTAGCCGGCCAGCACGGAGGCACCCACCCAGGTCACCGCCCCGGCCAGGTTCCACGGCGCGAACCGCCGGTACGGCATCCCCGCCGCCCCGGCCAGCCGGGGCACCAGGGTGCGGGCGAAGGCCACCCACCGGGCGGTGAGCACACCCCGGCCGCCGAGCCGGCCCAGCATCGCGTCCGCCCGGCTCCACCGCTGCGGGCCGACCCGCGCGCCCAGCCGGCCGGCGCGCAGCCGGGGCCCGTACCGGCGGCCGGAGCGGAACGCCAGTGTGTCGCCGATCACTGCTGCAACGACCATCACCAGCAGCGCCGGGGCGAGCCTCAGCGTCCCCGCGTACGCTAGGAAGCCGACCAGCAGCAGGGTCGCCTCACCCGGCACCAGCAGACCGAAGATCACGGCGGTCTCCCCCGCGACGATCATCGCGGCGATCACATAGATCAGCAGGGACGGCAGGCCCTGCAGCGAGGTCAGCAGGTCATGCATCCGGCCCCCATGAACACGGGGGTCAGCATGCCAGCCGCTGGAACGGTCGGAACAGCAGTTTCGGCAGAGATCCGGGCCAACTGGGGGGAGACCCCGACATGTGCCCCGGCAACCGTAGACAGGAGTATGGAGGGTATGCAGCTTCGCACCGACCTCCGCAACGTCGCTATCATCGCCCACGTCGACCACGGCAAGACGACCCTGGTCGACGCCATGTTGCGGCAGGCCGGCGCCTATGGCGCCCGCGGCGAGACGACCGAGCGGGTGATGGACTCGGGGGACCTCGAGCGGGAAAAGGGCATCACCATCCTGGCCAAGAACACCGGCGTGCGGTACATGCCGGCGGACGGCTCCGACGCGGTCACCATCAACATCATCGACACCCCGGGTCACGCCGACTTCGGCGGCGAGGTGGAACGCGGCCTCACCATGGTCGACGGCGTGGTCCTGCTGGTCGACGCCAGTGAGGGTCCGCTGCCGCAGACCCGCTTCGTGCTCCGCAAGGCGCTCAAGGCCCGCATGCCGATCATCCTCGTGATCAACAAGGTGGACCGCCCCGACGCCCGGATCAAGGAGGTCGTGGACGACACCTACGAGCTCTTCCTCGACCTGGACGCCGACGAGGAGCAGATCGACTTCCCGATCGTCTACGCCTGTGCCCGCGACGGCATCGCCTCGCTGACCCAGCCGGCCGACGGCTCGGTGCCCGACGACAGCAGCTCCCTGGAGCCGCTGTTCCGCACCCTGCTCGACACCATCCCGGCCCCCGCGTACGAGGACGGCGCGCCGTTGCAGGCGCACGTCACCAACCTCGACGCCTCGCCGTTCCTGGGCCGGCTGGCGCTGTGCCGAATCCGGCAGGGCACCATCCGCAAGGGCGAGACCGTGGCCTGGTGCCGCACCGACGGCAGCACCCAGCGGGTGCGCATCTCCGAGCTGCTGATGACCGAGGGCCTGGAGCGCAAGCCGGCCGACTCGGCGGGCCCGGGCGACATCATCGCGGTCGCCGGCATCCCGGAGATCATGATCGGTGAGACCCTCGCCGACCCGGAGAACCCGCAGGCGCTGCCGCTGATCACCGTCGACGAGCCCGCGATCTCGATGACCATCGGCACCAACACCTCGCCGCTGGTCGGCCGGGTCAAGGGCGCCAAGGTCACCGCCCGGATGGTCAAGGACCGGCTCGACAAGGAGCTCGTCGGCAACGTGTCGCTGCGGGTGCTGCCGACCGAGCGTCCCGACGCGTGGGAGGTGCAGGGCCGCGGCGAGCTGGCGCTGGCCATCCTGGTCGAGCAGATGCGGCGGGAGAACTACGAGCTGACCGTCGGCAAGCCGCAGGTGGTCACCAAGGAGGTCGACGGCAAGCTCTGCGAGCCCGTCGAGCGGCTGACCATCGACGCTCCCGAGGAGTACCTGGGCGCGATCACCCAGCTCCTCGCGACCCGCAAGGGCCGGATGGAGCAGCTGGTCAACCACGGCACCGGGTGGATCCGGATGGAGTGGCTGGTGCCGGCGCGTGGCCTCATCGGCTTCCGCACCGAGTTCCTCACCGACACCCGGGGCACCGGCATCCTGCACCACGTGTTCGAGTCCTACGAGCCGTGGTTCGGCGAGCTGCGGACCCGCAACAACGGCTCGCTGGTCGCCGACCGGGCCGGCGTCGTTACCCCGTTCGCGATGATCAACCTGCAGGAGCGCGGCCAGCTCTTCGTCGAGCCGACCACCGAGGTGTACGAGGGCATGATCGTCGGGGAGAACTCCCGCTCCGACGACATGGACGTCAACATCACCAAGGAGAAGAAGCTCACCAACATGCGGGCCTCGACCTCGGACGAGACCGAGAAGTTGATCCCGCCGCGCAAGCTCTCCCTGGAGCAGGCGCTGGAGTTCTGCCGCGAGGACGAGTGCGTCGAGGTCACCCCGGTCGCCGTCCGGATCCGCAAGGTGGTGCTCGACCAGGCGCTGCGCGGCCGGGCCGCCGCCCGCCGCAAGCACGCCGGCTGACCCACCCGCACCACCCCGGAGCCCGGACCGCCCCACGCGGTCCGGGCTCCACCCTTTCTGCCCCACCCCCGCCCTTCCCCCGCCCCCCCGCCCCGCCGGGTTGATCATGAGGTTGGCGGGGGCTGGAGCGATCGAAAAGCCGGTCAGCCTCATGATCAACCCGGCGGGGCGGGTGGGAGGGGGCCGGGCGTCGGGCGGGGCGCGGACCTCGTGGGCGAGGCGGTGGGCGATCGGCTACGGTCACCGGCATGATCTGGGATGATCTCGACGCGCGCCTGGACAAGGTGCCCGGCACCGTCTCCGCGTACGTGGGGCGGCTCGGCGCCGGCCCCACCTGGACCCGGCATCCGGACGCCACCCACTACGCGGCGAGCACGATGAAGGCCGCGGTGCTCGTCGCGCTGTACCGGGCCGCCGAGGCGGGCACCCTCGACCTGGACACCCCGGTCCCGGTGCGCAACGAGTTCGACTCCGCGCAGCCCGGCGCGCCGCGGTTCTCCTGCGCCCGGCACTACGACAACGACGACGCCGTCTGGGAGCGGGTCGGCGGCGACGCACCGCTGCGCTGGCTCGCCGACCGGATGATCGTCCGCTCCAGCAACCTGGCCACCAACCTGGTCATCGGCCGCGTCGGCCTGCCCGGCGTGGCGCAGGCCTGGGCGCTGGCCGGCGCCCGGCACAGCGTGACCGGCCGGGGCATCGAGGACTTCGCCGCCCGCGAGGCGGGCATCACGAACCTGGTCACCGCCGCCGACCTGGCCGCCCTGCTCGGCGCGCTGGCCGCCGGCGTGCACGCCCCCGGCCCGCTCGCCTCGCCGGCCGGCTGCGCCGCCATGCTCGACGTGCTCTTCGCGCAGGAACACCGCGAGGATCTCGCCGCCGGGCTCCCCGAGGGCACCCGCATCGCGCACAAGAACGGCTGGGTACGCGGCGTGCGGCACGGCGCCGGGGTGGTCTTCCCCGATGACGCGCCCCCGTACGCGGTCGTGGTCTGCACCACCACCGACCTCGCCGACGGCGGCCCCACCGGCGAGGAGATCGAGGACGACGCCTGCCGGTTGATCGCGAACATCTCCACGGCCGTGTGGCAGGCCCGACGGGAGCTGTGAACCCGCTCGCGGCTCAGGCGGGGGCGCCCAGCCCGACGCGAGCGGTGAAACCCCGATGGCGGCTCACGCGCGGGCGGCCAGCGCGGCGCGGAACCAGTCGACGGTGTCGGCCAGCGCGTCCGGCAGCGGGGTGGGCCGCCGGCCGAACCGGGTCTCGAAGGCAGCCGAGTCCATGATCTGCGGTTCCTGGTACTGGTAGAACAGCTCGGCGTACTCGCGCATGAAGCCGTCGTCGAACGGCCCCCACGCCCGCGGGGATTCCAGGACGTCGACGGCCAACGGACGGCCCACCAGGCGCTCGACGATCCGGTGCACCTCGCGGGTGGTGGGGGCCGGCGCGGTGGGCAGGTGCCAGATCCGGCCGGCGGCCTCCGGGTGCGCGCCGAGCAGCGCCAGAGCGGCCGCGACGTCCGGGACGTAGCTGTAGCTGTGCGGCAGGTCGATGTCGCCCAGCGCCAGCGCCGTGCTCCCGGTGAGGGCGGCCGGGAAGACGGTGCCACCGAGGCTGGAGTTGAACACCCGGGGGCCGAAGAAGTCCGCCGAGCGGCCCATCACCACCGGCAGCCGACCCTCCCGGTGCGCGGCGAGGTACCGGGCGTCCAGGTCGGCGCGCATTCGACCCTTGCGGCTGACCGCCCGCCAGGGGGTCTCCTCGGTCATCACGACGCCCCCGGTCGGCCCGTACGGGTAGAGCGTGTCGAGCACGACGAGCCGGGCGCCGGTCGCGGCGACCGCGGTCAGGACCGCCTCCTGCATGCGCGGCATGATCTCGACCTGCCGCTCGTAGGGGACGTTGGCGCAGTGGTAGACGACGGTGGCGCCCTGCATCGCGGCGGCGGCCCGGCCGGCGTCGGTGAGGTCGGCGGCGACGCCCTCGGCGCCCGTCACGGCGGCTTGCCCGCTGCGGCTGACCGTGCGGACCAGATGGCCGAGGCCGAGCAGGTGCTCGGCGAGGGCGGTGCCGGCGGGTCCGGTCCCGAGGACGACGTGCAGCTGCTGAGCCATCTCAACTCCTTGGGTTACGGCTACTTACGTTGGTTATAGCCTCTAACCAAAGTTAGGATGTGTCAACAGTGCCGCGGGTCACGCGGCCGAGCGTCGGGAGGGCAACCGTGCCGAGCAGCGACCAGGGCCCGCGCGGGCGTTACCGCGCCCAGGTCCGCGGGGAGATCAAGCGGGCGGCCCTGCAACAGGTCGCCTCCGGCGGGGCCGCCGCCGTCGCCCTGAACGGAATCGCGAAGCGGCTCGGGGTATCCGGCCCGGCCCTCTACAAGTACTTCGGCAGCCGCGACGAACTGCTCACCGAGCTGATCATCGACGGGTACGCGGACCTCGCCGACGTCGTCGCGCAGGCCGCCGAGGCGTCGGCCGGACGCCCCGCCCGCGCCCGGCTGCACGCCCTCGCGGCCGCGTTCCGCGGCTGGGCCGTCGCCCACCCGCAGAGCTACCTGCTGCTCACCGGCCCACCCAGCCCCACCTACCAGGCCCCGCCGGAGACCGTCGACCGGGCCAGGGCGGTGCTCGGGCCGTTCCTCGCGGCCCTCGCCGAGGGGCGGCCCGGCCCGGGAGCCCCCGCGCTACGAAAGCAGCTCGCCCGCTGGTCCGACACCGCGCCGGAGGTGGCCGCCTGGGTCGACGCGTTCGCCCCCGACGCCGACGCCGACGCCGGCGCCGCGCTGGCCGGCGCGGTCACCGTCTGGGCGCGGCTGCACGGCGTGATCGGCCTGGAGGCGGTCGGCCACTTCGCCGGCATGGGCTTCGCCCCGGCGACCCTGCTCGACGCCGAGATCGACGCGCTCGCCGACGCGTACGGCCTGCCCTGAGCCCGCCGCCGCACCGACCCGGCCGCCGCGCCGATCAGTCCAGCAGGTGCGTCCGCAGCGCGGCGACGATCTCGTCGGTGATCCCGAGCCCGTCCCGCAGGTACGCCCCGAACGAACCGTGCACCCGGCGGACCTCCGCGTACGCGGCGTCCAGGTACTCCGCGCGCACCTCCAGCACCGGCCGCACCGCGTCGACGTCCAGCCCCGGCTGCCGCTGCCGCAGCGCCTCCAGGATCACCTCGCGCAGGCTCTCCGTCAGCCGGTTGTTCGCCAGGTAGTCCGCCCGGATGGTGACCTCGTCCACGCCCAGCGCGCTGAGCAGCACCACCGTCAGCCAACCGGTGCGGTCCTTGCCGGCCGAGCAGTGGTAGACCAGCGGCAGGTTCTCCGGGGCCGCCGCCAGCCGGACCGCCGCGGAGAAGCCCGCCCGGGCCGACTCGCCGGTCACGAACCAGCGGTAGATCGCGGCCATCGCCGCGGGCGTGCCCTGCCGGGCCAGCTCCGCGTACGCGCCCAGGTCGTGGCCGAGCAGCATCGCGGAGACGTAGGTGAAGACCGGGTGCGCGGCGTCGTGCACCGGCAGGTGCACCACCCGCGGCTCACCGGGCAGCCGGTCCGGCGGCGCGACCGCCATCTCCGAGTCGTCCCGCAGGTCGACCACGCACGCCGGGCCGAGCTTGGCCAGCACCGGCAGGTCCTCGTCGATGAGCCGGCCCAGCGCCGGGGTGCGCAGCAGCACGCCCGGACGCACCCGCCGACCGTCGGCGCCCACCATCCCGCCGAGATCCCGCGCGTTCGGCGCGCCCACCAGTTGCCAGTCTCGCCCGGTCATCCGGCCTCCCCTGTGCCTGCCCGTGTCCGTATAGGGTGCCGCACATGACGATCGCCGCGGTACGCACCCACCGGCTTTCCGCCCCCTTACACACCCCGTTCGTCACCGCCCTGCGCCGCACCACCACCGTGGAAACCCTGCTCGTCGAGGTGGTCGACCGCGACGGCCGGTCCGGCTTCGGCGAGGCGCCGCAGGTGTGGCAGGTGACCGGCGCGTCGGTGGCCGGTTCGGAGTCGTGCGTCCGCGAGCTGCTCGGTCCGATGCTGACCGGCCGGGACCCCGACGAGCTGGTGGCGCGCTGCACCGAGGTGCAGCGGGCGGTGGCCGGCAACGAGGCCGCCAAGGCCGCCGTGGACGTGGCGTTGCACGACCTGGCCGCGCGGCGGCTCGGCGTACCGCTGGTGCGGCTGCTCGGCGGCGCGACCCTGCGGGTCCCGACGGACGTCACCCTCGCCGCCGGCGACGCGGTGGACCTGGCGGCGGCGGCCCGGCAGCGGCAGGCGGAGGGCTTCGGGGTGCTCAAGCTGAAGGTGGGCACCGACGCCGCCGGCGACCTGGACCGGGTCCGCGCCGTGCGCGCCGCCGTCGGCACCGGGATGCGGATCCGGCTCGACGCCAACCAGGGCTGGACCCCGCGCGAGGCGGTCCGGGTGATCCGCGGTATCGCCGACGCCGGGCTCGACGTGGAACTGGTCGAGCAGCCGGTCCCCCGGTGGGACCTGGACGGGCTCGCCTGGGTCAGCGACCGGGTGGACGTGCCGATCCTCGCCGACGAATCGGTCTTCGGCGTCCGGGACCTGGTCGAGGTGATCCGCCGGCGGGCGGCCGACATGGTCAACGTCAAGCTCGCCAAGTGCGGCGGGCTGCACCCCGCCCGGACCCTGCTCGACCTGGCCGCCGCGCACGACATGGGCACCGTCATCGGATCGATGATGGAGAGCCAGGTGGGCATCGGCGCCGCCGCCAGCCTGGCCGCCGCGTACCGCACCACCGCGGTCCCCGACCTGGACGCCGCCTGGTGGCTGGCCTGGTCGCCGGTGCGCGGCGGCATCCGCTACGACGGCGCCACCGTCGTGCTGCCCGACTCACCCGGCCTCGGCGTCACCGCCGTCGCTGAAGCAAAGGTGCAGCCACGTGGTTGAGGACTGTCGGAAACTTTCATAGGGTCGCGGGGGTAGGCGACGCGAGCTGGGGGTGGGCGTGGAACTGCAACCGGGCCGGGAGGCCGTCGTCCGGGTCGCCGTCGCGACCCTCTGGACCTCCCCCGAGGCGGTACGCCCCATCGACCGCCCCGCCCTCGCCGCGCGCGCCGACATCGCGGCCTGGATCTCCGGGATGGACACCGACCAGCAGGTCGGCGACTGCGTGCTGAGCCAGCTGCTGCTCGGCGAGCGGGTGCTCGTCACCGAGCTGCGCCCCGACGGCTGGGCGCACGTGGTGGCCCTCGAGCAGCCGGCCGCGAAGCTCGACCCGCGCGGCTACCCCGGCTGGCTCCCCGCCGACCAGCTCGCCCCGGCCACCGACGTGACCGACACCGACCCGCTCGTGGTCGACGCCACGGTCACCGCCCTGCACGCCGCGCCCGGCGGCGACGTGATGGTGCCCGGCCTCGTCCTCGGCACCCGGCTGACCCCGGCCGGGCCGGCGGTCGACGGCTGGCGTCCGGTGCACGCCCCCGGGCACGCCGACCCGCTCTGGGTGCCCGCCGGGCACGCGGTGCCGGTGCCGACCACACCCCCGTCGGCCGGCGAGGTCCTCGCCGTCGCCCGGCGGCTGCTCGACGTCGTCTACGTCTGGGGCGGGGTGACCGCGCACGGCATCGACTGCTCCGGCCTGGTGCACCTGGCCTGGCGGCGGCTCGGCGTGGTGCTGCCGCGCGACGCCGACGACCAGGCCCGGGCGACCACCCCGGTGCCGCTGGGCGCGGAACGCCCCGGCGACCTCTACTTCTTCGCCCGGCCCGGACGGAAGATCCACCACATCGGCGTCGTCACCGCCGAGCCGCGCCCCGACGACGACCGGCGGATGCTGCACGCCTGCTACCGGCAACGCCGGGTGCTGGAGGAGCAGCTGCCCGCGGAACGCACCGCAACCCTGGTCGGCGTGCACCGGGTCTGACCCGTACGACACGAGGAGCGCTCCCGGCCGGGAGCGCCCCTCGTTCGCGTCGCGTACGCCTCAGCGGCGGGCTTCGGCCAGCTCGCGGCGCCGGTCGCGGGACGACTTGATCAGGCTGGCCGCGGTGGCCACCGCCAGGGTCCCGAGGATGATCAGCAGCGAGAGCCAGATCGGGATGTGCGGGGCCCACGACACGTGCTCACCGCCGTTGATGAACGGCAGGTTGTTGTCGGCCAGGGCCTCCAGCACCAGCTTGACGCCGATGAAGCCGAGCACCACGGCCAGTCCGTAGCTGAGGTAGATCAGCCGGTCCAGCAGGCCGCCGAGCAGGAAGTAGAGCTGCCGCAGCCCCATCAGCGCGAAGACGTTGGCGGTGAAGACCAGGTACGGCTCCTGGGTGATGCCGAAGATCGCCGGGATCGAGTCGAGCGCGAAGATCAGGTCGGTGGTGCCGATGGCGATCATCACGATCAGCATCGGGGTGAAGAGCCGCTTGCCGGCCTGGTGCGTGGTCAGCTTCGCGCCGTCGTAGTCCTTGGAGATCGGCAGCGCCTTGCGGCTCCACCGGATCAGCATGTTCTCGGTGAACTCGTCCTCGTCCGGCTCACCCTGGCGGGCCAGGTTGATCGCGGTGTAGATCAGGAACGCGCCGAAGATGTAGAAGACCCAGGAGAACTGGGAGATCAGCGCCGCGCCGGCCGCGATGAAGCCGCCCCGCATGACCAGCGCCAGCACGATGCCGACGAGCAGCACCTTCTGCTGGTACTGCCGGGGCACCCCGAACCGCGCCATGATGATCACGAAGACGAAGAGGTTGTCGACCGAGAGGCTGTACTCGGTCAACCAGCCGGTGTAGAACTGCCCCGCCGCGCTAGCGCCGGAGGCGACCCAGACGCCGGCGCCGAAGATGAGGGCCAGGGCGACGTAGAAGCCGACCCAGAGGCTCGACTCGCGCACGCTGGGCTCGTGCGGGCGCCGACCGATGATCAGCAGGTCCACGAGCAGGATCGCGGTCAGTGCGACGAGCGTCCCCGCCCAGACCAGTCCGGACACGTCCAAGGTTCATTCCTCCGGCAGACACGCAACGACGGGCACACCGTACGCCCTCACCGGGCGCGGTGTGCCGACGACGCTGAACTGTGGTGACTGTCGGAGGTCTCTTCCGCCACCGTCCCGAAGGACGGTGACCGACGGAGCCGGGTCGCCCACCGGTGGGCCGGCGCTCGACCGTGCTGACGACTCCGTCGCGGGGGAATACTCCCCTCCTCATCCGCCATTGTTGCCCACCGCACCCAGTGACCGCACGTCGGGCTCGCGGTGTCTTCCCCCACCCCTGCACCCGCGGAGATCGCCAACCGGGACCCGCGGGTGCCGACGCCCACCACCGCTACGGCTTCCTAGGAGGCTAGCTGACCGATCGCCGGGGTCAGGGCGGTGCGGCGAGCGGGTCGGTGAGCGACCAGCCGGCGGCCAGGAGCGCGTCGCAGGCCGCCACCGCGCGGGCCAGCCGCCGATCGTGCGGGCCGGTGAGTTCCACCACCGGAACTCCGCATCCGGCCAGCTCCGCCCGGAACCGGTCGGTCATCCACGCCCGCAGGTGCTCCCCGTCGCGCAGGCCGTCGTCGTCGAAGGGCACCCCGACGTGGTCGGTCAGCAGATAGAGCGCCGGGCGCCGGGCCGCCGCCCGCACCCGCGCCGAGGTAGCGCCGAGGTAGCGCTCCTCCCAGACCGCGGTGGCCCGGGCGTCGGTGTCGCAGAACAGCAGCGCAGCGGAGTCCCGGGCGGCGGCGTCCTCCGCCGCCTGCTGCTCGCGGACCACCTCGACGAAGTCGTCCCGGTCCCAGGTGACGTCGAAGACGCTCGCCTCCGGCGTCCGCTCGCGCAACCGGGCCAGCTTCCGGGCGGTCAACTCCCGCCCGTACTCCGGGACCCAGCGGGTGCGGTAGTGGGCGGCGAGGGCGGCGGCCATCGTGGTGGTGCCGGTGGACTCCGCGCCGACGACGACCACCCGCCGGACGAACCACGCCCGCACCGGCGGCGCGAGCCGGTCCCAGTGACCCGCCGGGTCCGCGCGCACGGAGGTGCCGGAGACCGGCACCCTCCGCCGTTCGAGATCCACACACACGGGTACGGCGTCGAAGCGCCGGGCCAACTCCTCGCCGTACGCCTCGGAGGAGAAGACCGCGTCGACCCGGTCCCCGCCGATCGCCTCGCGGAACACCGCGCAGTGCAGGTCCCACACGTCCGCGTCGGCGTAGTCCACCGGATGGTCGTCGTAGCGACCGACGAAGCGGACCCAGGGGGTGCCCGCGTGCACCTCGCGCAGCCACCGCAGCCGCAGGTCGAGCGGGATCGACTCCCGGCGGGACGGCGCCACCACCACGGTGACCGCCGCGCAGCGGGCGGCGGCGGCCTCGATCAGCGCATGGTGTCCCGCGTGCGGCGGGTAGAACTTGCCGACCACCAGCCCGTGCCGGAACCGCACCGCCCCGACCCGGCTCCCGTCCGGCGACGGCCGGGTGCCGGGCGCAGTCCGGCCGCCGACCGTGCTGCCGCCGGCCGTGGGTGGGGCGTCGTCGGTGTCCGCTCGCTGCGTCGGCCCGCCGGTCGGTGCGGCGCTCACGCGGGCACCGGCGCCGGACCGGGCGGCACCGGGGTCGGGGCGTCGCCGCGCCGCAGGTCCGCCCGCCACTCGCGCAGCCCGAGCACGCAGAGGCCGAGGAAGATCAGGTAGAGCGCCGAGGTGAGGTACAACCCCTTGTAGGCGTAGAGCGGGATGTAGATCAGGTCGGCGGCGATCCACAGCCACCAACTCTCCACCCGCTTGCGGGTCTGGCCGTACGTGGCCAGCAGGGAGAGCGCGGTGGTCAGCGCGTCGGGCAGCGGCACCGTGGAGTCGGTGGCCTGGTCCAGCAACGCCCAGAGCGCCCCGGTCAGGGCCACCCCGGCCACCGCCAGCGCCCACCACTCCCGAGGGCTGGTCCGGCCGACCGTCAGCCGGGTGCGCCGCCGGCCGCCGAAGAGCCACGCCCACCACCCGTAGAGGCCCAGGCCGACGTAGACGATCTGGAGGCCGGCGTCGGCGTACAGGCCGGCGGTCCAGAACAGCAGCATCAGCAGCAGCACGTTGGCGATGCCGACCGGCCAGTTCGCGATGCGTTGCCGGGCCACCAGCCACACGGTGAGCACCCCCGTGGCGAAGCCCAGCAGCTCCGCCCAGGTGGTGCCGGCGCCGGCCACGGTGAACGCCGTCCCGGTGAGCCAGTCGATCATGCGTCTCCCCTTTCCGCGCGCCCACCCTAGATCCGCTCACCCGTCGGGAACAGCCCCCCACGGCGGTAACCGGGCAGGGCGGCGTGAAAGGCTGCCGGCATGGTGCTTGAAGTCGCGCTCATCGACGTGATCCCCGGACACGAGGACGAATTCGCCGCGGCGTACGCGAAGGCGAAGGCGATCCTCACCGGCGCCGAGGGCTGCCGGTCGGTGCGGATGACCCGGGGGATCGAATCCGAGTCCCGGTTCGTGCTGCTGGTCGAGTGGGACTCGGTCGAGGCGCACGAGGAGCAGTTCCGGGCCACCGAGAGGTTCCAGCAGTGGCGGGCGTTGATCGGCGCGCACTTCGCCAACCCGCCGCGCGTCGAGCACTTCGTGGACGTACCGGCCTGAGGTTGTCGTACCCCCGCTCTACCGTGCGCCGTGCACGCGCCGGCCGCCGGTCCCGACGGGCTCGGGGGCGCCGGGCCCGGTGGCCGCGCGGCGAGGCACGCTCGCCCGCGGCCGGTCGACGGGGTGACCGACTCGGAGGGCGGTTGCCGCCGGCCGGCTCAGTCGCCGAGGCGTCGGGTCAACGCCGCGACCGTCTCCTGCGCCGGCAGGGCGACGTCCAGCAGCCAGTCGGTGAGCCGCTCGTAGCGGTCGACGTCGGTCGCGCTGACCAGGCGGACGTCGGTGGTCAGCGCCTCCAGCATCACGGTGCGCGGGTCCGCCGGGTCCGGGAACGAGTAGCAGGAGTACGGGGTGAACGGGTGCACCCCGCCCCGCGGCACGACGCCCCGGGGCAGCAGCCGGATCGTCACGTGCGGCAGGTTGGCCAGCTCGACCAGGTGCGCCAGCTGCTCCCGCCACACCTCGACCGGGATCTCGCCTGACTCGCACGCGGACTCGGCGAGCAGCGCGGTGTACCGGGGCGGGTCCGCCCGGTGGAGCACCTCGTGGCGCACCGACCGGGCGCGCACGTCGGCCTCCACGTCCACCGTGGGGTCCAGCAGCCGGCCGGCGGCGATCCGCAGCCGGGCGTACGCCGGGACCTGCAGCAGCCCCGGGACGACGGCGGGCTGCCAGTCGACGATGCTCGCCGCGCCCGCCTCCAGCTCGGCGTAGGTGCGCTGCCGCTCGCCCATCTCGCCCATCGCCTTCCACCAGCCCCGACTCGTCGCGGCGTCGCGGGCGATGACGATGAGGGCGTCGCGCTGCGACGGCGGCACCCGGTAGACGTCGAGCAGGTCGAGCACGTCGGCGAGGTCCGGCCGGCTCTGGCCGAGCTCGATGCGCGACAGCTTCGAGGTGGAGGCCCAGCCCAGCCGGTCGCAGACCTGCTCCAGCGTGAGCGCCTCGCGGCGGCGCAGCTGGCGCAGCTCGGCTCCGAGCCGCGCGCGTCGAATGACCGGACTCGTTGGCAACGGCATCCCTCCGCCTCCCCACCGAGGGAGAGTACGCAGGACGATCACCCAGCGCAATAGTCTGCTCGCGTACCGCAACCAGGCCCGGTCGCCCCCGTCCGTCGAGCGGACCCCGCCCGCGGCGAGTCAGGGTCGGTACGTGCCAAAGGACCACACGTTGCCGGCCAGGTCACGAGCGGTGTAGTCGCGTGAGCCGTAGTCGGTGTCGAGAGGTTCCCGGACGATCTCGGCGCCGGCGGCTCGGGCTCGGGCGCAGTGTGCGTCGACGTCCTCGACCGCCACGTAGACCTGGGCGTCGAAGGCGCCGGCCACGAACGAGTCCACCCCCCAGGCGCTGCGCTCGACGCTGCGCGGGTCGACCACGTCCAGCGGGGCGCCCCAGCCGAGGATGACCACCACGAAGGCGCCGGCCACCTCCCGGCGGACCAGCGGCAGCTCCGCCCGCTCGCGGTAGCCGACGTAGCGGTCCACGAACGGGCGCAGCCGGACGTCGGGCACGCCGAGGACCATCTCCCCCACCGGCGCGTCCGCCACGTCCACCTGCGACCACCCGTCCTCACACCACCCGCTCCGCCCCGCCGTGAGCCGCCGACGGGTGGCCGTGGCCGCGTACGTCGGTGGGTCAGGCCGGCGGCGTCGTGCCCGTCACTTGACCCCGGCGGCGTCCATGCCGCGCATCTCCTTCTTGAGGTCGGCGACCTCGTCCCGGATCCGGGCCGCCAGCTCGAACTGCAACTCCCGCGCCGCGGCCAGCATCTGGTCGTTGAGTTCCTGGATGAGCTGGGCCAGCTCGGCGCGGGCCATCCCCTCCCGCGCCGGCCCGGCGCCCCCGGCCCGGCTGCGGCTGCGGGTCTCCTTGACCGGCGCCTTGCCGCGGGAGAGCTGCCGCACCGCGCCGCCGACCCGCGAATTCTCGGTGTCCTCCGCCTCGCGGTAGATGTCGTCGAGGATGTCGTGGATCTTCTTGCGCAGCGGCTCCGGGCTGATCCCGTGCGCCTCGTTGTGCGCGATCTGCTTGGCCCGACGCCGGTCGGTCTCGTCGATCGCCGCCGCCATCGACGGAGTGATCTTGTCGGCGTACATGTGCACCTGGCCGGAGACGTTACGGGCGGCGCGGCCGATGGTCTGGATCAGCGACCGGCCGCTGCGCAGGAAGCCCTCCTTGTCGGCGTCGAGGATCGCCACCAGCGACACCTCGGGCAGGTCGAGACCCTCCCGGAGCAGGTTGATGCCGACCAGCACGTCGTAGTCACCCTTGCGCAGCTCGCGCAGCAGCTCCACCCGGCGCAGCGTGTCCACCTCGGAGTGCAGGTAGCGCACCCGGATGCCGTTCTCCAGGAGGTAGTCGGAGAGATCCTCGGCCATCTTCTTGGTCAGCGTGGTGACCAGCACCCGCTCGTCGCGCTCGGTGCGCAGCTTGATCTCGTGCATCAGGTCGTCGATCTGGCCCTTGGTCGGCTTGATCACGACCTGCGGGTCGACCAGCCCGGTGGGGCGGATCACCTGCTCGACGAACTCACCCTGGGCCTGCTCCAGCTCCCACGGGCCCGGGGTGGCGGAGAGGTAGACCATCTGGCCGACCCGCTCCAGGAACTCGTCGAAGCGCAGCGGGCGGTTGTCGGCGGCGCTGGGCAGCCGGAACCCGTGGTCGATCAGCATCCGCTTGCGGGAGGCGTCGCCCTCGTACATGCCGCCGATCTGCGGGATGGTCACGTGCGACTCGTCGACCACGGTGAGGAAGTCGTCGGGGAAGTAGTCGAGCAGGCAGTGCGGGGGGCTGCCGGGCAGCCGCCCGTCCATGTGCATGGAGTAGTTCTCGATGCCGGAGCAGAACCCGACCTGGCGCATCATCTCGATGTCGTAGGTGGTGCGCATCCGCAGCCGCTGGGCCTCCAGCAGCTTGCCCTGCCGCTCCAGCTCGGCCAGCCGCTCGGCCAGCTCGACCTCGATGTCGCGGATCGCCCGCTCCATCCGCTCCGGGCCGGCCGCGTAGTGGGTGGCCGGGAAGATCACCAGCTGGTCGACCTCCTTGACCACGTCGCCGGTGAGCGGGTTGAGGTAGTAGAGCTTCTCCACCTCGTCGCCGAAGAGCTCGATGCGGACCGCCAGCTCCTCGTACGCCGGGATGATCTCCAGCGTGTCGCCCCGGACCCGGAAGGTGCCCCGGTTGAAGGCCATGTCGTTGCGCGTGTACTGGATGTCGACCAGGCGGCGCAGCAGCTGGTCGCGGTCGAGCTCCTGCCCGACGGCGACCCGGACGGCGCGCTCGAGGTATTCCTCGGGGGTGCCCAGGCCGTAGATCGCCGAGACGGTGGCCACCACGATCACGTCGCGGCGGGTGAGCAGCGACATGGTCGCCGAGTGCCGCAGCCGCTCGACCTCCTCGTTGATCGAGGAGTCCTTCTCGATGTAGGTGTCGGTCTGCGGGATGTAGGCCTCGGGCTGGTAGTAGTCGTAGTAGGAGACGAAGTATTCGACCGCGTTGTGCGGCAGCAGCTCGCTGAACTCCTTGGCCAGCTGCGCGCAGAGGGTCTTGTTGGGGGCGAGCACCAACGTCGGGCGCTGCAACCGCTCGACCAGCCACGCGGTGGTGGCGCTCTTGCCGGTGCCGGTCGCGCCGAGCAGCACCGTGTTGCGGTCGCCGCGTCGGACCCGACGCTCCAGGTCGTCGATGGCCGCCGGTTGGTCGCCGGCCGGCTGGAAGTCGCTGACGACCTGGAAGCGGCCGTCGAGCCGGGGAATGTCGAGCGCCATGACATCAACGGTACGCCGGAGGTCCGACACTCCAGGCCGACTACCGTCGGTCCGTGATCGGCTTCGATATTCCCATTGTGTGGCCCATGTCACCGGGCTAGGCTCTCGATGTAGGCCGCTCGCGGCGGCCGACCGGGCAGGTGGCCAGGCCGCACAGCCGGCCCGCCCCCGGCACAGGGGTCGCAGCACCCGGCACGTCCGGCGTGCGCACCCGACGTGGTCGCGCTCGAGGCGCAGACCGGCCGCCGCGAGCGCCCCTGCTCGTCACCCCACGGCCGCGAGTTCCGTTCAACCACCGTGGAGACCTCCCCCGACCGGGCCGTCCGCCCCGACGCCGCGCCCGACCCCCAGAGCCGCGAGCGCCGCGACGACGGTCATCCCGGCACCGTCCCGCGGTTCGTGGTCGGCCGCCGCCGCACCACCCTCGTCGTGCTCGCCGTGGTGGCCGCGCTCTCCGCCGCCGCGCTCGTCGCCGCGCTGCTGAGCTGGGCGCCCGACCAGCCGGCACCACCGCGGGCGCTGACCGGTGAGGAGCGGGAGCGGCTGGCCGCGATGCGGGTCACCAACTACCGGGACCTGCGGGCCGGGGTGCACGTGACGGCGGGCGCCGGGGCGGCGCGCACCGAACT
>NZ_JAMOKF010000083.1 GCF_023656545.1 Micromonospora phytophila | reverse complement strand
GCCCACCGGCCGGTCCCGCGGCCCCGGGAGCAGCCACCGGCGGGACGGGCCAGGGCGTGGCGGAGGCACCGGCCGGGGCCTGCGGGGGTGGCGGTGTTCCGCCCGGTGGTGCCGCCCCGGGGTGTCGGGGCTGGGCAGATTCCTCGGTCATGCCCTCGATCCTGCTGCCCCGGCGGCCCGAGCGACCACCGGAGCCGACCCTGACCCCACCCTGAGATCCGGCGGCTGCGAATGTCGGGGGCGTCCCCGTGGTCCGGGGGCCGTCGCGCGTGTGACGATCGAACCGGCGCCGACCGCTGACGGTCGCGCACGCCGTGCCCCTCGTGACCAGGGAGTTCCGATCAGTGCCGTGACCCAGCCACCTCGCCTCTACCGCGCCCCCGAGCACCGGATGGCCGCCGGGGTGGCCGCCGGCATCGCCGACCACCTCGGCATCTCGGTGCTCCGGGTGCGGGTCGCCTTCATGGTGCTGCTCGGCCTGAGCGGTCTCGGCCTGCTGCTCTACGCGGCCTTCTGGGCGGTGGTGCCGCTGCGACCCGGCGACCCCGGCGTGGCGCCCCGCCGGGACCTCGCCCAGCTGCTGCCGTTCGTGGCGATCGGCCTCGGTGTGCTGCTGGTCCAGGTGATGGTCTTCGACTCGGTCGGCGCGGCCGGCACCGCCGGCTGGCTGGTGGCGATCATCGCGGTCGGCGCCGGGGTGATCTGGCACCAGTCGGCCCCGGAGCGGCGGCGGCAGTGGGGCGACTCCATGCCGGTGCCCTGGCTGGGCGCGGTGGTGGAGGAGAGCGACCGGCGGGCGTTCGTGCTCCGGTTCATCGGCGGCGGGGTGCTGGTCGCCGTCGGCATCATCGGCGTCGCCGCCGTCTACTCCCCTTCGCAGAACTTCGACGCCGTGCTCAACGGCGTGATCTTCGCGCTGGTCGGGCTCGCCGGGGTCGGCGTGGTGGCCGCGCCCGTGCTGTGGCGGACGTACAACCAGCTCCGCTCGGAGCGCGAGGGGCGTATCCGCGAGCAGGAGCGGGCCGAGCTGGCCGCCATGGTGCACGACCAGGTGCTGCACACGCTGGCTCTGATCCAACGCAACGCCGCCGACGTCAAGACCGTCCAGCGGCTCGCCCGCGGCCAGGAGCGCTCGCTGCGCAACTGGCTCTACAAGCCCACCGCCTCGCCGACCGAACGCTTCGCCGCCGCGCTGGAGCAGGGCGCCGCGGAGGTCGAGGACACGTTCGCGATCACCGTCGAGACGGTGGTGGTCGGCGACCGGGAAACCGACGAACGGGTCGGCGCGCTGGTCGCGGCCGCCCGTGAGGCGCTGGTCAACGCCGCCCGGCACGCCGAGGTGCAGACCGTCTCGCTCTACGCCGAGGTGGAGCCCGATCAGGTCAGCGTCTTCGTCCGGGACCGGGGGAAGGGCTTCGACCCGGCTACGGTGGAGGATCACCGGCACGGCGTCCGGGGCTCGATCATCGGGCGGATGAAGCGGCACGGCGGCCGGGCCGAGATCCGGTCCGAGCCGGGGGAGGGGACCGAGGTCCGGTTGATCCTGCCGATCTCCCGGGACCCGTCCACAGCGGAAAGGGACAAGTGATGGCCGAGCAGTCGATGGAACCGGTCGAGGGAGCGGGTGCCCGCGTCGAGCGGCTGCGGGTCTTCCTCGTCGACGATCACGCGATGTTCCGTGCGGGGGTCCGCGCGGAGCTGGGCGGGCACGTGGAGGTGGTGGGGGAGGCGAGCACCGTCGGCGAGGCGGTCAGCCGGATCGCCGCCACGCAGCCCGACGTGGTGCTGCTCGACGTGCACATGCCCGACGGCGGCGGCCGGGCGGTGCTGGAGGCGATGCGGCGTACGCACCCGCAGGTCAAGTTCCTGGCGTTGAGCGTCTCGGACGCGGCGGAGGACGTGATAGGGCTGATCCGGGCCGGCGCCCGGGGCTACGTCACCAAGACCATCTCCCCGGACGAGTTGACCGCCGCGATCCGCCGGGTGGCCGACGGCGACGCCGTGTTCAGCCCCCGGCTGGCCGGGTTCGTGCTGGACGCGTTCGCGGCCCGGCCGGACGCGCCGGTGGCCGACCCGGAGCTGGACCAGCTCACCAACCGCGAGCGCGAGGTGCTCCGGCTGCTCGCCCGGGGGTACGCGTACAAGGAGATCGCCAAGGAGCTCTACATCTCGATCAAAACGGTCGAGACGCACGTGTCGAACGTGCTCCGCAAGCTCCAGATGTCCAACCGGTACGAGCTGTCGCGGTGGGCGGCGGACCGCCGGCTGGTGTGATCGATTCCTCTTCCCCGTCATTTAGGACAGAAGCCTCGAATGCGGCCCGCAGGGGCTGACAAACGATCAATTCGCGTCCGATAATGCCCCGTCGCGTTCTCGCGTGCGGGTGGTGCGCATCCCGCGGGAACGGCGGCTTCACGCAACCCGCCACGGGCGGGTCACCCCTGGGGAGAGGTGCACGAATCTGATGTTCGGACAACGAGGACGGCGCTGGGCGCGGATCGCCCTGGCGACCGTCGCCGGTGGCGCGTTGGCGCTCGGCTCTGCCGCGCCGGCCGCCGCCGACGACCCGGCCACCGGTGTCGCCAAGTCGGTGGGCGGCGGTGTCACGCTGATGCTGAACGACGCCCCCAAGGGCGTCGGCGGGCTGGCGCTGAAGATGCAGGGACAGCTCGTCCCGGTCTTTTGCATCGACTTCCACACCCCGGTGGCTCGGGACGGGGAATACCAGGAGGGCACCTGGGACGAGTCCCAGGTGAAGAACCTGGGCAAGGTGCAGTGGGTGCTGACCCACGGCCACCCGAACGCCGACCAGGCCAAGCTGCTCGTGGCTGCCGGTGCCACGGTGCCGGAGAAGGCCGACGCCGAGAAGCTGCTCTACTTCGGCACCCAGACCGCGGTCTGGCACTTCAGCGACGGCGTCGAGCTGGGTGACTGGGTCGCCGACCGGGGTCTGCTCGGCAAGCAGCAGTACGACGTGGTCAAGAAGGTCCACGACTACCTGGTCACGAACGCGACCGACCAGCCCGAGCCGAAGGCCGAGCTGAGCGTGGACCCGGCGAGCGCCACGGCCACCGTCGGGGAGAAGGCCGGTCCGTTCACGGTCAAGGGCCCGGCCGGCGACATCACGGTCGCGGTCAGCGGCGGCGCGGCGGTCGACGCCGAGGGCAAGCCGGTCACGAAGACCACCAACGGTGGGCGGTTCTGGCTGTCCGCCGAGGGCGCCGGCGACGTGACCGTGACCGTTTCCGCCCAGGACTCGGTCTCCTTCGGCCGGGTCTTCCTCTTCACCGGTGGCAAGGACCAGAAGCAGAAGCTGATCCTTGGCGGCAGCACCGGCGCGACGGTGACCGCCAAGGCCGGGGCCGCGTTCGCCGCCGCCCCGACGCCGACCACGCCGTCCGAGAGCCCGTCGCCGTCGCCGACCACCCCGGCGGAGTCGCCGTCGCCGAGCGCCCCGGTGGGAAGCCCGGCGCCGTCGACCTCGCCGGCGAGCAACGGCGGCGACCTGCCGCTGACCGGTTCCCCGATCGCCGCCGCGATCGCCGCCGGTGTGGCGCTCCTCGCCGCCGGCGCGGTAGCCGTCCTGGTGGTCCGCCGGCGCAAGCTCCGCTTCACGGCCTGATCCATCTCAGCTCCGCGGCTCCGGCCCCGGCACCCGCTCCGCGCGGCGCCGGGGCCGGGGCCTTTCGCGTCGACGGCGATCGGGATCGGCGCGGACCCGGGTCCCGACGAGGTGCTTGCACCGGGCCAGCGGCGAATCCGTCAGTACGAGGTCGGGCCGGATCCGCCCGGGTCCCCGCGGGTGACGCGCAGGTACGTGTCCTCGGCACCCTCCTCCACCCGGCCGGCGATGGTGCCCGCACAGCCGACGTCGACATCAGCCGGATGGGCATAAACGGCTAGGGCCCGGCGGGCTTCGGAAAGCGCGGGAGCGGCGGCGGGGAAGTTCACAGGCATCGAGCCCACGGGCCGGGCGGCGCACCGGCTGGACCATGTCTTTCCTGCTCAGAGCGGTACGACAGGCCCACTTCATGATCTTTTCTCAAGTATCGGCAACGTGGCAGCCAACTAACGGCTTGATAACGGCACCTTCACGGAAGCGGCCGGTGAGTGTCACAGTGGCAGCACCTCACCCCAGGTGTGAGGCACTCCGTACGGCCTGATGACCTCAGCCGCCGCTGTGAGCGGGTGGTTCGTGGTTGTCGGCGCCTGCGCGGTGCCGAGCCCGACGGGTGGGGTGGCCCGGCGGATCGGTACATCATCTTGTCCCGTATTCACTGCGGTGAAACCGGTGTCCCGCGCTGCGGGGCGCCGGACGGTGTCACCCCCCATACGTGCGTGAAACCCACGACGGAACCAGGTTTAGAAAGAGGAGGCCCCTCGGAATGAGAGTCTCGAAGCGGGCAAGCAGCGCGGTCGCGCTGGGCGCGGCATTCGCGCTCGTCGCGTCCGGTTGCTCGAGCAGCGATGGCGAAGGCGGCGACGCCGGCGCGAGCGCCGACGGCGCGATCACCATCGAGGGCACCCAGCCGGAGAACGGCCTGGTGCCGTCGAACACCACCGAGACCGGTGGTGGCAAGATCATCGACTGGATGTGGACCGGTCTGGTCGAGTACCCCAACGACGGCAGCGCTCCGCGCAACGCTCTCGCCGAGTCGATCGAGACGACCGACTCCACGGTCTACACGGTCAAGATCAAGAAGGACACGAAGTTCCACGACGGCACCACCGTCAAGGCCAAGAACTTCGTGGACGCCTGGAACTGGGGCGCCTACTCGCCGAACGGCGCGCAGAACGGCAGCTTCTTCGCCGACATCAAGGGCTTCTCGGACGTCAACACCGAGGACCCGGACGGCGCCGAGGGCCCGAAGAAGGCCCCCGAGCCGGCCAAGAAGGAGATGTCCGGCCTCGAGGTCGTCGACGACTGGACCTTCAAGGTCACCCTGGCTGCGCCGACCGCCGTCTTCCCGACCAAGCTCGGCTACAGCACCTTCATGCCGCTGCCGGACGCGTTCTTCACGCAGGGCGCCGAGGCCTTCGGCAAGAAGCCGATCGGTAACGGCCCGGTCAAGTTCGTGTCGTGGGAGGACGACGTCCAGCTCAAGCTGACGCGCTTCGACGACTACTCGCTGCGCGACAAGATGAAGATCAAGGACGTCACCGTCAAGATCTACCAGGACGACACGGCGGCCTACAACGACCTGGTCTCCGGCAACCTGGACTTCCAGCAGCAGGTCCCGGTCTCCTCGCTCGCGGGTGACAAGTGGAAGGCCGACCTTGGCGACAAGGCCATCCAGACCACCATCCCGTCGACCGGCATCATCGCCTTCCCGATCTACGACAAGCGCTTCACCAACGCGAAGCTGCGTCGCGCGATCTCGCTGTCGATCAACCGCCAGGAGATCAGCGACAAGATCTTCTTCGGTGCCCGCAAGCCGGCCGACAGCTGGGCGAACCCGCTGACCCCGGGCGCCAAGCCGGGCAACTGCACCGCCTGCCAGTTCAACGTCGAAGAGGCCAAGAAGCTGCTCGCCGAGGCCGGCGGCTTCCAGGGCGAGCTGGTCATGTACTACAACGCCGACGCCAGCCACAAGGAGTGGATGGAGGCCGTCGCGCAGCAGGTCAAGACCAACCTCAACATCAACGCCCGCGCCGAGGGCATGCCGACCTTCGCGGTGTTCCGCCAGAACATCAACGCCCACAAGATGAAGGGCATGTACCGCGCCGGCTGGCAGCAGGACTACCCGGACGTGGAGAACTGGGTCAACCCGCTCTACGTGACCGGTGGTTCCTCGAACGACGGTCTGTACAGCAACCCGAAGGTCGACGCCCTGGCCAAGGAGGCCAGCTCCGCGCCGAACCTGGAGGCTGCGCACGCCAAGTTCGCCGAGGCGGTGGCCCTGATCGACCAGGACGTCCCGACGATCCCGGTCTACTTCAGCGGCCAGCAGTCCGGCCACTCGGAGAAGATCAAGAAGATCGAGCTGACCAACGTCGGCGAGCTGGACCTGACCTCGGTCGAGCTCTGATCAGAACGGTCTGACCCCGGGTCGGGCTCACCTACCGGTGAGCCCGACCTGGGCCGTTCCGCGAGAAGGTGTTACAACATCTCCTCGCAACGTCTGTCATCCCCGTGTCGGCCGTCCGACGCGCCCCCTGTCTGGAGGACCACCCCATGGGCCGTTATCTGTTGAGACGGCTGCTTCAACTCATCCCGGTCTTCATCGGGACGACGTTCCTGATCTACTGGCTCGTGTGGTCGGTGCCCGGCGACCCGTTCGCCGGCAAGTGCGGCGAACGCGCCTGCCCGGACGCGTACGTCAACATGATGACCGAGAAGTTCAAGCTCGATCAGTCGATCTGGGTGCAGTACGGCAACTACATGCAGAACCTGTTCCAGGGCGACTTCGGCTCCACCTTCGGCGGCCGCCCGATCGGTGACATCATCGCCACGTCGTACCCGAACACGCTGAAGCTGGCCATGGTCGCGCTGATCATCGAGGCGGTCATCGGCCTCACCGCCGGCGTGCTGACCGGCCTGCGCCGCAACGGCTTCCTGGACAACCTGGTCCTGGTCTCCACCCTGTTCCTGCTCGCGCTGCCGATCTTCGTCATCGGCTTCGTGCTGCAGTGGCTCTTCGGCGTCCAGTGGGGCATCGTCAAGCCCACCGTCTCCAACGAGATGCGGATCTCCGAACTGATCCTTCCCGGCTTCGTGCTCGGTAGCGCCTCCATGGCGTACATCGCCCGGGTGGCCCGGACGAGCATCGCCGAGAACCGGCGAGCCGACTACGTCCGCACGGCGATCGCCAAGGGTCTGCCGATGCGCCGGGTGGTCGGGGTACACCTGCTGCGCAACTCCCTCATCCCGGTGGTGACCCTGCTCGGCACCGACCTCGGCGCCCTGATGGGCGGCGCGATCGTCACCGAGGGCATCTTCCAGATCAACGGGATCGGTCGCCAGGTCTTCCGGGCGATCGTCACCAAGGAGAGCGCTACCGTTGTCTCCATCGTGGTGGTCCTGGTGCTGGTCTACCTGCTGATGAACCTGCTGGTCGACCTGCTCTACGCCGCCCTGGACCCGAGGATCCGCTATGAGTGACCCGACTGCCGCTTCGATCGTGAGCACGCCCCCCGTCGAGCAGCCGACGGGTGTCGGCGCGCCCGCCGACGCCGGTGTCCCCGAGAACGCCCGCAGGGAGAAGCCTCGCGGCCTGCTCGGCGACGCCTGGCGCGACCTGCGCCGCAAGCCGCTGTTCTGGATCTCCGCCACGCTCATCGTCGTCTTCGTGCTGATGGCGCTGTTCCCGTCGCTGTTCACCAACGGCGACCCGGAGAACGGCACGCTGACCAACAGCCGGGTCGAGCCCTCGGCCAACGGCTGGTTCGGCTACGACGTGCAGGGCCGGGACGTCTTCGCCCGGGTCATCTACGGTGCCCGCGCGTCGATCGTGGTGTCCCTGCTCTCCGTGCTCGGCACCCTGCTGATCGGTGGCACCATGGGCATCATCGCCGGCTACCGGGGCGGCTGGGTCGACGCCCTGCTCTCCCGGATCGCCGACGTCTTCTTCGGCCTGCCGTTCGTGCTGGGCGCCATCGTCATCCTGACCACCTTCAACGGGTCGGGGACGAGCAACAGCAAGGCCGAGATCATGGCGCTGGTGAGCATCTCGCTGATCGTGCTGAGTTGGCCGGTCGTGATGCGGCTGATGCGCTCCTCGGTGCTGGCCACCCGTGAGGCGGACTACATCGTCGCGGCCCGGGCGCTGGGCGCCGGCACCGGCCGGATCATCCTGAAGCACCTGCTGCCGAACTGCCTTGCCCCGCTGCTGGTCTACGGGACGATCATGGTCGGCACCTTCATCGGCGTCGAGGCGACCCTGTCGTTCCTCGGTGTCGGCCTGAAGAGCCCGGTGGTCTCCTGGGGCATCATGATCAACGAGGCGCAGAACTACATCCGCGTCTCGCCGTTCCTGCTCTTCTTCCCCTCCGCGTTCCTCGTCACCGCCGTGCTCAGCTTTGTGATGCTCGGTGAGGCCGTGCGCGAGGCCCTCGATCCGAAACTCCGCTAGGGGAGATTCAGTTGTCCGACATTCTCGTGTCCGAGCAGTCCGCGGCGGGCACCTCCGGTCGCCCCTCGGGCCGACTGCTCGAGGTCGACGACCTCCGCGTGGAGTTCCGCACCCGGGACGGCGTCGCCAAGGTCATCAACGGAGTCACCTACCACGTCGACGCGGGGGAGACCCTCGCCGTGCTCGGCGAATCCGGCTCCGGTAAGAGCGTCACCGCGCAGACCATCATGGGCATCCTGGACATGCCGCCCGGTCACGTCAGCGGCGGTCAGGTCCGCTTCCACGGCAAGGACATCCTCAAGATGTCCGCCGAGGAGCGGCGCCGCATCCGCGGCGAGGGCATCGCGATGATCTTCCAGGACTCGCTCTCGGCGCTGAACCCGGTCTTCACCGTCGGGTTCCAGATCGCCGAGCAGTTCCGGGTCCGGCGTGGCATGAGCCGGTCCGACGCGAAGAAGCGCGCGATCGAGATGCTCGACCAGGTCAAGATTCCGAACGCCAAGGGTCGGTTCAGCAACTACCCGCACCAGTTCTCCGGCGGCATGCGGCAGCGCGCGATGATCGCGATGTCCCTGGCGCTCGACCCGGAGGTGCTGATCGCGGACGAGCCGACCACCGCGCTGGACGTGACCGTGCAGGCCCAGATCATGGACCTGCTCGGCGAGCTCCAGCGGGAGCGGCGGATGGGCTTGATCCTGATCACCCACGACCTCGGCGTGGTCGCCGACGTCGCGGACCGGATCGCGGTCATGTACGCCGGTCGGATCGTCGAGGAAGCCGACGTCTACGACCTGTACGCCAAGCCGGCGCACCCGTACACCCTCGGCCTGCTCAACTCGATCCCGCGGCTGGACGAGAAGGGGCAGGAGCTCCGGACGATCAAGGGCCTCCCGCCGAACCTGATGAACATCCCGCCGGGCTGCCCGTTCAACCCGCGCTGCCCCATGGCGCAGCCGGTGTGCCGGGAGAAGGTCCCACCGCTGCTGCAGGTCGGCGTCGGCCGGGCCAGCGCCTGCCACTTCGCCGAGGAGCTGGTGAACCGTGACTGAGAACATCCTCGAGGTCCGCGACCTGGTCAAGCACTACCCCGTCACCCGCGGTGTGGTGTTCAAGAAGACCGTCGGCCACGTCAAGGCCGTCGACGGCGTCTCGTTCGAGCTGAAGGCCGGCGAGACCCTCGGCGTGGTCGGCGAGTCCGGCTGCGGCAAGTCGACGCTGGCCCGGGTGCTGATGAACCTGGAGAAGCCGACCGCCGGCAGCGTGCTCTACAAGGGGCAGGACATCGCCAAGCTCTCCGGCGGCGGGCTGCGGCGGCTCCGTCGGCAGATCCAGCTGGTGATGCAGGACCCGTACACCTCGCTCAACCCGCGGATGACGGTCGGTGACCTGATCGGCGAGCCGTTCGAGATCCACCCGGAGGTGGCGCCGAAGGGTAGCCGCCGGGACAAGGTCAAGGAACTGCTCGACCTGGTGGGTCTGAACCCGGAGCACATCAACCGGTACCCGCACCAGTTCTCCGGCGGTCAGCGGCAGCGCATCGGCATCGCCCGGGCGCTCGCCCTGCGTCCGGAGATCATCGTCTGCGACGAGCCGGTGTCGGCCCTGGACGTCTCCATCCAGGCCCAGGTGATGAACCTGTTGGAGAAGCTCCAGAACGAGTTCGGCCTGTCGTACGTCTTCATCGCCCACGACCTGTCGGTCGTGCGCCACCTCTCCGACCGGGTCGCGGTGATGTACCTCGGCAAGATGGTGGAGATCGGCACCGAGGACGAGATCTACGAGCGGCCCACCCACCCGTACACCCAGGCGCTGCTCTCGGCGGTGCCGGTGCCGGACCCGACGCTGCGGGACAACAAGGCGATCATCCGGCTCACCGGTGACGTTCCCTCCCCGGTCAGCCCGCCCTCGGGCTGCCGGTTCCGGACCCGCTGCTGGAAGGCGCAGGACGTCTGCGCCGAGCAGGTCCCGCTGCTGGAGATCCGGCAGGGCTCGGACCACCCGAGCGCCTGCCACTTCGCGGAGAAGCGCGAGATCGTCCCCGCCCACGAGGTGTGACACCCCACGGACCGCCTGCCGACGTCACCCCGACGACGGCAGGCGGTTCGTCGTTTCCGGCCTCCTCACAGGGGCCCACGGCCGGCGCGGAGCAGCAGCAGGGCCAGCTGCGTGCCGTCGGCGCCCAGCGCCTGACGGAACCGCTCCAGGATCTCCCGCTCGCGGGAGAGGACCAGGCGGGTGCCACCGGAGGCCATCCGGGTCGCCCCGACCTCCTGGGAGAGAGCGGCCCGCTCCTGCCACAGCGCGACGAGGGTGCGGTCGATCTCGTCGATCCGCTCCCGGATCGCCACGATCCGCTCGGCCGCCGCCGAGTCGTCGGTGCCGGTCCGGGCCGTTGCCGCCCCCGCGCCGCTCCGGTCGTCGTTCCGCGCCAGGCTGCCGCTCTGCTCCGCCACGTCAGTCATCATCGTCGTACCCCTCGGGTGTCGGGCCCGGTGCCCGGATCCCGGGACGAAAAAGCCCCGGGCTCTCGGAGCCCGGGGCTTTTCGCAGGTCTGGTTGATCAGGCGCGACCTACGGCTGCCGGACTCCCGGTGCCGTAGTAAAAGTAGAAGCGCTGACCGAACACGGGGTCGAGTATGCCGACCGCCGGGCCGCCCGCGCAAGGATTCCCCGGAACCCGCCCGTCACCGTCGTCGTCGCGTCGTCGCGCAGCCGCTCGGTGCCGGTGGTGACGAACCCGGTGCCCTGGCGGGACGGACGCGCCAGGGGCGACGCCGTGGTCCGTCCCGCCCCGGCGGGCCCGGCGGGGCCCACCGGTGACGGCGACCTCCCCCGCGCGTGCGCGGGCGGGAAGTGTCCGCCCGGCGGCATAGACTCGCCGTGCGATGCATCCTCTCTTCGACATCCCCGTGTCCCCGCCCGCGCCGACGCCTGCGCCGACCCCGCCGCACCGGCGCGGGCCGGCTGCCGTCCGGCTGGATCCGCAGGCCCTGGTCGAGGGCCTCAACGGCCCGCAGCGGGACGCCGTCACCCATTCCGGCTCGCCGCTGCTGATCGTGGCCGGCGCCGGCTCCGGCAAGACCCGGGTGCTCACCCACCGGATCGCCTATCTGCTCGCGGCGCGGGACGTGCACCCCGGCGAGATCATCGCGATCACCTTCACCAACAAGGCCGCCGGCGAGATGAAGGAGCGGGTGGCCCACCTGGTCGGCCCGCGCGCCCGGCTGATGTGGGTGTCGACGTTCCACTCCGCGTGCGTGCGCATCCTGCGCGCCGAGCACGAGCACGCCGGGCTGAAGTCGACCTTCTCCATCTACGACGCGGACGACTCGCGCCGGCTGATGCAGTTGGTCGCCCGGGAGCTCGACCTCGACCCGAAGCGCTACCCGGCGCGCGGGCTGGCCGCCCAGGTCTCCAACCTGAAGAACGAGCTGGTCGACCCGGAGGAGTTCGCCGCCCGGGCCAAGGGCCCCAACGAGCGGGCGCTGGCGGAGGCCTACACGCTCTACCAGCGGCGGCTGCGCGAGGCGCACGCGCTGGACTTCGACGACCTGATCATGACGACGGTGCACCTGCTCCAGTCGCACCCGCACGTCGCGGAGAGCTACCGCCGCCGGTTCCGGCACGTGCTGGTGGACGAGTACCAGGACACCAACCACGCCCAGTACACGCTGATCAAGGAGCTGGTCTCCGGCACCGAGGGCATCGAGCCGGCCGAGCTCTGCGTGGTCGGTGACGCCGACCAGTCGATCTACGCGTTCCGTGGCGCGACGATCCGCAACATCCTCGAGTTCGAGCGCGACTTCGCCGACGCCCGGACGATCCTGCTGGAGCAGAACTACCGCTCCACCCAGACCATCCTCAACGCGGCCAATGCGGTGATCGACCGGAACAGCTCGCGCAAGCCCAAGCGGCTCTGGAGCGAGGCGGGGGCCGGCGAGGAGATCGTCGGCTACGTCGCCGACACCGAGCACGCCGAGGCGGACTGGGTGGCCCGGGAGATCGACCGGCTGGTCGACGAGGGCGAGACCCGCCCGGGCGACGTGGCGGTCTTCTACCGCACCAACGCCCAGTCCCGGGTCTTCGAGGAGGTGTTCATCCGCGTCGGCCTGCCCTACAAGGTGGTCGGCGGGGTCCGCTTCTACGAGCGCAAGGAGGTCCGCGACGCGCTGGCCTACCTGCGCGCGGTGGTCAACGACGACGACACGGTCAGCCTGCGCCGGGTGCTGAACACCCCGCGCCGCGGCATCGGCGACCGCGCCGAGGCGTGCGTGGAGGCGCTCTCCAGCCGGGACCGGATCTCCTTCGGCGCCGCCCTGCGCCGGTCCCGGGAGGCTCCGGGCATCTCCACCCGGGCGGCCAACGGCATCGCCGAGTTCGTCGCCCTGCTCGACGGCGCCCGCGAACTGGCCGAGACCGGCACCCCGGAGGAGGTGCTGGAGGCGCTGCTGACCCGCTCGGGCTACCTGACCGAGCTGGAGGAGAGCCTCGACCCGCAGGACGCCGGCCGGGTCGACAACCTCCAGGAACTGGTCAGCGTCGCCCGGGAGTACACCGAGCGGATCGAGGCGCTGGGCGAGGAGGGGGAGCGGGCCACCGTGGCCGGCTTCCTGGAGCAGGTGGCGCTGGTCGCCGACGCCGACCAGATCCCCAGCGACGATCCCGACCACCAGGGCGTGGTCACCCTGATGACGCTGCACACCGCCAAGGGCCTGGAGTTCCCGGTGGTCTTCCTGACCGGGCTGGAGGACGGCGTCTTCCCGCACCTGCGCTCATTGGGCGACACCCGCGAGCTGGAGGAGGAGCGCCGGCTGGCGTACGTCGGGATCACCCGGGCCCGGCAGCGCCTCTACCTCTCCCGGGCGGTGACCCGCTCGGCGTGGGGGCAGCCGGCCTACAACCCGCCGTCGCGGTTCCTGGAGGAGCTCCCCCCGGAACTGGTCCGCTGGGAGCGCACCGAGGGGTCGTACACCTCGTGGGCCGGCGGGGGTGGCGGCGTCGGCGGCCGCGCGGACCGCGTGCCCGGCGGGCGTGGCAGTTTCAACGGGGGCACCCCGAAGGCGGCGCAGCTGGCCAAGCGCCTCGGGGTCGACGGCAGCCGGCTCACCACCGCCAGCGAGCTGCCGCAGGGGCCGAAGGTGGCGGCCGGCGACCGGGTCAACCACCAGCGCTACGGTCTGGGCCGGGTGGTCGCCGTCGAGGGCCACGGTCCGGGCGCGCGGGCGCAGATCGACTTCGGTGACCAGACGATGTGGCTGGTCCTGCGGCACGCCCCGATCGACAAGCTCTGAACCGGCCGACAGCCCGGCCCGGCGGGACGCCGGACGGGGCTGTCGCGGTCGTACGGAGGGGGACGTCCGGCCCGGTGAGTGCCGTCAGGCACGCCGAGAACCACCCGGATGCCTCAGCAGGCGACGTTGATGCCCCGGGCGCGCAGGAACGGCGCGGGGTCGATCTGGTTCCACATCTGGCCCTGGTGCACCTCGAAGTGCAGGTGCGGCCCGGTGGAGTCACCGGTGGAGCCCTCCAGGCCGATGGTCTCCCCGGCGGCCACCTTGTCGCCCACGCTCACCTTCGTGCTGCTCAGGTGGGCGTAGTGGGTCAGGTAGCCGTTGCCGTGGTCGACGAAGACCGAAATGCCGTACCCGTCGCCGACGTCGCCGGCCTTCTCCACCGTGCCGCCGAAGGCGGCGCGGACCGGGGTGCCGGCCGGCAGCGCGAAGTCGATGCCGGCGTGCTGGGTGCCCCAGCGCGGGCCGTAGCAGGACGTGATCGCCGCGCCCTTCATCGGGATGACCCAGGAGGGCTTCGGCTTGCTGGTCGGCTTCGGCTTGGCGGTGGTCGCCTTCGGGCTGGGCTTCGCCGACGGGCTGGCCTTCGCCGGGGTGGGCGTCGGGCTGGCCGATCCGGTGGCCGGGGCGGTCGACTCGCGGGTGGACCGGTCGGCGCGGGCGGCGGCCTCGTCGCGGGCCTGCGCCTCGACTGCGGCGGCCGGGACGGAGGGGCCGTCGTTCCCGGTGGCGGCGACGGCGACGCCGCCGAGGCCGAGGCCGGCCGCGGCCACGGCCGCGATGACGAGGTGGCGGGTGGTGCGGCCGCCGGCCAGCCGCCGGTGCCGGGCGGGGGTGTCGGGGGTGTTCTCGTTCTGGATGACGCTGTCTTCCTGCACGGCGGACCTTCACAGTCGAGGGGCACTTGACCTCGAAATACTGGTGTTGGCGCCGGCCGGGGCGGGTAAGGGGGCTAGCGACCCCGCGGTGCGCCGTGGCCCTGCCTGGCCCGCTACGTCCCCGGGTGCGAGGTTCCACCCGATAAGTGATCATGGCCGGCCGTGTGCTCGGTCACATCCACGGCTGTGACCTGGGAAACTTTCCACCTCGCCCGTCGACGAAAAACCGCCCGGATCGACAGATCCGGGCGGTCAACGGTCGGTACGCAACGTCAGGAAGCGGCTACCTCGCTGTAGATTGCCTCGACTTGTAGCTTGATGTCCACTCCGCGCTCCTGGAGCCACGGCACCGGGTCGAGGGGCTCGCCCTTGACATGGATCTCCAGGTGCAGGTGGGAGCCGTAGGAGTGGCCGGTGTTGCCGACCAGGCCGAGCTGGTCGCCCGCCTTGACCTGCTGCCCCTCCTTCACGCTCACCGCGGAGGAGTGGCCGTAGATCGCCTCGCTGCCGTCGGCGTGCTGGACGATCACCGTGTAGCCGTAGCCGCCGAACCAGCCGGCCTTGGTGACGGTGCCGTCGTGGATGGCCACGTACGGGGTGCCCTCGGGGGTGACCAGGTCGACGCCGGTGTGCAGCTTGCCCCAGCGCATGCCGTAGGGCGAGTTGAACTCGTAGCCCTGCAGGGGCAGCAGCCAGACCTCGGGCTCGGCGGCCTCGTCGGCGCCGCCGCGGTTGCTGTCGCGCGAGGCGCGGTCGGCGGCGTCGGCGCGGGCGGCGGAATCCTGGCTCAGGGTGGAGGCTGCCTTGAGCTCGTCGAGGACCGACGGGTTGACGCTCTTGGCGTCGGGCAGCGACCCCGCGCCGAGCGCGACGACACCGGCGCCCACGAAGGCGGTGGTGACGACGGCTGCGTAGCGGCTACGCGGGGGGGTGGGTACGCGGCGACGGCCGCGATATCGATCGGGCTCAGACGACAGGCGCTGGCGCACGCACACCCTCCGTTGTCGGGGTTCCGAAGCGGCTGCCCCGGCGCTCGTGAAGCTCGGGTGAACGTCGGCTGACCGCGTCGTCACCCGTCCGTGGACCTGATGACAACCGTGGACACGTTAGCCAACCCCCACGCCTGTCACAAGCCGAAGCGCCGAATTGCTACTGCAATCTGTCCCTTTGCGTCCGTGATTGTCATGGCTCGTACCCTCGTTCGGTGCCCTCCTTACTGCCCGTTCGTCGCGCACCGTGACCGAACGGCGGAGTCGTCCGGCTTGACGGCGAGGTGCCGTGGGAGCAAGGCGAGGCGGGCCTCGCCGTCCCCCGGCGACGTGAGCTTCGCGGCCCGGATTTCCCGGCTCACCCCGGGCGGGTTACCGTTCGTTCAGGTATTGCCGCGGAGCCGGTGAAAGGGATGCGCTGATGAGCTCTCGTGTTCGGGTCGTCGTCGCCAAGCCGGGCCTGGACGGCCACGACCGTGGCGCCAAGGTCGTCGCGCGTGCCCTCCGGGACGCCGGTATGGAGGTCATCTACACCGGCCTGCACCAGACCCCGGAGCAGATCGTGGAGACCGCGATCCAGGAGGACGCCGACGCGGTCGGGCTCTCCGTGCTCTCCGGGGCGCACATGACGCTCTTCCGGCGGGTGCTGGAACTGCTCGGTGAGCGGGACGCCCGCGACATCGTCGTGTTCGGCGGCGGCATCATTCCCGACGCCGACATCCCGGAGCTGCAGAAGCTCGGGGTCGCCAAGATCTTCACGCCGGGCGCCACCACCGCCTCGATCGTGGAATGGGTGCGACAGAACGTCGCCCAGCCGGTCGCCTGACGTCGCCGGCTTGCGCCGGCCGCGCGGCGGCTGATTTCGGGCACGGGGGAGGGGCCGGACGCACCCCTCACACGTCCGGCCCCTCTATGCACGATGCCCCGCCGCCACCCCTCGACCGACAGGGCATCGGCCGTATCCCGTCTTCGCGCTGCATCAGCGCTCCGACACCTGACTCAACGACGCCCCTGCACCGGGGTTACGCGGCCTGCCCAACATCGCCCGGACGGCTGACGGGCGGGGCGGCGGTCGTGAGGAGGCTGTGCACCCCCGGGACGGTTGTGCATTACCGCACACCGTGCACCCGCTCGGTTGCCGGCGGTGCCCACCTCGCTAGGCTGCGGCCAATGGCCTGTTTCAACTGATGACAGGCGTCAAACTGTTTTCCATAACGCTGGTGGCGGCGCGACGGCGCGCCGCGGAGACGGGACGGGACGCGCAATCGTGGACCTGTACGAGTACCAGGGGCGGGACCTGTTCGAGCGGCACGGCTTGCCCGTGCTGGCCGGCGGCGTCGCCACTACCCCCCAGGAGGCCCGCGCGATCGCCGAACGCCTCGGCGGTCGGGTGGTCGTCAAGGCGCAGGTGAAGGTCGGCGGCCGAGGCAAGGCCGGCGGCGTCAAGCTGGCCGAGGGCGCGGAGGAGACGGTGGCCCGCGCCACCGACATCCTCGGCATGGACATCAAGGGCCACACCGTCCACAAGGTCATGATCACGGTGACCGCGGACGTGGCCGAGGAGTACTACTTCTCCTACCTGCTCGACCGGGCGAACCGCACCTTCCTCTGCATCGCCAGCGTCGCCGGCGGCATGGACATCGAACAGGTCGCCGCCGAGACCCCGGAGAAGGTCGTCAAGGCTCCGATCGACGCCGTCACCGGCGTCGACGAGGCGAAGGCGCGGGAGATCGTCACCGCCGCCAACTTCCCGGCCGAGGTCGCCGACCAGGTCGTCGAGGTGGCCGTGGGCTTGTGGAAGGCGTTCGTCGCCGAGGACGCCACGCTGGTCGAGGTGAACCCGCTGGCCAAGACGGGCGACGGCAAGCTGCTGCTGCTCGACGCCAAGATCACCCTCGACGAGAACGCCGCGTTCCGGCACCCGGACCACGAGGCGCTGGTCGACCAGTCCGCGGTGGACCCGCTGGAGCAGGCCGCCAAGGAGAAGGACCTCAACTACGTCAAGCTCGACGGCGAGGTCGGCATCATCGGCAACGGCGCGGGCCTGGTCATGTCGACCCTCGACGTGGTCGCCTACGCGGGCGAGCGGCACGGCAACGTCAAGCCGGCCAACTTCCTCGACATCGGCGGCGGCGCGAGCGCCGCGGTGATGGCGAACGGGCTGGAGATCGTGCTCTCCGACCCGTCGGTGCGCAGCGTCTTCGTCAACGTCTTCGGCGGTATCACCGCCTGCGACGAGGTCGCCAACGGCATCGTGCAGGCGCTGGCCCTGCTCGAACAGCGTGGCGAGAAGGTCACCAAGCCGCTGGTCGTCCGCCTCGACGGCAACAACGCCGAGGCCGGTCGGGCGATCCTCGACGGCGCGAACAACCCGCTGGTCCAGCGGGTGGACACCATGGACGGCGCGGCCGAGCGGGCCGCCGAGCTGGCAGCTGCGGGGGTCTGATCATGGCTATCTGGCTGACCAAGGACTCGAAGGTCATCGTTCAGGGGATGACCGGTTCCGAGGGTTCCAAGCACACCCGACGGATGCTGGCCGCCGGCACCAACGTGGTCGGTGGCGTCAACCCGCGCAAGGCGGGCCAGAGCGTCGTCTTCGACGGCACCGAGCTGCCGGTCTTCGCGAGCGTCGCGGACGCCATGAAGGAGACCGGCGCCGACGTGACGGTCATCTTCGTGCCGCCGCAGTTCACCAAGGGCGCGGTCGTCGAGGCGATCGACGCGGGCATCGACCTGGCCGTGGTGATCACCGAGGGCGTGCCGGTGCACGACACCGCCGCGTTCTGGGCGTACAACGTCTCCAAGGGCGAGCGGACCAGGATCATCGGCCCGAACTGCCCCGGCATCGCGTCGCCCGGCGCCTCCAACGCCGGCATCATCCCGGCCGACATCACCGGCACCGGCCGGATCGGCCTGGTCAGCAAGAGCGGCACGCTGACCTACCAGATGATGTACGAGCTGCGCGACATCGGCTTCTCGACCTGCGTCGGCATCGGCGGCGACCCGATCATCGGCACCACCCACATCGACGCCCTCGCCGCGTTCGAGGCGGACCCGGAGACCGACGCGATCGTCATGATCGGTGAGATCGGTGGCGACGCCGAGGAGCGGGCCGCCGAGTTCATCAAGGCGAACGTCACCAAGCCCGTGGTCGGCTACATCGCCGGCTTCACCGCGCCCCCCGGCAAGACCATGGGGCACGCCGGCGCGATCATCTCCGGCTCGGCCGGCACCGCCGAGGCGAAGCAGGCGGCGCTGGAGGCCGTGGGCGTCAAGGTCGGCAAGACCCCGACCGAGACCGCCAGGCTGATGCGGGAGATCATGTCCGCGGGCTGAGCCCGAAGGCGTACGACGAGGGGTCGACCGTCCGCGGTCGGCCCCTCAGTCGTTGTAGATCGGGTAGTTGCCGCCCGCCCAGAGGATGCCGCTGCCGATGATGTTGAGTACGCCGAACGCGATGGCGAGGTAGCCCAACACCGGCGACTGGCCGAAGCGCTTGGCGTCCCGGACCGACAGGTAGCCGAAGACGATCCCCAGGATGCCGCAGCAGAGCAGGCCGAGGATGATGCCGAGCACGCCCCAGAGGGTCGTGCGGTCCCGGCCGGCCGCCGGCGGTGGCGGGGGCGGCGGATACGGAGCGTTCACGGCTTCCCTCCGAACGTCGGTGCCGCGACTTCGGTCGCGTCCCTGGGCCGAGGCTAGACCGGATCGCCGGGTGGGAACGGTGGATCACGGAACTCGTCGGAGCTCGCGGGCGGTATCGGACTGCCGTCACCCGCGCGGCATGCCAGAGTAGACGCGATGTCCTCCGTCACCCCTGATCAGCCCAGCCGGACCGGCGCCGAGGTCGGCACCGACGTCCGGCCGACCGCCCGCGCCGGGCCGGGCCGTCG
>NZ_JAMOKF010000082.1 GCF_023656545.1 Micromonospora phytophila | reverse complement strand
CCTGGCGCTGGCCCGGCAGGCGCCGCCGGCCAGCGGGGTGGAGGCCCGGCTGGGCCGGTTGACCCGCGCGGCGATCCCGCTGGCCGCCGGCTCGGCCGTGGCGGTGGCCGGCGCCGGGCTGCTCCGGGGCGTACCGCTGGCGGAAACGGCTGCGACCGCCTCGAACCTGGCCGTCGCCTCCGTGCCGGAGGGGCTGCCGTTCCTGGTCAGCGCCGCCCAGCTGGCCGCCGCCCGGCGGCTGGCCGAATACGGCGCGCTGGTCCGCAATCCGCGCACCATCGAGGCGCTCGGCCGGGTCGACGTGCTCTGCTTCGACAAGACGGGCACCCTCACCGAAGGGCAGCTGAAGCTCACCGGCGTCGGCGACGACGGCCGGTACGCCCCCGTCGACCGACTCGACGACGGGCTGCGCCTGGCTCTCGCCGCCGCCCTGCGGGCCACCCCGGCGGCGGCCGAGCCCGAGGAGTTGCCGCAGCAGACCGACCGGGCGGTCCGGCGGGGCGCCCGGAGCGCCGGGGTGGTCGAGCAGACCGGCGCGGCGGGCTGGGAGCCGGTGGGCGGCCTGCCGTTCGAGCCGTCCCGCGGCTACCACGCCACGATCGGCCGCAGCGGGGACGGGCTGGTGCTCAGCGTGAAGGGGGCGCCGGAGACGGTGCTGCCCCGGTGCAGCGCCCGGCGTACGCCGGGAGGCGGGGACGAGCCGCTGGACGACGGGGGGCGGGACGCGCTGCACGCGCTGCTCGCCGACCGGGCCGGGGCCGGCCATCGGATCCTCGCCGTCGCCGAGTGCCGGGTCACCTCGCCCACCGCGACGGACGAGCAGGTGCGGGACCTGACCTTCGTCGGCTTCCTGGCGCTCGCCGACGGGGTACGCGAGAGCGCCGCCCCGGCGGTGCGCCGGATCCGCCAGGCCGGCGTGCACACCATCATGATCACCGGTGACCACCCGGCGACCGCCGCGGCCATCGCGGCGACCATCAGCGAAGACCACGACGACCAGCGGGTGGTCACCGCGACCGAACTCGTCCAGCTCGACGACGACGCGCTCGCCGCACGGCTGGCCACCACCGACGTGGTGGCCCGGTGCACCCCGGCGCACAAGGTCCGGATCATCCAGGCGTTGCAGAAGTGCGGGAGAACGGTCGCGATGACCGGCGACGGCGCCAACGACGCACCGGCGATCCGGCTGGCCGACGTCGGGATCGCCCTCGGCCAGCGGGGCACCCCGGCGGCCCGGGCGGCGGCCGACCTGGTGGTCACCGACGACCGGCTGGAGACCATCATCGCCACCCTGGTCGAGGGGCGGGCGATGTGGTCGTCGGTACGCCACGCGCTGAGCATCCTGGTCGGCGGCAACCTCGGCGAGATCGCATTCAGCGTGCTGACCGCCGCCGTCACCGGCCGGTCGGCGCTCACCGGGCGGCAACTGCTCCTGGTCAACCTGCTCACCGATCTGGCACCGGCGCTGGCCATCGCGATCCGGCCGCCCGCCGCCGACCACGCCGACGCCCTGCTCCGGGAGGGCCCGGACACCTCCCTCGGGCAGACGCTGACCCGGGAGATCGGGTTGCGCGCCACCGCCACCACGCTGGGCGCGACCACCGGCTGGACGTTGGCCCGGTACACCGGGCGACGCAGGCGGGCCGGGACGATCGCGCTGGTCTCGCTGGTCGGCACCCAGCTCGGGCAGACGGTGCTGGCCGGCGGCACCAGCCCGGCGGTGCTCGCCTCCACCGCCGCGTCGCTCGGCGTGCTCGTGACCGTGGTGCAGACGCCCGGGCTCAGCCACTTCTTCGGCTGCACCCCGCTCGGGCCGGTGGGCTGGACCATGGCGACCGGCTCCGCGCTCGGCGCCACCTTCGCCAACGGCGCCCTGAGCCGCCTGGTGGAGCGGCTGCCGCAGACCGGCCCGGCGTCGCCGTCCACCCCGGAGGGCCCCGACGAGACCGGACCGGCGTCGCCGTCGCCGTCCACCCCCGAGGGGCCCGACGAGACGGGGCGCGCGGCGCCGTCGCCGTCCGCCCCGGAGGGCCCCGACGCCGGGGACGGCCCGCCGGAGCGGTGACCGGCCGCCGATCCGCATGGCCGCCGCCATCGGGGGTACGGCTGCCCGTGGAGGTGGGCATGTTGGCAGCACAGCCGGAGGTCACGTTCATCGGCACCGCCACCACGGTGCTGCGGATCGGCGGGTTCACCCTGCTGACCGACCCGAACTTCCTGCACCGGGGGCAGCCGGCGTACCTGGGCAAGGGGCTGTGGTCGCGCCGGCGTACCGACCCGGCGCTGCGGATCGCCCAGCTGCCGTCGCTGGACGCGGTGGTCCTGTCCCACCTGCACGGCGACCACTTCGACCGGGTGGCCCGCCGGGAGCTGGACCGGGAGCTGCCGATCGTCACCACTCCCGCCGCCGAGCGGAAGCTGCGCCGCTGGGGCTTCCGGGCGGCCGAGGGCCTGCCCACCTGGCGCTCCCACGAGCTGCGCCGTGGCGGCGAGACGCTGCGACTCACCTCGATGCCCGGCAGGCACGGCCCGGGCGCGCTGGACCTGCTGCTGCCCGACGTGATGGGCACGATGATCGACCTGGACCGCTACGGCACCCGCGACTTCCGCCTCTACGTCACCGGGGACACGCTGAACAAGCCGCTGCTCGCCGAGATCCCCGAGCGGTACCCCGACATCGACGCCATGCTGATCCACCTCGGCGGCACGAAGATCGCCGGGATCCTGCTCACCATGGACGCGCGGCAGGGCGGCGACCTGGTGGAGCTGATCCGGCCGAAGCTCACCGTGCCGATCCACTACGACGACTACCCGGTGTTCCGCTCGCCGCTCGGTCACTTCGTCGCGGAGGCCCGTCGGCGCGGCTTCGCCGGCACGGTGCGGACCATCGCCCGCGGCGAGACAGTTCCCCTCACCCCACCCGCCTGAGCCCTGAACCCACCCACTGCAGCGCCCCGCCACGCGGCCAGACCACCCACTGCCGTGGCCGCGTCGGCGCGCAGGGGGTCTGCGTACGGCGAATCGCCGCCCCCCGGCGGGGGCCGGAGGGCGGCGATCGGTCGTCGCGCGCGGTCAGGCGCGCTCGGAGATGGCCTCGATGAGGTCGCCCACCGGGCGTTCCGGCAGGCTGCGGGCCACATCGGCGACGGCCACGATGCCGACGAGCTCGTGCCCGTCGATCACCGGCAGCCGGCGCACCTTGTACTGGCTCATGGTCCGCAGGATCTCGGCCGCGTCGTCGTCGGCGCCGATGGTCACCGCCTTGCCCTGGGCCAGCTCACCGGCGGTGACGCTGCCCGGGTCGCGGCCCTCGGCGAGCACCTTCACCACGATGTCGCGGTCGGTCAGCATGCCCTTGAGCCGGTTGTCCTCGCCGCAGATCGGCAGCGAGCCGACCCCCAGCTGGGCCATCTGCTTGGCGGCCGTGTTGAGGTCGTCCTGCTCACGGATGCAGGTCACGTCGTTCGTCATGATCTCGCGTGCGGTCGGCATTGGCATGACACCTCACTTTCGGGGGGTTGTTGCCTGTTCTCCTACCCCCGTGCCGGTCGGCCATGCACTCCGCGTTCGGGCGGTCCCACCGGTGGTCGCCGGCGGTCAGACTGGACGGGTGCTGATCACGACGGAACGGCTCACCATCACGCCGGCGGTGGCGGGGGACCTGCCGACGCTGGAACGCACCTGGACCGACCCGCTCGTTCGCCGGCACCTCGGCGGTCCACTGTCGGCCGAGGCGGCGGCCGCCCGGCGTACCACCGAGGACCTGACCGGTGCCCGCGCGGTGCGGGCGGCGGGCGACATCGTCGGGTTCTGCTTCCTCGGCCGCCACCGCAGCGGCGACACCGAGCTGTCGTACACCTTCCTGCCGGAACACTGGGGGCGCGGCTACGCGCACGAGGCGTGCATGGCGGTGCTGGCCGCGGTTCTCCGCACCGACGCCGGGCCGCGCCGCGTGGTGGCGGTGACCCAGGTGGCCAACGCGCGGTCCCGCCGGCTGCTGGACCGGCTCGGCATGGTCGAAACCGGCCGGTTCGTCGAGCACGGCGAACCCCAGGTGATGTACGCGGCCGACCGCGTCGGCCTCAGCCTGCCGGATGCCAGGTGGCAGCGGCGCGGCGCAGCCGGTCGTTGACCGCGCGGCCGACGCCGACCTCCGGCACCGGCTCGGCCAGGATCTCCGCGACCCCGGCGCCGTCCAGCCGGTGCAGCGCGTCGAAGAGCCGCGCCGCGGCCTCGGTCAGGTCGCCGGCGGTGGAGAGCACCTCGACCGCAGCCCAGTCGCCCGCCGGCCGGTCCCGGAAGGCCAGGAACCCGCGCCGGACCCCGTCGGCGTGCGCCGGCTCCGCGCCCGGAACCAACCGCAGCGGCGTACGCGGGGCGTAGTGCGCCGCCAGCGTGCCGGGCGCGACCGGCTGCCCGGAGCTGCCCGGGCGTACGGTCACCGGGCCGACGGCCTCCTCCAGCGCCTCCACCGGCAGCGCGCCGAGGCGCAGCACCACCGGCCGTTCCCCCCGGGCGTCCACGATGGTCGACTCGATCCCGCACCGGGTCGGCCCGCCGTCGAGCACCACGTCGACGGCCGCGCCGAGGCCCCGCACGACGTGCTCGGCGCGGGTCGGGCTGAGCTGGCCGAACCGGTTGGCGCTCGGCGCGGCCACCGGCACGCCCGCCTCGGCGATCAACGCCCGCGCGTGCGCGTTGTCCGGCACCCGGACCGCCATGGTCTCCAGCCCGGAGGTGACGATCGGCGGGATCGACGCGGGCCGGTCCACGATCAACGTCAGCGGGCCGGGCCAGAACCGGGCGGCCAGCGCCGCCACCGCCGGCGGCACCACACCCACCAGCTTCTCCAGCTCCGCCGCCTCGGCGAGGTGGGTGATCAGCGGGTCGAAGCTGGGCCGCGCCTTCGCCTCGAAGATCCGGGCCGCCGCCCGCGCGTCCAGCGCGTTGGCGCCCAGCCCGTAGACGGTCTCGGTCGGGAACGCCACCAGCCCGCCGTCGCGCAGGACGGCGGCGGCCTCGGCGATACCGCCGTCGGCGGGCAGGACGCGTGGGGATCCGATGCTCACGCCCCCGACGCTAACGTGCCCGCGGCGAGGGGTCGTGGCCGGCCGAGGAGAACGGGTGATGGCCGGGTGAGGGGACAGCCGACGGAGAGGTCGCGGGCCGCCAGCGGCCTGTTTGACTTCCACGCAGGCCCGTACCGTGCGTTTCCCCAGCTCAACAGGGGGCGCGTGTGGCGGCGAGCAGAGCGGGAAGGCCGGTTGGATGACTGACCCAGGGGAGCTGGCGCGAGACGCGCTCCAGCGAATCCACAGGGCTGCCGTGCGACATAGGGACCCTGAGCTGCACCACGCGGCCGACGACATCGTCCAAGCGGCCCAGGCGAGGGGCCTCGATCCGGGGCCCGTCGAGTTGTACCGCCCCTGCCCCGTGTGCGGTGCTGAGCCGGGACAGTTGTGCATCAACGTCCCTGGTCGCCCAGTCGAACCCGGCGATATGCACCCTGAGCGTACGAAATAGGGCCGCGTTGCCTTTCCGGCGGTCACCTGTCGACAAGCCGTGCCCGAAGTCGGTCAGTTCCCTTTCACGCAGAACTCGTTGCCGTCGGGATCGGCCAGCACGACGGCGCCGTCCTCATCGATTTCGAGCCGGGTTGCGCCGAGGGAGATCAGCCGATCGACTTCCGCTTGGTGGCCACCACCGGCCGGGGCGAGGTCGAAGCGCTGCCGGTTCCTCACCTTTTTCGGGGCCACGGGCGGGCCTCCCCACGCGATCTTCGTGCCGCCGTGCGGCGACTGGACCGCGGTCTCCTGGTCCTGGTCCCACACCAGCGGCCAGCCCAGCGCCTCGCTCCAGAAGAGGCCGACCTCCCGGGTGCCGTCGCAGGCGAGCTCCCCGAGCAAGCCGCACCCGGCGAGGAAGGTGTTGCCCGGCTCGATCACGCAGAACTCGTTGCCCTCGGGGTCGGCCAGGACGACGTGCTCCTCCTCGGGGCGCTGCCCGACGTCGAGGTGGCTGGCGCCGAGTGCCAGCGCCGTCGCCACCGTGTGCTGCTGGTCGGCGTGGCTGGCGCTGGTCAGGTGAAGGTGTATGCGGTTCGGCCCCACCTTCACCGCGCGGCTCGGGACGAACCGGAGGCTGAGCTGGGCGTCCTCGCCAGGCAGGAGCGCACCACCGGCGTCCTCGACGACCTCCCGGCCGAGCAGGCCGGCCCAGAACTGCGCCAGGCGAGCCACGTCGTGCGCATCGAAGGTCACCGTCAGCAGTCGCGAAAGCATCACCACACAGTAGACAGGGGCCCGCAGGACGACAAGGCGCGCTGATCTTGCTGGTCTGGGACAACATCGCCGTCCACGGCGTCGACCACCTCGCCGACACCGCCTGTCGTTGTCGCGCGTTTCGCTGACTTCATGCTGACGGCGGGGCTCTCCGTAACCTTCGGAGCTGTTGGTGCCCGGCGTTCAACCCGCCGGCGGCCACGTACCCTTTCGCCGGGCTACAGAAAGCCCCTCACCTGCGGAAACTCGGTGAGGGGCTTTCGCTGCTCACAGCTCGCGCCGGTCAGCGCTGCCGCCCGTGCTGGCTCATGCCGGCCTGGATCGCCTCCCAGAAGCTCCGACCGGCCTGCCGCAGGGCGTCGCCGGCCTGCGTGGCCAGGTCCTCCGGGCTCGGTGCGGCCGCCTGCTGCTGGCCCTGCCCGCCGCCCGGTTGGCCCTCTTGCTCCTGCCCCTGCCCGCCCTGGCCGCCGCCCTGCTGCCCGCCCTGGCCGCCGCCCTGCTGCTGGCCCTGGCCGCCACCCGGTTGGCCCTGCTGGCCTTGGCCGCCCCGCTGACCTTGCTGGCCCTGGGCGCCACCAGCCTGCTGGCCCTGGGCTCCACCCTTGGCGACCGCGCCCGGTCCCCGGAACTCCGCGCTGCCGGTGATCGAGCCGATCTGCTGGCCGAGGCGGTCCACCACGGTGTCGAGGTGCTCCGTGCTACCGGTAACCTGCTGGGCCGTCCGATGCACGTCGTCGGTGGCCGCGCCGGCGGTGCGGGCCAGCGACTCGATGATCTGGGGGTTCTGGTCGATCGTGGCCAGGGCCCGGTCCAGGATCTGGAACAACCGCTCCAGCCGCACCTTCAGCAGGACCTCGGCCCGCACCTCGGTGATGTCCAGCTCGACGCCGTTCAAGTCCACCCGGACCCCGGCGTCGAGTTGCACCAAATTCGCCAGCCGGGCCCGGAGGGAAAGATCGGCGCGCAACTCGTCCACGGCGAGGCGGATCGACTCGACCCTCAGCTGCGGCACGTCCAGCAGAACGTCCGGCTCGCCCCGCCCAACCGGCTGGCGCTCCCCTTCGCGCGGCTCCCAGTCACCGTGCCGCACATGCACGGTGCGCCGGTCATCCTCGATGATCCGCTCGCCCTGCCGGCCCTGCTCCTCGCCCTCCCGGCCCCGCTGCTCGCCCTGCCGGCCCTGCTGGCCCTGCTCCTCGCCCGGCCGACCCTGCTCGCCCTGCTTCTCGCCCTGCTGGCCCTGCTCCTGGCCCTGCTCCTGGCCCTGCTGCTCGCCCTGCCGGCCCTGCTGGCCCTGCTCCTCGCCCGGCCGACCCTGCTCGCCCTGCTTCTCGCCCTGCTGGCCCTGCTCCTGGCCCTGCTGGCCCGATGCCGTCTCGCCCATGTCACGCTCCCCCGCTCCCGGGCCGGCTGGCCCCGATTGCCCCGGTCTGACCGCGCGCGTTGCCCCGTCTGACCGCGCGCGCTTACCCGCTTACCGGGGCAACCATCCCTCCGTCGGCGGCGGCGGTTGCCGCCGCAGGCCACCGGCCGTCGATCGACGCCAGCGGACCGGAAAAGTGGGGGGCCGGACCGGTTGTCCACTGGCCCGGGTGGGGGTCTTTCAACTGGACCTGGGGGTGTCCTGTCCACTGGGCCTGGGGGCGGTCTGTCCACGGGACCTGGCGACGGTCTCCATACCGGTCCCTGCACGAAGCCCTATCGCAGCAACCAGCCGCCGCCGTGGATCATGCGCGCACTCTCCGCGCCAGCCGCCAGCCGCCGGGCGTCAGGCGTGACGGCCGCAGAGCGACAGCGGCAGCGGCCGGCGCACGCCCAGGCGGCGGCGCGTGCGGCCCGCACAGGGCCGCCTTGAAGACGTACCGAAACGACGGAAACGAGCTGTGCGAGCAGTCGGTGGGCCTACCTAGCGGTCTTCCTCGGGACGGAGAGCCACAGCCTCTCGATCAAGAGCCGGGGTTTGCTCTTTTCGCCGTGTTCGGAGCTGTCGAGCTGAAGACTGAGTAGGTGATCGAGGGTGGGGCCGGCGGCCGACGGGCCGGACGTGGACGGCGGAATCAGGAACCGCCCGGCCAGAAAGTGGTGAGTACCGCAGGAGATAATCGCCGGGCCAATTTCCTGGAGTTGTTCTTCGATCTGGTGTTGGTCTTTGCCTTGTCGGGAGTCGTCTCGCGGGTCGTGCGGGACCTGGCCGCCGATACCGCCGCCCGGCGGTGGGCGGGGCTGCTGTATGTCCTCGTGCTGGTCCTGCCGATCATGTGGCTGTGGACGACCACCTCCCACATCACGAGCCGCTTCGACCCGCGACAGCCATCCGTCCAGGTGATGGTGCTGCTCACCGCATTCGGCGTGCTGTTTATGGCGTCGTCTTTGCCGTACGCGTTCTTTGAGCGCGGCTGGGCGTTTGCCGTACCGTACGTGGTCCTCCAGGTGGGACGACCGGTGCTCCTCATCGGGCTCGTACGGGATCGTGCGCAACAAGGCCTCTACGCCCGGTCGGCGATCTGGTTCACCGTATCGGCCGTGCCATGGCTGGCAGGCACCCTGGTCGAGGACTGGGCCCGGGTAGGCCTGTGGGCGCTGGCCATCACGATCGACCTCGTGTCGGCCCGCTTCTCCTGGCCCGTGCCCGGCCTCAGCCGGCAATCGGACAGCGCCTGGGAACCCACCAAGACCCATCACCTTGCCGACCGGTACGAGCAACTTCTGCTGATCGCGCTCGGCGAGAGCGTGCTGGCGCTGGGCATCACCTACACCGATACGCCGGTGTCGCTGGCCACGACGCTGGCTCTGGTGGTCGGCTTCATCACCACAGTGCTCCTGTGGCGGATCTACTACTACCGCGTGGGGCAGGTGCTCCCCGAAGCCGTTGATTTAGCCGGAGACCAGGTCAGAGCCGGCCAGAACACCGGACGCGCCCACGTGCTGATGGTCCTGGGCATCGTGCTCGTGGCGGCCGGCTACGAAATCGTCGTAACCAACCCGGACGACCATGTGCGCCCAGCCTGGCTGGCCGCGACCCTCGGCGGGCCGGCCGTCTATATCGTCGGCCGGATCGGATTGGAACGCGTCGTCTTCAACCGGCTCTCCCGGCGCAGGCTCATCGGCATCGCAACCTTGGCCGCCGTGGCACTCCCGCTGGCCTTCACCACACCGTTGATCGCGGCGACAGGCGCCCTCGCAGTACTCCTCGGCATGGCCCTGGCCGACACCCGACATGCCCGGGGTCGACCACCAGAAGCCCCATCGCCAGCCACCGCCCGACCGAAGAGAACCTGACTCCGCAGGTGATGGGCCACGAGCAGGCGTCAACCACGCTCAACCGCTACAGGCACACTCCGGCGGACTTTCACGAGTCGGTGCGCAGGGTCTTTGGCAGCTCCGCTGACGATCTGCTGACAACCAAAGGCGATTTTCAATCCCCGGGAGAGCCGATCGAGGACGAGGGCAGCCTGTGACCGGGCGGGTGGTGTGGTGGAGCCCAGGGGACTCGAACCCCTAACCCCTGCCTGCAAAGATCAAGACGGTTGTCTGCCGGTGTCGACTACTGCCTCTGGCCTGCCGACCTGTCGGCCGCTGCCGCTCCTCATCCCTACATGTCTGCGGGCTTGGCTGTATCAACGCGCTTGCTCGTGAGCTGCGATTCGTCCACTTCGACGGTGACGGCTGCCTCGACCACCAATAGTCGGTGTCTCCGACTGAGCTTCAGTTCAGAAGAGCGCGCAGAACCGGTCGTGATGCCCGAAACGCCTGCGACCAGCGGTCTGCCCGGTTGCGTCTCGTGCCCGCTCGTGCCCGCTCGTGCCCGCTGTGCACCACGGTTACTGGCCCACGGATGGCCCATGGAGGCCTTCGGCGGGCTCCTCGAAGTCGAGGGCTTCTAGCCAGCCAAAGTCGTAGCCGAGGTGGTCTAGGCGGGTCCGGAGCCAGTTACGTTTGCGTCCTGACGAAATCCGCCACACGTATCGCAACCCTTCGGCAGCCCGGTGCCGCCGTTCGGGTGCGAGGTATCCGGGCAAGTTGTGGCAGAGGTCAGCGAGTTCGTTTATCCGGTCACGCCGCTTGGCCAGTGCTTCTGGTGACTGGTCTTCGGTCAGGGGCGATGTCTGGGAGCGGATCTCGATGAACGCCAGGTGCAAGAGCATCGCCAGCGCTTCCTCTGTAACTGCCTCCGGTGGCTCCTGCACGGACATGGTCCTTCCTCCTGGCGGGAAGGTATCAATGCTGGCCGCCGGTCCGCCCCCATCCCGGGGAGGTGTGGTCGGATCTGGGCCTGGTCTTCGCCAGCACGATCGGCACGCCAATGGAGCCGCGCAACGTCAACCGGCGCTTCGAGCAGCTCCGCGCGGCGGCCGACCTGGACTGGCTGCACCTGCACGACCTGCGGCACGCCTTCGCCACGTTCCTGCTCGACCAGGGCGAGGATCTGCGGACGGTGATGGAGCTGCTCGGGCACTCCACGATCCGGATGACGGCCGACACCTACGGGCATGTCCTGCCAGCACGGGCTCGTCAAGCTGCCTCGGCCATCGATCGCGTGCTGGGCGAGGAGGGGACGGCGTGACCGCTTGGCTGTACAGATGGCTGTACTCGGACCCGAGATCAACCAAGGAAAGTGCTGGTGGAGCCCAGGGGACTCGAACCCCTAACCCCTGCCTTGCAAAGGCAGTGCTCTGCCAGTTGAGCTAGGGCCCCCGGGCGGACGGCGCCGCCGGTGCCGGCAGTTACCAGCGAGATCAGCGCAGGTCGGGCGCGGTGGTGGCCTCGTGCCACAGGGCACGCTCGTCGTTGGAAGCCTTGACCTTCTTGGCCACCACGGCAGCCACGCCGACGACGCCGACGAGAATCAGCAGCTTCTTCAACATGGGGCGACCCCTCGCGCTCGACTACCGTCGGACGGTGTGCGGTGGGGCTAGCTGGAATCGAACCAGCGACCTCAGAGTTATCAGCTCTGCGCTCTAACCGACTGAGCTATAGCCCCGCGTAGCGACGAGCAAGGTTAACCCATCCGTCCGCCCGGTCCCAAATCGGGGTCGGGCCGGTGGGCCGGCCGTTCTCGCCCCCTGAACCTACCCGAGCGCCTCCGGCCGCGCCCAGGCGATTTAGCCCCCGCCGATCGGCCCGCGCCGCATGATCGACTCGCCTTTGAGGGGTGGCGGGACCGGTCGCGCCACCTGCCCCGAGGCCGAATCGACCGCATGGCGGCGGGAGGTGCGCGGACGCCGGGGCCCGCAGCAGCGTGCCCCGGCGTCCGGATGGTTCAGTCGCGCTCGGCGAGGGTCAACTCGATGCCGCCGACCAGGTCGGCGCAGACGTTGTAGACGAACGCGCCGAGGGTGGCCAGCGCCGTGAACAGCACGACGTTGACCAGACCGATCAGCGCCGAGCTGAGGATCACGCCCTTGGCGGTGATCTGGAAGCCGCTGGTGCTCTGCCCGCCGCCGGCGCTGACCAGGTCGGTCAGGCTGTCGTTGACGCTGGTGAACACGCCCATCGCGTCGAGGGCCAGGTAGAGCACCGAGGTGGCGACCACCACGACGATGAAGAGCACCACCGAGACCGCGAAGGCGAACTTCATCACCGACCACGGGTCGATGCGCTTGAGGTTCAGCCGGGCCCGGCGGGGCCCACGCGACGCGGCCGAACTGACCGACGTACGCGCGGCGCGTACCGCGTCACCCACCCGTGCGGCCCCGACGGCCGCCGCACCGCTGATGCCCGGTGGCAGACCGCCCCCGTTGGCCGGACGGGCGCCGTCCGACTGTGGCTTCGCGGTGCCGGTGACCCGGGCCTGGGTGCCCGTGTTGCCGGTCACCCGCGGCTGGGTGCCGGTGGCGCCGGGGGACGACGCCTGGCCGGCCCGGGCGGTGATCGGCTGGGTGGTGGACGGCCGGGCCGCCGCCGCGGCCGCCGGGCCGCTGGAGGTGGAGGTGGGAGCGTCCACCTTCACCGCCTCGGTCTTGTCCACGGCCTCCGACTCCTCGGAGGGCTTGTCCGGCGGCGGTGTCATGCCGGGAGCCCGGGTGAATTTCGGGGCAGGCGCGTCGGCGGGGACGGTGGCCCGGCCCACGGCCGCGCGGCCGGTCGCTGGTGTGCCGCTCGTCGCGGCCTCCTCGTCGACCGGGTTGGCCGAGGTCCCCGTGTTCCCCGACTTCGCCTGTGTCTCCGTCATTCAACTAGTCCTGTTCGTCAGGCTCGTCGGCATTGCGAGCAATCGCCACGATAGTCACGCCGTCCGGGAGGTCCATCAGCTTGACCCCCATTGTGTTCCGGTCACGCGTACGGCGTACAGGCTTCACCGGAGTCCGGATGACACCACCGTTGCTGGTGATCGCGAAGAGCTCGTCGTCCGGGTCGATCACCACTGCACCGACCAGACCACCGCGTCGCTCGGTGATCTTCGCAGTCAGCACGCCCTTACCTCCCCGGCCCTGGACCGGGTATTCCTCGATCGGGGTACGTTTCGCGTACCCCCCGTTCGTCGCCACCAGGACGTCCAGTCCCTCCCGGACCACCTCCATGGCCAGCAGGACGTCGTCGTCGGTGAAGCGCATGCCGATCACGCCCGAGGTGGCCCGGCCCATCGGCCGCAGCGCCTCGTCCGTGGCGTTGAACCGGATCGCCTGCGCCTTCTTGGAGACCAGCAGCAGGTCGTCGTGCGGCGCGACCAGGGCAGCACCGACCAGCTCGTCCTCATCGCGCAGATTGATCGCGATGATGCCGCCGGAACGGGGGGAGTCGAACTCCTCGAGCCGCGTCTTCTTCACCAGGCCGTTCTTCGTGGCCAGTACCAGGTAGGGAGCCACCTGGTAGTTCGGGATTTCGATGATCTGCGCGATCTGCTCATCGGGCTGGAACGCGAGCAGATTGGCCACGTGCTGGCCCTTGGCCACCCTACTGGCCTCCGGCAACTCGTACGCCTTGGCCCGGTAGACCCGGCCCTTGTTCGTGAAGAACAACATCCAGTCGTGGGTGGAGCATACGAAGAAGTGGCTGACAATGTCGTCCTGCCGCAGCGTGGCGCCGCTGACGCCCTTGCCGCCGCGCCGCTGGGACCGGTAGAGGTCGACCTTGGTGCGCTTGGCGTAGCCGGTGCGGGTGATGGTGACGACCACGTCCTCGCGGGCGATGAGGTCCTCCATGGAGACCTCGCCGTCGAACGGCACGATCTTCGTCCGCCGCTCGTCGCCCCACTTCGCGATGATCTCGCCGAGCTCCTCGGAGACGATCCGGCGCTGCCGTTCCGGCTTGGCGAGGATGTCCTTGAGGTCCGCGATCTCGATTTCGAGCTTGGTGAGGTCGTCGATGATCCGCTGCCGCTCCAGCGCGGCGAGCCGGCGCAGCTGCATGTCCAGGATCGCGGTCGCCTGGATCTCGTCGATCTCCAGCAGCCGAATCAGGCCCTGCCGGGCGTCCTCGACGGTGGGCGAGCGCCGGATCAGGGCGATCACCTCGTCGAGCGCGTCCAGCGCCTTGGCCAGACCGCGCAGGATGTGCGCCCGCTCCTCCGCCTTGCGCAGCCGGAACGCGGTCCGCCGGCGGATCACCTCGATCTGGTGCTCGACGTAGTAGCGGATGAACTGGGCCAGGTTCAGCGTGCGCGGCACGCCGTCGACCAGCGCCAGCATGTTGGCGCCGAAGGTCTCCTGGAGCTGGGTGTGCTTGTAGAGGTTGTTCAGCACCACCTTGGCGACCGCGTCGCGCTTCAGCACGAGCACGATCCGCATGCCGGTACGCCCGGAGGACTCGTCGCGGATGTCGGCGATCCCGGCGAGCTTGCCCTCCTTGATCAGCTCCGCGATCCGCTCGGCGAGGTTGTCCGGGTTGACCTGGTAGGGCAGCTCGCTGACGACCAGGCAGGGGCGACCCCGCTTGTCCTCCTCGACCTCCACCACGGCCCGCATCCGGATCGACCCGCGGCCGGTGCGGTACGCGTCCTGGATCGCCTGGGTGCCGACGATCAGACCGTGGGTCGGGAAGTCCGGACCCTTGACGATCTCCAGCAGCGCGTCGAGGGTGGTGGCCTCGTCCTCCTCCGGGTGCTCCAGGCACCACTGCACCGCCGCGCCGATCTCCCGCAGGTTGTGCGGAGGGATCTTGGTGGCCATGCCGACCGCGATGCCCTCGGAGCCGTTGATCAGCAGGTTGGGGATGCGGGACGGCAGGATGGTGGGCTCCTTGGCCCGGCCGTCGTAGTTGTCCTGGAGGTCGACGGTGTCCTCGTCGATGTCCCGCAGCATCTCCATCGCCAGCGGGTCGAGCTTGCACTCGGTGTACCGCATGGCGGCGGCCGGGTCGTTGCCCGGCGAGCCGAAGTTGCCGTTGCCGTCGACCAGCGGGTAGCGCAGCGACCAGGGCTGCGCCATCCGGACCAGCGCGTCGTAGATCGCGGAGTCGCCGTGCGGGTGGAACTGGCCCATCACGTCGCCAACGACGCGGGAGCACTTCACGTAGCCGCGGTCCGGGCGGTAGCCGGAGTCGAACATGGCGTACAGGATCTTGCGGTGGACCGGCTTGAGCCCGTCCCGGACGTCCGGCAGCGCCCGCCCGACGATGACGCTCATGGCGTAGTCGAGGTAGGAGCGCTGCATCTCCACCTCGAGCCCGACCGGTTCGATGCGGTCGTGTGCGACGACGGCGCCGACGGTCTCGGGAACCTCAGGCTCGTTCGGTGTGGACTCGGGGATATCCGTCACTGTTAACCCTTATCAGACTCAGAGTCGTTTTCGTGCTGTGGATAACGGCTGTGGAAACCGGCGATGCTGTGGATAACCCTGTGGATCGGCGGGCCGGCCGGTGGATGACCGGGCGGCCCGCCGAGTCCGTCAGATGTCCAGGAAGCGGACGTCCTTGGCGTTGCGCTGGATGAACGAGCGGCGCGCCTCGACGTCCTCACCCATCAGCACGCTGAACAACTCGTCGGCGGTTGCCGCGTCGTCGAGCGTGACCTGGCGCAGCGTACGCGTCGCCGGGTTCATGGTGGTTTCCCACAGCTCGGGGTAGTTCATCTCACCGAGGCCCTTGAACCGCTGGATGTCGTCCGGCTTCGCGTTCGCCTTCTTCTGCTGGCGCAGCGCGATCAGCCCGTCGCGCTCCCGGTCCGAGTACGCGTACTGGGCGTCGTCGCCCTTCTTGTTCCACTTGATCTTGTAGAGCGGCGGGGCGGCCAGGTAGACGTGCCCCAACTCGACCAACGGACGCATGAAGCGGAAGAGGAGCGTGAGCAGCAGCGTCTGGATGTGCTGGCCGTCGACGTCGGCGTCGGCCATCAGCACCACCTTGTGGTACCGCAGCTTCTCCATGTCGAAGTCGTCGTGGATGCCGGTGCCCAGCGCGGTGATCAGCGCCTGGACCTCGTTGTTCTTCAGGACCCGGTCGATCCGGGCCTTCTCCACGTTGAGGATCTTGCCGCGGATCGGCAGGATCGCCTGGGTACGCGGGTCACGCCCCTGCTTGGCCGAGCCGCCGGCGGAGTCGCCCTCGACGATGAAGACCTCGGACTCGCGCGGGTCGGTGGACTGGCAGTCGGCCAGCTTGCCGGGCATCGAGCCGGACTCCAGCAGCGACTTGCGCCGGGCCAGCTTGCGCGCCTGCTGGGCGGCGATCCGGGCCCGGGCGGCCTGGGACGCCTTGGTGATGATCATCTTGGCCTCGGCCGGGTTGCGGTCGAACCAGTCGACCAGCCACTCGTTGCAGACCCGCTGCACGAAGCTCTTCACCGGCGTGTTGCCCAGCTTGGTCTTGGTCTGCCCCTCGAACTGCGGGTTGGCCAGCTTGACCGAGATGATCGCCGCGAGCCCCTCCCGGATGTCCTCGCCGGAGAGCTTCTCGTCACCCTTGAGCAGCTTCTTGTCGGTGCCGTACCGGTTGACCACGCTGGTCAGCGCGGACCGGAAGCCCTCCTCGTGGGTGCCGCCCTCGTGCGTGTTGATCGTGTTCGCGAAGGTGTAGACCGACTCGCCGTACGACTCGTTCCACTGCATGGCGATCTCGACCGACATGCCCTCCTCCTCGGCGGCGAACTCGACCACCGTCTTGTGGATCGGGTTCTTCGAGGCGTTCAGGTGCCGGACGAAGTCGGCGATACCGCCCTCGTAGAGGAAGGTCACCTCACGCTGCCGGCCGTTCTCCTCCTCGGCCACCCGCTCGTCGAGCAGGTGGATGCGGAGAGCACGGTTGAGGAAGGCCATCTCCTGCAGGCGCCGGTAGATGGTCTGGAAGTCGAAGTCGACGGTCTCGAAGACGTCGGGGTCGGGCCAGAAGGAGACCGCCGAGCCGGTGCGGTCGGTGGTCTCGCCCTTGTCCAGCGGGCCGGGCTTGGAGTTGTTGTACTGCTGCCGCCACACGAAGCCGGACTTGTGGATCTCCACGGCCATCCGGGTGGAGAGCGCGTTCACCACGGAGACGCCGACGCCGTGCAGGCCGCCGGAGACCGCGTACGCCTTGCCGTCGAACTTGCCGCCCGCGTGCAGCACCGTCAGCGCCACCTCGACACCCGGCTTCTTGAGCTTCGGGTGCAGGTCGACCGGGAAGCCCCGGCCGTTGTCGGTGACCTGGACACCGCCGTCGGCGAGCAGCACCACGTCGATGGTGTCGCAGTGGCCGGCCAGCGCCTCGTCCACCGCGTTGTCGACGACCTCCCACACGAGGTGGTGCAGACCGCGTTCACCGGTCGACCCGATGTACATACCGGGCCGCTTGCGGACCGCCTCGAGCCCCTCGAGGACGGTGATCGACTCGGCGCCGTACTCCTGCTTGTCCTGCGCTGCCACGCTCGGCCACTTTCTCGCGCCGTCTCGCGCCTGCTGGCGCGTCGGGCGCGGGTTCGGCGGACAGGCGCGACGTCGGCGCGCGGACCGGCACCGGGGACGATTCCGGGGTACGGGTCACACGCGCCGGGCGCCGCGGTCGCCCGCGGATCGCGATCGGCTCGACCCGACGTGGACAATGATCGCGGGCCCGCACCGGGCCCGTGTCTCGTCGCTCCGCACCGGGTCTTCGTCTCAGCGTCAATCTTACTGTGCGCGGACGACAGAACCACCACTCGGCACCCCCGGGAGGCGTCTGAGACCGCCGTGGCCGGACGAACCCCGCCTCCTGCGACTCCCCCTACACGCCAGGGGAGGATCGGGTGCGCGGCCGGCCGACAATCGGTGGCGCCGGGAAGTGCTCCCGCCGCGCCGACGACCCCGGCCTTGATCTTTCCCGGCCGGAACCGGACGATCGACCCGATCGAACCGACACGGGCTTGAGAGGTGACACCAGATGGGGCTGGACAACGTCGCGGTGCGGTGGCCGCGCACCGGCCGCTTCTACGATCCGGTCGAACCGGCCGAGTTCGTCGACTTCGGCGAGATCGTCGACATGCCGCGGATCTCCGCGCCCACGGCGGCGCTCGCCGAGCTGATCGCCAAGACCGGCACCGTCCGGGCGACCGCGTACACCGAACTGGTGGATCTGCTGCTCGGACTCGAGGGTGTGCTTTACGCCACAGACGCCGCAGCCGAGGACGAGGACCCGGTGATCGACCCCGACGGCTGCGCGTGGATCGCCGGCGGGATCGAGCGGTTCGTGGCGGGGCACCGTCCGCACGGCGAGACGGTGACCTTCGAGTCGGTGAGCGAGGTGCTGCGGTCGCTGCTCGCCGACGGCCGACTGGCCGAGCAGCAGCTGCGCTGGCTGGACGGGCGGCTGGACGCGCTGCGCGACGAGAGCGGCGCGCCGCCGCAGTGGAACTTCACCTGCGCGGAGCTGAGCGTGCTAGCGGCCTTCTACCGCCGCTGCGCCGACCGGGGCTTCGCCGTCTACGCCGACGCCTGACCCCCGCACGCCGGTCGCACGCACGCCGGTCGCGCGCAGGCCGGTGGGACGCGCGCGGTCGGCGCACGGTGGTGGCGTGCTCGCCGATGGGACGCGCGCGGCCGGACGCGCGCCGGTCCGGGCTGCCGACCGGTGGAGGCGGACCGGCGCTGAACTGCTGGGCGGTCAGGCCGTCGTCGGTGGCGGAGTCGCGGAAGCGGCGGCGCCGTTCGCCGCGGCGATGACGCGGGTGAGCGCGGTGTGCAGCTGCCGCAGGTCGTCGATCGGCAGGCCGAGCCGCTCGACGATCGCGGGCGGGATCTGCTCGGCGCGCGCCCTGAGGGCCTCGCCGGCGGCGGTCAGCGTGACCGCCAGGCTCCGTTCGTCGGCCCGGTCGCGCTCCCGACGCACGTAGCCGGTGGCCTCCAAGCGCTTGAGCAGGGGCGACAGTGTGCCGGGGTCGAGCTGCAGCAGCCGGCTGAGGTCGCGCACGGACAGCGGCGCGTACTGCCAGAGCGCGAGCATCACCAGGTACTGCGGATGGGTCAGCCCCATGGGTTCCAGCAGCGGGCGGTAGACGGCGACGACGCCGCGCGCGGCGACCGAGAGCGCGAAGCACACCTGCTGTTCCAGGGCCAGCGGATCCCCGTCGTCGAGGTGGTCACTCACCGGTTCACCCTCCTCGTCCTCGGTGCTACCGTACCAACAGTTGGTGCACCAATGATTGGGGCACCAAGGAGATGTCCGGTCGGGCGGCGGCGGAACGGAAAGGTCGGAGCATGGGCGAGCAGAGGAAGTCGCCGAAGGATCCCGGCGAAGGCGGCCGGTTCTGGGCGTGGGCCTACCGGTACCTGGCCGGCCCCGCCGAGACGCAGGGTGCGGTGCAGGGCGGCTCGGCCGAGGCCCGCGAGATGTGGAAGCGCGACCTGGAGAACCGCAAGCGCTACAGCCGCGAACAGCGGGAACGGAAGCGGGCCGCCCGCGAGGCCCGCCGTCAGGGCTGACCGGCAGCCGTCCCCGCGCTGCGGCGTCGCCCCCGGTTCGTCGGCACGGACCTGCCAGGCCGGCTGCGGGCCCCGGCGCGCCGGCTCAGCCGTAGGTGTCGCGGGGGCCGCGGCCGCGGACGCGGCGGGGGCCCTTCGACCACGAGGGGGCGGCGGGTCCGTGGATGTGCAACCTGCGGACGACGTTGTGGCCGACCTCGCGGCCGATCTGCTGGAGCAGCGAGCCGGCGAGCAGACGCAACTGGGTGGCCCAGGCCGTCGACCGGGCCTCCACGGTCAGCTCGCCGTTCTCCAGCTTCACCGGCCTGCTGTGCTGGGCGACCTCCGCGCCGACCACCCGCTCCCAGGCGCCGAAGACCGTCGCCTCGGCCGCCGGCTGCTGCCAGCCGCGCGCCTTCATCAGCCGGTTCAGCACCGCCCCGAGCGGTTGCGGGTCGCGCGGGTCCGGCCCCGGGCCGGAGTAACCCCGCAGCCGCCGCTGCTGGCCGCCGGCCTCGTCGCCACCGGCACCACCGGGGGTACGCCGGCGG
>NZ_JAMOKF010000081.1 GCF_023656545.1 Micromonospora phytophila | reverse complement strand
TCTGCGGGCCATCCGGATCGACTCGGGTGACCTGGCCGTCATCGCCCAGCAGTCCCGCGAGCTGCTCGACTCGCTCGGCGCCACCGAGACGAAGATCATCGTCTCCGGCGACCTCGACGAGTACGCCATCGCCTCCCTCGCCGCCGGGCCGGTCGACATGTACGGCGCGGGCACCGCCGTGGTCACCGGCTCCGGCGCGCCCACCGCCGGGCTGGTCTACAAGCTGGTCGAGGTCGACGGGCGCGCGGTGGTCAAGCGCTCCGAGCAAAAAGCCACCATCGGCGGCCGCAAGGTGGCCGTACGCCGGCACAAGCCGACCGGCACGGCCACCGAGGAGATCATCGTGCCGCAGGGCGTGCCGGACCGGCAGCCCCACGACCGGCTGCTGCAGCGCACCTTCGTCGCCGACGGCGAGCCGGTCGACGCGCCGACGCTGGACGAGTCGCGGGAGCACCTGCGGCAGTGCCTCATCTCCATCCCCTGGGAGGGGCTGAAGCTTTCCGGCGGCGACCCGGCCATCCCGGTCACGGTCGTACCCGCGGACTGAACCGCCCGTTCGGCGGACCGGAGCGTCATGAGAGGAGCACCCGGGTGAGCAACGCGTTGATCATCGTGGACGTGCAGAACGACTTCTGCGAGGGCGGCTCGCTGGCCGTCGGCGGCGGGGCGGACGTGGCGGCCGGCATCACCCGGCTGCTCGCCGCCGAGCCGGACCGCTGGGAGCACGTGGTGGCGACGAAGGATTACCACATCGACCCGGGCGCGCACTTCGGCGACCCGCCGGACTTCGTGGACTCCTGGCCGCAGCACTGCGTGGTGGGGACCCCGGGCTCGGAGTTCCACCCCGACCTGGCCACCGACCGGGTCGAGGCGATCTTCCACAAGGGCGAGCACGCCGCCGCGTACTCCGGTTTCGAGGGGCACGCCGACGACGGCGAGTGCCTGTCCGACTGGCTGCGCCGGCACGGGGTGGACCGGGTCGAGCTGGTGGGGATCGCCACCGACCACTGCGTCCGCGCGACGGCGCTGGACGCAATCCGGGAGGGCTTCGCCACCACCGTGCTGCTGGACCTGACCGCCGGGGTCGCCCCCGCCACCACCGACGTGGCGCTGCGGTCGCTGGAGGGAGCCGGCGTCACGATGCGCGGGGAGCCTGTGATCCGCAGCGCATGATCCGGTAATTCGTTGGCGGGTTGCCTGCCCGGCGTCGAGGATGACGCCCGGAGGTACGGACCGACATGAAGATGAAGCCTTACCGGGAGGCGCTCGCCCTACCCGGTCTCCGGTCGTTGCTGCTGGTAGCGGTCCTCGCCCGCATTCCGCTCACCGCGACCGGCGTGACGCTGACCTTCTACGTCGTGCAGGACCTCGGGCGGGGCTACGGCGCGGCCGGGCTGGTCGGCGCGGCGATCACCGTGGGCGCCGCCATCGGCGGCCCACTGCTCGGCCGACTGGTCGACCGGCGCGGACTGCGTCCGGTGCTCGTGCTGACCGCCGTCGCCGAGGCGATCTTCTGGTCGACCGCACCGACGCTCTCCTACCTGCTGCTGCTGCCGGCCGCGTTCCTCGCCGGCTCGCTGGCGCTGCCGATCTTCTCGGTGATCCGCCAGTCCATCGCCGCGATGGTGCCCGCCGAGCGGCGCCGCCCCGCGTACGCGCTGGACTCGATGTCGGTGGAACTGTCGTTCATGGTGGGCCCGGCCCTCGCGACGGTGGCGGTCACCGCGATCTCCGCCCGGACCACCCTCTACCTGGTCGGGGCCGGCATCGTCGCCGCCGGCGCCGGGCTCTGGCTGCTCAACCCGCCCACCCGCGGCGCGGCGGAGCCGACCGGGCCGCAGCGCCGGGTACCCCGCCGGGAGTGGCTCACCCCGCGACTGCTCGCCGTGCTGGCCGTCAGCACCGCCTGCACCCTCGTGCTGGGCGGCACCGACGTGGCGGTGATCGCCGTGCTCAGGGCCAGCGGCGAGGTCGGCTGGACGGGTGCCGTCCTGGCCATGTGGGCGGTCGCCTCGCTGGTCGGCGGCTTCGCGTACGGGGCGGTCAGCCGCTCCTTCTCGCCGCTGGCGCTGATGGCCGCGCTCAGCCTCTGCACCATCCCCGTCGGGCTGGGCGGGTCGCACTGGTGGCTGCTCTGCCTGGCGCTGATCCCCGCCGGGGCGCTCTGCGCGCCGACCATCGCGGCCACCTCCGACGCGGTCAGCCGCCTCGCCCCGCCCGAGGCGCGCGGTGAGGCGATGGGTCTGCACGGCTCCGCCATCACCGTCGGCATCGCGCTGGGCGCCCCGCTCGCCGGCGCGGTGATCGACGCCTCCGCGCCGCTGTGGGGCTTCGCGGTCACCGGGGCGATCGGCGTGCTGGTGGCCCTGGTGGTGCTCCCGGTGCAACTGCGGCACCGCCGGGAGGCCGCCGCCGGTGGCGCCCCGGTCGAACACGCCCCCGCCGACCTGGCTCCCGCCACCACCTGACCACCCACACAAGCCCACCCCCGCACCGCCGCACCGCCGCACCCGGCACCCGGCACCCCGGCGGCAGTTGACCGCTGGCGGCGGGGGCCCGCCACCCTCCCGTCTCCCCGCCCGCTCCGCGCACCGACGGCTCCAAGATCCATACAACTTCCCGGAAATAGTGCCCGCCCGCGACCAGCGAGGCCACTATTTCCGGGAAGTTGTCGCCTCCCCAACCTCCGCCCCACCTCGCCTGACGGGCTGGGCAACAGCCGCGGGGTCCGGGGTGCGGGGGCGCGGGGTTCGGGTGCGGCGTGCGGAGGGGTGCGGGCGGAGTTGACGAAGAGGTTCGGTTCGGAACAGGGCCGAATTCAGACCAGAACTTCTTGATCAACAAGCTGGCAGGCGGCAGGACTTGTGGGTGCCGGAGGCCGTACCGGTGGTGGACGGGTGCCCGAGAAACAGGGACGCGAGAGCGCGACGGCGTGGAACGGCGACGGGCGCCGTACCCCGGTGGGGTGCGGCGCCCGTCGTACGTGGTGCGGAGCGGTCAGTGCCGGTCGATGTCGGAGGCGGTGTCCTCGCGGTAGCTGGCGCCACCGTCGGACTCGCTGGTGAGCGGCTTGGCGCCACCCTCCGGCGGGCCGGCCAGGGACTGGCCGCCGGCGGCCAGCTCGGGGAACTTGTGGTCGAAGGCCGGCCGCTCGGAGCGGATCCGCGGCATCCGGTCGAAGTTCCGCAGCGGGGGCGGGGAGCTGGTCGCCCACTCCAGCGAGTTGCCGTGACCCCAGGGGTCGTCGACCTCGACGACCGGACCGGACTTGTACGACTTCCAGCAGTTGTAGATGAACGGCAGCGTCGAGATACCGGTGATGAACGCGCCGACGGTCGAGATCATGTTCAGCGTGGTGAAGCCGTCTTCGGGCAGGTAGTCGGCGTACCGGCGCGGCATGCCCTCGGCGCCCAGCCAGTGCTGCACCAGGAACGTGGTGTGGAAGCCGATCATGGTCAGCCAGAAGTGGACCTTACCCAGCCGGTCGTCGAGCATCCGGCCGAACATCTTCGGGAACCAGAAGTAGATGCCGGCGAAGACGGCGAACACGATCGTGCCGAAGAGCACGTAGTGGAAGTGGGCCACCACGAAGTAGTTGTCGTGCAGGTGGAAGTCCAGCGGCGGGCTGGCCAGCAGCACACCGGTGAGACCGCCGAAGAGGAAGGTCACCAGGAAGCCGAGCGCGAAGAGCATCGGCGTCTCGAAGCTGATCTGGCCCCGCCACATGGTGCCGATCCAGTTGAAGAACTTCATACCGGTGGGCACGGCGATCAGGTAGCTCAGGAAGCTGAAGAACGGCAGCAGCACCTGGCCGGTGGCGAACATGTGGTGCGCCCACACGCTCATCGACAGGCCGGCGATGGCGATGGTCGCGGCGACCAGGCCCTTGTAGCCGAAGATCGGCTTGCGCGAGAAGACCGGGATGACCTCGGTGATGATGCCGAAGAACGGCAGCGCGATGATGTACACCTCGGGGTGGCCGAAGAACCAGAAGAGGTGCTGCCAGAGCATCGGCCCACCGGTGGCCGGGTCGAAGACGTGGGCTCCGAGGATGCGGTCGGCTGCCAGCGCGAAGAGCGCGGCGGCCAGCAGCGGGAAGACCAGGATCACCAGGAGGCTGGTGACCAGCATGTTCCAGGTGAAGATCGGCATCCGGAACATCGTCATGCCGGGGGCGCGCAGGGTCAGGATCGTGGTGATCAGGTTGACCGCGCCGAGGATCGAGCCCAGACCGGAGATGGCCAGGCCGACCACCCACATGTTGGCGCCGACGCCCGGGGAGTGCTCGACGCTGCTGAGCGGCGTGTAGGCCGTCCAGCCGAAGTCGGCGGCGCCACCGGGGGTGATGAAGCCGAGGGTCGCCATCGTGCCGCCGAAGAGGAACAGCCAGTAGGCGAAGCTGTTCAGCCGGGGGAAGGAGACGTCCGGCGCGCCGATCTGCAGCGGCACCACGTAGTTCGCGAAGGCGAACACGATCGGCGTCGCGAAGAACAGCAGCATGATCGTGCCGTGCATGGTGAACAGCTGGTTGTACTGCTCGGGCGACAGGAACTGCAGCCCTGGCCGAGCCAGTTCGGCCCGCATGATCAGGGCCATCAGGCCACCGATCATGAAGAACGCGAACGCGGTGACCATGTACATGATCCCGATCTGCTTCGCGTCCGTGGTACGCAGCAGCCGCGCGATGGCCGACCCCTTGACCGGCGCTCGGACCGGCCAGGGCCGGGTCACGACCGGCTTGGGTGCGACGGTGGTCACGAGTGGCCTCCGGTTCTGGGTTGTCCCGCTCGGCACGCGCTGTTTTCGGCGGGCCGTCATCCGCAAGGAGGATAGTCCCCGGCAGGTGGCAGCGCCGCGTGGGGTGGTGGGGTAGCCTCCGCCACCCCGCCCCGGCGGGCGGTCGCCCGGGCGCCCCGGGGCGCGACCCGCCCGCGCCCTACAGCGGGCCGAGCAGCAGTCGGTAGTGATCTCCGAAGATCCGCCCGCCGCGCCCGCGCAGCAGCGGGTCGCGCAGCGCTGGCGGCACGTCGCGGGTCCGGTTGCGGTCCCGGGTCCGGTCGCGCACCCATCGGGTACGCGGGCGGCGACGACTCTCGTACGCGGTCAGCGCCGCCTCCACGCTGCCGGCCGCCTTCAGCGACTCGGCGAGCACCACGGCGTCCTCCAGCGCCATCGCCGCGCCCTGGGACAGGGTGGGCGCGGTGGCGTGCGCGGCGTCCCCGACGAGCAGCACCCGTCCCCGGGACCAGCGCCCCAGCTCGACCTCGTCGGTGATCCCGACGTGCACCCGGTCCAGCGCCTCCAGCACCGCCGGCACGGGCCCGCGGTAGTCGCCGAAGAGTTCGCGCAGCCGGGCCACTGGGTCGGCCGGGAGGGCGGTGCCGGCCTCGTCGGCGTAGCAGTGCAGCCGCCCGGCGCCGATCGGCACCACCAGGAAGCCGGAGCGCTGGCCGAGCAGGGCCGTCCACTCGGCGACCCGGGGCCCGTCGCGCACCACGGCGCGGTAGACGACCTGGCCGGCGGGGCGGGGCGGGCCGCCGAGCGCGGCGAGCGTACGGATCGACGAGCGCGGGCCGTCGGCGCCGATGACCAGGTCGTACTCGGTGGTGGTGCCGTCGACGAAGGTGACGCCGACGGAGGTCGGCAGCAGGTCGATGGTGCGCACCTCGGCACCGTGCCGGACGGCGCCGCCGGCGCCGGTGAGCAGCACGCGGTGCAGTTCCGCGCGGGGCAGCGCCCGGCACTCGCCCACCCCGGCCCAGAGCGCGTCGAGGTCGACCTCGCAGAGCGGGGCCCCGGCGGCGTCGAGGAAGCGCTGCCGGTGGACGACCTGCCCGAGGGGGCGGACCGGGCCGTCGAGGTCCAGCCGGCGCAGCGCGCGGGCGGCGTTGCCGGGCAGGTAGAGCCCGGTGTCGGTGAGCTCGCCCTCGCCTGGGGGGAGCTTGTCGGTGACGTCGGGCCGGAAGCCCACCATCCGCAGCGCCCGGGCCACGGCCAGACCGGCGATGCCCGCGCCGACGACGAGGATGCGCAGGGGGGAGCCACCCATGGTGGTGTACGCCTCCGGAGGGGGGTTCGGCACGCGTTGGAGGCAAGACACTACTCGGTGCAATCGACGCACACCAGGGTCGATCGGTCGGCGAGTCCCGACCCTCGGCGTACCGCGTCGATCCGGCGTCGGAGCAGGTCACAGCCGGTCGGTTGACGGCAGGGCGTCCAGGATCCGAAACAACTGGATTGGTCCAGTTGCACGACTGTTTCAAACATGTCAATGTGTCGGCGGAGCTTGGGAGCGCTCCCGTCCCGTACTCCCGACCGTCCGGCGCCCCACGCCGAAGCCCAAGGAGCATCCATGAGACGTCCACTCCGGGCCATCGCCGCCGCCGGCCTGCTGGCCGCCGGCTCGATCGTCGCCGTCGCCCTCGGCGGCACCGCGTCTGCCGACACCCAGATCTGCGAACAGTTCGGCTCCACCACGATCCAGAACCGGTACGTGGTGCAGAACAACCGCTGGGGCACCACCGCCCAGCAGTGCATCAACGTCACCGGCACCGGCTTCGAGATCACCACCCAGAACGGCAGCAACCCCACCAACGGCGCCCCCACCGCCTACCCGTCGGTCTTCTTCGGCTGCCACTACACCAACTGCTCCCCCGGCACGAACCTGCCGATCCAGGTGAGCCAGATCAGCAGCGCCACCAGCAGCATCAGCTACCGGTACGTCAGCGGGGCCGTCTACAACGCCTCGTACGACATCTGGCTCGACCCCACGCCGAAGCGGGACGGGGTGAACCAGATGGAGATCATGATCTGGCTCAACCGCCAGGGCGCCATCCAGCCCATCGGCTCGCCGGTCGGCACCACCACGCTGGTCGGCCGCACCTGGGAGGTCTGGCGCGGCAGCAACGGCGCCAACAACGTCATCTCGTACGTCGCGCCGTCGCCGGTCAGCAGCCTCGACTTCAGCGTGCTCGACTTCATCAACGACGTGAAGAACCGAGGCGCGATCACCAGCTCCTGGTACCTGACCAGCATCCAGGCCGGTTTCGAGCCGTGGCAGGGCGGCGCCGGCCTGGCGGTGACGTCGTTCTCGGCCGCGGTCAACGGCGGCGGCAACCCGACCACGCCCCCGCCGACCACGCCGCCCCCGACCACCCCGCCGCCCACGGGTGGCAGCGGCTGCGCGGTGAAGTACACGCCGAACGCCTGGAACAACGGCTTCACCGCCGACGTGCAGATCACCAACACCGCCTCGAGCGCGATCAACGGCTGGACCCTGGCGTACTCGCTGCCGGCCGGTCAGCAGGTGACCAGCTCGTGGAACGCGACGGTCAGCCAGAGCGGATCGGCGGTGACGGCCCGCAACGTCAGCTGGAACGGGTCGATCGCGCCGGGCGGCACGGCGAGCTTCGGCTACCAGGGGACGCTGAGCGGGGCGTACTCCTCGCCCACCAGCTTCACGCTCAACGGCGTGGCCTGCGCGCGCCGCTGACGTCGGGCAGTGACCGGCAGCGGGGCGTGACGACGTGTCACGCCCCGCTGCCGGCGAAGGCCGGTCAGACCCGGATGAGGCGGACGGCGTCGGCGATGACCAGACCGGCGGCCGAGCTCCACCGGCTGACCGCCACCCGGTTGGCGTCCCCGGCGGGCAGGGTGAAGGTGCCGAGGATGCGCCACTGCCCGCCGGTGACCCGCTGGTCCACGTAGACGGTCCGGTTGCCGGTGGTGGTGGCGACGATGTACGGGGTCGAGGCGTTGTAGCCGGCGTTGGCGGGCCACCAGGCCTCGACCCGGTAGTTCGCCGTCGCCGGGACGTTGAACCTGTACCAGGCGGCGTCGCTGGCGGCGACCGGATCCGCGTAGCGGTAGTCGGCGCCGTAGCGCTGCGCGGAGTACGACGAGACGCCCCAGCTGGCGCTGGCGGTGAACCGGCCGGCGGTGGTGTTGTCCACCACCGAGCTCCACGTCGTCCCGCCGGCCATCTTCGCGGCCACGTCGGCGCGCATCACGTTGAGGTCGATGAAGGACGGGTCGATCTTGCCGGTGGTGCTCGTCTCCCGGTGGCCCCGGGCGTAGCTGGAGTCCTTGCCGAGCCGGGTGAGCACGGCGGCGGTGGCGGCGATCGACGCGTTGTACTGGGCCGCCGTCATCTCCTGGCTGACCCCGTTGTAGTCGATCTCCCAGCCGATCATCAGGGTGTTGCCGTCGCCGGCGGGGATCGGTCCGCTGCCGCCGCTGACGCCCGCGTGGTTGCAGCGGCCGGCGGAGATGACGTGGAAGACCCCGTGGTAGTCGACGAGGGCCTGGCAGAGCGGACCGGGCAGGTCGGACCGGCCGTTGATGCAGATGTTCAGCGCCGGGTGCGGGTTGGTGGCGCTGGAGGTCGCCGCGGTGTGGTGCCAGAGCACCCCGATCGGGTTGAAGTCGCCCGGGCGCATCCGGTTGAGCCAGTCGCCCTCGACGACGACCTGCACGCCCGCGCCCCGCAGCACGTCGACCAGCCAGGGAATGGTCGCCATCAGGACCCCCCGAGCAGGTCGGCGAGGCACTCGGGCTTCGGCGCGGCGGCGGCGGGGGCGGGTCGGACGGCGACGGTGGTCAGCGCGGCGGCCAGCAGGGCCGGTATGCCCAGCACACCTCGGCGGCGCAGACGGGTGGATCGTGACGGGGCCATGGCGCTCCTTCAGCGACGGCGGAGGGTCCGACGGGGATCGACGACCGTGATGACGGGCACGCTATATCGTCACGAGCGTCTATGTCGATACCCTTCAATGCCGATGTGACGGCTGAAGGAAATTGGCAAGCGGGCGCGGCGGCGCTGCCGCCGGACGGGCGGTCAGGAGCCGCCGAGCGCGTCGATGTCGCGCATCTCCTCGGCGGTCAGCGAGAAGTGGAAGATGTCGGCGTTGGCGCGGATCCGCTCCGGGGTCACCGACTTCGGAATCACCACGATCTCGTGGTCGATGTGCCAGCGGAGCACCACCTGCGCCGGGGAGACGTCGTGCGCGGCGGCGATCCGGATCAGCACGGGATCGGCGAGGTCGCTGGTCTTGAACGGGCTGTAGCCCTCCAGCACCACGCCCCGGTCCCGGTGCTCCTTGTGCCGCTGCCGGTCGTAGAGCGACGGGCTCCACCGGATCTGGTTGACCGCCGGGTTCTCCTCGGTCGCCTGGATCAGCTCGTCGATCCCGGCGGTGCTGTAGTTGCTCACCCCGACCGCGCGGGTCAAACCCTCGTCCCGGGCGGCGAGCATCTCCCGCCACATTGGGATGCTGTCCCCCGGGTTTGACGGCGGCCAGTGCACCAGCCAGAGGTCGACGTGGTCGACGTCGAGCGCGCGCAGGCTCGCCTCGATGGTCTGCCGCTCCCGGCCCACCCGGTCCGGCGGCAGCTTGGTGGTGATGAAGACGTCCTCCCGGCGCAGCCCGCTCTCCTGGACCGCCCGACCGACCTCCTCCTCGTTGCCGTACATGGTGGCGGTGTCCACGTGCCGGTAGCCGGCGTCGAGCGCGGCGAGCACGGCGTCGTAGCCGGCCTGGCCGGTGGCCTGCCAGGTGCCGAAGCCGAGCAGGGGCATCCGCACCTCGCCGGAGAGCGGGACGGTGGGCTGGTCCTCGTGATCCATGACGACGGTTCTACCCCTGATCGCCCCGGGCACACCGGCGCACGGCGGCCGAGCGGAGAACCGCCGCAGGGTTGGAACCAGACATACCGGGGCGCCGGGGAACCGGTGGCCGGCGGATCGGTGCGGATTGCCGGAGAATGCGGGTGTGGCTGACCCGCTGGAGGAGTACCGGCGCAAGCGGGACGCCGCGCGCACCCCGGAGCCGGTCCCGCCCCGACCACCACGGCGGAAGAAGCCGGCGGACGGCGCGGCCCGGTTCGTGATCCAGCAGCACCACGCCCGGAGCCTGCACTGGGACCTGCGGCTGGAGCACGAGGGCGTGCTCGCCTCCTGGGCGGTGCCGCGCGGCCTGCCCCGGGACACCCGCCGCAACCACCTCGCCGTGCACACCGAGGACCACCCGATGGAGTACCTCGACTTCCACGGCGAGATCCCGGCCGGCGAGTACGGCGGCGGCCGGATGACCGTCCACGACCGGGGCACCTACCGCTGCGAGAAGTGGCGGGACGACGAGGTGATCGTCGTGCTCGACGGCGAGCGGACCTCCGGGCGGTACGTGCTCTTCGCCACCGGCGGCAAGGACGGCAAGGACTGGATGGTCCGGCGTACCGACCCGCCCCCGGAGGGCTGGACGAGCATGCCGGAGCTGGTCCGCCCGATGCACCCCACGCCGGCGGCGAAGCTGCCGAAGGACGAGACGCAGTGGGGCTACGAGCTGCGCTGGGACGGGGTGCGCGCGCTCGCGTACGTCTCCGGCGGGCGGCTGCGGCTGCTCTCGGCGGACGACGAGGAGATCACCGGGGCGTACCCCTGGCTGCGGGAGCTGGCCGAGGAGCTGGCTCCCACCGAGGCCGTGCTCGACGGCGTCCTGGTCCGCATCGACGGCGCGGGCCGGGTGCGCCCGGCGCGCGGGCGGCGCGCCACCCCCGACGCGCTGTACCTGATCTTCGATCTGCTCTGGCTGGAGGGCGTGACCAGCCTCGACCTGCCCTACGCGCAGCGCCGGGAGCTGCTCGACGGTCTGGCGCTGGCTGGCCCGCACTGGCAGACTCCGCCCTGGTTCCCCGGCACCGGCGCCGAGGCCCTGCGCACCGCCCGCGAGCAGGGGCTGCCCGGCGTGGTGGCGAAGCGGCTGGACTCGGTCTACGAGCCGGGCCGACGCAGCCGGCGCTGGTCGAGCATCGACACGAGCTGATACGGCGAGGAGCATCGTGTACCTGAGCCACCTGGAATGCCCGCGCTGCGGCCGGGAGCAGGACGCCGGCAAGCCGGCCAACCTCTGCGACTGCGGATCCCCGCTGCTGGCCCGCTACGACCTGGCGGCGGTGGCGAAGGTGGTCACCCCGGAACGGTTCCCGCTGCGCCCGGCCGACCTGTGGCGCTACCGGGAGTTGCTGCCGGTGGCCGACCCGCGGCACATGACCACGCTGGGCGAGGGCTGGACGCCGCTGCTGCGCACCCCGACCTACGGCGCGGAGATCGGCGTCGCGGACCTGATGGTCAAGGACGAGGGGCTGACCCCGACCGGGTCGTTCAAGGCGCGCGGGGCGGCGGTGGGCGTCAGCCGGGCCCGGGAGCTGGGCGTGGAGCGGATCGCGATGCCGACCAACGGCAACGCGGGCGCGGCCTGGGCCACCTACGCCGCCCGGGCCGGGCTGGGCGCGACCATCGTCATGCCGCTCGACGCGCCGACCATCTGCCGGCGCGAGTGCGTCGCCGCCGGGGCCGACCTGCGCCTGGTCGACGGGCTGATCAGCGACGCCGGCCGGCACGTCGCGGCGCTGGTCGCCGACTCGGGCGGCGCGATCTTCGACGCCGACACGCTGCGCGAGCCGTACCGGCTCGAGGGCAAGAAGACCATGGGGTACGAGATCGTCGAGCAGCTCGGCTGGCAGGTGCCCGACGTGATCATCTACCCGACCGGCGGCGGGGTCGGGCTGATCGGCATCCACAAGGCGCTGCACGAGCTGCGCGAGCTGGGCTGGGTCGGGGACAAGCTGCCCCGGCTGGTGGCGGTGCAGTCGACCGGCTGCGCGCCGATCGTCCGCGCCTTCGCCGCCGGGGAGGACCGGGCGCGACCGTGGGCGGACGCGCACACCGTGGCCTTCGGCATCACCGTGCCGGCCCCGCTCGGCGACGAGCTGATCCTCGCCGCGCTGCGCGAGAGCTCCGGCACCGCGGTGGCGGTGGACGACGCGGAGATCCTGGCCGACCTGCGGGACTTCGCCGCCCGGGAGGGACTGCTGCTCTGCCCGGAGGGGGCGGCCTGCCTGACCGCCGCCCGGCAGCTGCGCGCCAGCGGCTGGATCCGGGCCGGCGAGCGGGTGGTGGTGCTCAACACCGGGTCCGGCCTGAAGTACCCCGAGACGGTGGACGTCGCAGGTCTCCCGGTCCTGCCGGCCTGAGGCCGGCCCGCACCGGCGGGCACCGCTCGCCTTCAGTCGCCGGTGGGCTCGGCGCCTTCAGTCGCTGGTGGGGTCGGTGAGGCGCCAGGCGGCGTTGATCAGGCCGATGTGCGACAACGCCTGCGGGGTGTTGCCCAGATGTGCGCCGGTGGTCAGGTCCATCTGCTCGCTCAACAGGCCGACGTCGTTGGCGTGGCCGACCACCCGCTCGAAGAGCGCCTCGGCGCGGGCCTGCTCGCCGGCCAGCACCAGGCACTCCACCAGCCAGAACGAGCAGAGCAGGAAGCCGGCCGGGTCGGTGTCCCAGCGACGCACCAGCCCGTCGTCGGTGCCCAGTTCGCGCGCGACCGCCTCGATGGTGGACCGCATCCGCGGGTCGGTGGCGGGCAGGAAGCCCACCACCGGCAGCATGAGCACCGAGGCGTCCAGGCTTGGCGAGCCGAACGCGGCGGTGTAGGCGCCGACCCGCTCGTTCCAGCCCTCGCGCAGCACCGCCGCCCGGATCTCGTCCCGGATGGCCGCCCAGCGGCGCGGGTCGGCCCGCTCGCCGAGCTTGGGCGCCAGCGCCACCGCCCGGTCCATCGCCACCCAGCAGAGCGCCTTCGACGTCAGGTAGTGCCGTTCGGCTTCCCGGGTCTCCCAGATGCCCCGGTCGGGCATGTGCCAGGTGCGGACCACCTGCTCGGTCAGGCCCAGCACCATCTCCCGCAGTTCCTCGTCGAAAATGTCGCCGAGGTAGTCGTGCAGCCGCCAGACCGCCGAGATCACCTCGCCCGGGACGTCGAGCTGCCGCTGCAGCCAGGCGTCGTTGCCGATCCGGACCGGGCGGCTGTCGGCGTAGCCGCGCAGGTGCGGGCACTCGTGTTCGGAGATGTCCCGCTCCCCCTCCAGCCCGAAGAGCACCGGCACCGGCTCGTCACCGACCCGGCCGATGGAGCGGGCCGTCCAGGCGAAGAGGCGGGTCGCCTCGGTCGGGCAGGCGGCCACCCAGAGGGCGCGCATGGTCATCGCGAAGTCGCGCAGCCAGGAGTAGCGGTAGTCGTAGTTGCGGTCGCCGCCGAGCTGCTCCGGCAGCGACGTGGTCAGGGCTGCCGCGACCGCGCCGCTGCGGGCGTACGTCAGGCCGGTGAGCACGGTGGCGCTGTGCCGGACCAGGTCGGGGTAGCGGCCGTCGTACCGGTGAACACTGCGGTACGCCTGCCACGCCCGCACCGTCTCGGCGAGCGTGGTCACCGGGTCCAGCCGGGCCGGCGCCGCCCCGTACGCCCGCCCGTACGCCAGGTCGAAGCCGATCACCTGCCCGGCGTCGACCTCGAACTCCTGGTGGACCCGGTCCCGCCCGGCGTGCAGCGGCATCCCGTCGGCGCGCAGGGCCACGACCACCGGGCCCGCCGCGGCCAGCACGCCACCGCCGGGCTGGTCGTGCAGGTACGGGGTGAGCAGCCCGTACTCCGGGCGGGGGCGGAAGTCCAGCTTCATCCGGACCCGCCCGGTCAGCCCCTCGACCACCCGCAGCAGCACCGCCGGCGAGTTCATGCCCAGCTCGTGGCCCCGGGCGCCGAACTCGGCGGCGAGCGCGTCGGTCACCGCGACACTGCCCTGCGGGGTGTGGTGCACGGTGCGCAGCACCAGCGAGTCGGTGACGTACGCCCGTTCCGTGCGGTGCCCGGGCCCACCGGCGGCGACGGGCGCCAGCCGCCAGTGGCCGGCGTCGGGGTCGAGGAGCCGCCCGAAGACCGACGGGGCGTCGAAGCGGTCCGGGCACCACCAGTCGATCGAGCCGCCTCGATCAACGAGGGCGCCCGATCGGGAGTCGGAGAGGAATCCGTAGTCGGAGATCGCCGGCTGCTCCACCCGCTGCGGGTACCCCGTTCCGGCGACATCAGACGGGGCCGGCGGCGGGCCGCCGGCCCCGACGCTCAGGAGGTGGGCGGCTCGTCCTCGCCGGCCGCCTCCGCCGCCTCGGCCTCCTCCTTCGTCCGGTGCACCGCCTGGTCGGCATGCTCGGGTGGGCCGTAGACGGTGTAGAGCACCAGCGGGTTGGGGCCGGTGTTGACGAAGTTGTGCTTCGTGCCGGCCGGCACCACCACCAGGTCGCCCTGGACGACCTCGCGCTTCTCCCCCGCCACCCGGGCCTCGCCGGTGCCGCTGACGAAGGTGAGGATCTGGTCGATGTCCTCGTGGACCTCCTCGCCGATCTCACCGCCCGGCGGGATCGTCATGATCACCAGCTGGGTGTGCTCACCCGTCCACAGCACCCGCCGGAAATCGGGGCTCTTCTCGGCGACGGTCGCGATAGTGAAATGCTCCATGTCGCGCACATACCCGCTTCGGGCCGCCGCCACGCCGGGACTGGCGGATGGTGGAATTCCCCACTGGTCGAAGGTTTGGGTCGCGGGGGAACGGGGATCGTCACAACTGACCGGCGCACCACCGGTCGAGCCAGGTCCCCACTGGCGTACCGCCGTACGGCTGCGGTGGTGGGAGACGGCCAGAGCGCGGCGACGTTCCGACCCGCGGGTCGAGCGGCGCCGTGCGCTCGTGTTCGGGGCCGTCAGGCCAGCACCGCCAGGTGGAACGGACGGTCGGCGAGGGTGCCGTCGCTGGTGAAGGTCTCGACGAAGACGGCGTTCGGGATGCCCGTCCGCCCGGCGACGGCGATCCGCCCCGAGGGTGCCACGCCCACGTTGCCGGGCAGTCCGATCGTGCCGACGTACCCGGCGGCCGTCACGTCCTGGTCGAAGACGACCTGGTACATCCCGGTGGCCAACCGGCTGGCCACGGCGGCGCCGAGCCCCCGCACGAGGCTGCCGTTGGCGTCCACCACCGCGTAGAGGACCCGGGCGGTGGTGGGCAGGCCGACGCCCGCGCAGGTGGTGACCTCCCCCTCGGCGCGGGCGAGGTCGTCCTCCCCCCGTCCGGGCTGGACCACCGACCCGCGTCGGGTGCGTGAGCTGGGCATTGCGATTCCTCCCCCGGCCGTGCGACACGGCGGTGATGAGGCACTTGTGGCGACTGAGGGTGATCAGCGGCGATCGACACCCTTTGTGGTCGAACGTATGTCGCGGATCGCCGCGGCAGCCAGCCGAAAACTGTCCGATCATGGACAGACGCCGATCCGGCAACCCCGCTGAGCTGGTACGCGGCACCGCGGACCGAACAGCCCTGTGACGTTCGCCGATGTCTGGCTAGATTGAGGTATGGTGCCCGCCCACGGGGGCCGGGCGGCGGAACCGGTCTACCGCCCCATCCTCGCCAGCCGGCGGGGTGAGCTGGAGGCGCTGAGCCACCTCGACGGCGCCGTCACGTCGTTGCTCGCCCCGGTCATCCAGGTGTCCATTCTGGATTCGTTCACTCTGGACGTTTTCGGTCGGCTGCCCGAGGGGCTGCTGCCGGCCGTCGACGTCACCGCCCTGCCCGACGCGCCGGAGACCGAACTGGTCCGTTGGGACGTACCGCTGGTGCCGGTGATCGGGCTCGCGGAGAGCGACCGGCGGCTGGTGGCGCACGGTGCGGCGGCGCGCGCCCACGCCCACCGGTCGGTGGTCCGGCTCCGGGTCGGCCAGGACCGGGCCGGTCCGGACGCGACCACCACGGCGGCGGAGCGGATCTGGCGGCTCACCCGGCTGGTGCCCGAGCAGTGCGACCTGCTGGTCGACGCCGGCGACGTGTGCTGCGCGGCCGACGTACGGGTGGCCGAGCCCCGGATCCGCCGGCTGCTGGAGTGGGCCCGCCGGCACTCCTGGCGCTCGGTGAGCGTGGCGGCGGGCGGGATGCCCCCGACGATGTCCCGCCTGCCCACCGACGAGCCGGTACGCGTCGACCGGTGGGACTGGCAGCTCTGGCAGCGGCTGGCCGACCTCGGCGTCTCCTACGGCGACTACGGGGTCGGCTCGGCGGTGCCCGGCGCCGACCAGCCCGGCGACCGGCTCCCCACCGTGCGCTACACGGCCGACGGGGCCTGGTGGGTGTACCGCTGGTCCCGGCGGGGCGGGCGGGGCGACGACCGGTTCGCCGACCTGTGCCGCACGCTGGTCTCGGCCCCGAACTGGCCGACCGCCGGGGCGGCCTTCTCCTGGGGCGACCACGAGATCCTGCGGCGCGCCCGTCGCGGGGCCGGAGCGGGTTCGATCAGCAACTGGGCGGCGTGGGGCACCTCGCACCACCTGGCGCACGTGCTGGCCACGCTGACGTCCCCGGGCCGGGAATCCCGGCCCGGCCCGTGGCGCTCCGCTCAGCCGGCTCCCGAGCGGGGTCGCCCCGCCCGGCCGCACCGGGGCGGGGAGACCCGCCGGGCCGGCTGAGGCGTCACTGCTTCTCGGTGAAGCCGAACTGCACGATGCCCTCGTCGTCAACGCTCGCGTCGACCGAGGCATCCCCGAGCAGCTCCGCGGCGTCGGAGTCGAGGAAGATCCGGGCGCCCTGGTTGTCGACGACGTGGTCGCCCTCGATCGGCTCGGGGACCAGCTCGACGGTGAGCGAACCCGCCTCGGCGTCGGCGGCGATACGAACCCCGCCGTCCTCGGCGACGTCCTGCTGGTTGGCGAGGTCACGGATGACCAGCACGGCGTTGTCGGTCATGGTGAGCATGGCGGAACTCCTCGTGGATTCTCGGGTCAGCGTGCGGACCGGGCTCGGCCCGCGGGCGAGCGCACGTGGGAGGCGATGGAGGGGCGATCGGATCATCGCCGTCGCAGTCGGGGCAGCTGAGGGCCCCCTTCACGGCCTACGTTGCCCCCTGGCGGGGGATCCGTCAAATAGATGGGGGTCAGTGCCCGGCCGCGGCCGGGGCGAGCCACGCGCGAATGTCGCGTACCGCCGCGCGACCGGCCCGGTTGGCGCCGATCGTGCTCGCCGACGGGCCGTACCCGATCAGGTGAATGCGCTCGTCGGTGGCCACCCGGGTGCCGTCCATCGTGATACCGCCACCGGGGGCGCGCAGCCGCAGCGGGGCGAGGTGCTCCAGCGCGGCCCGGAAGCCGGTGCACCACAGGATCACGTCCGCGGCGACGAAGCGCCCGTCGTCCCAGGCGACCCCGTCGGGCGTGATCCGGTCGAACACGGGTAACCGCTGCAGGACGCCCCGCTCGCGCAGCCGCCGCACCTCCGGGGTGAGCGGCAGGCCGGTGACCCCGACCACGCTCGCCGGTGGCCGTCCGGAGCGCACCGCCTCCTCGACCAGCGCCACCGCGGCGCGACCGCGTTCGGGGGTGAACTCCTCGTCCCGGAAGTCGGGTGGCCGGCGGGTCACCCAGGTCGTGCCGGCCGCGACGGTGGAGATCTCGCCGAGCAGCTGCACGGCCGACGTTCCGCCGCCGACCACCACGACCCGCAGTCCGGCGAACTCCGCCGGCCCGCGGTAGTCGGCGGTGTGCAGTTGCCGCCCCCGGAAGGTGGACCGGCCCGGGTAGTGCGGCCAGAACGGCCGGGTCCAGGTGCCGGTGGCGTTGATCAGGGCGCGGGTCGACCAGCGGCCCTGGTCGGTGGCGACGTCGAGCCGCCCGTCCGGCCGGTCGTGCACCGCGTGGACCAGGACCGGGCGCCGCACCGGCAGCGCGAACTCCCGCTCGTACGCGGCGAAGTAGTCGCTGACCACCTCGGCCGCCGGCCGGTCCGGCGCGGCCGCCGGGAACGGCAGGCCCGGCAGGTCGTGGAAGCCGTGCACCCGGTCGAGCCGCAGGGTCGGCCAGCGGTGCCGCCACGCCCCACCCGGGCCGTCGCCGCCGTCGAGGATCACGAATCCGGCACCGGGCACGAAACCGGCCCGGCGCAGGTGGTGACCGGCGGAGAGGCCGGCCTGGCCGGCCCCGATCACCAGTACGTCGACGGAGCGCTCCTGCATGCCGGGTGCAACAACGGGCGGGCCGCCGGGCTGCCCGGCACGGACGTCTCACCGCTCACACCCCGGCCCGCGACCGCCCGTGGCCAGCCGGGCGGACGCGCGCACGGAGACGAAAATTTCTTTCCGTCGTCAGCCTTCTCTGGCAGATATCTCCGTGGCAGCATCAGCGCATGCATCGTCGTCTCTTCCCCCGGACGCTCGCGCTGGTGGCGCTGGCCGCCGCCGCGGCCACCGCCGGCGCGCCCACCGCCACCGCCGAGTCGCCGACCCCCGCGGCGACCCGCCTGAACGCCACGATCGACGCGATCCTCGCCGACTCCCGGCTGGCCGGGGCCCAGGCCTCGGTGGTGGTCAAGGACGTCGCCACCGGCGAGACCGTCTACCACCGCAACGGCGACCGGCGGCTGGTGCCCGCGTCCAACACCAAGCTGCTGACCTCGGCCGCCGCGCTGGAACTGCTCGGCCCGCAGCACCGCCTCACCACCGACGTGCGCGCCGGCGGCACGCGGCACGCCGGCGTGGTCTCCGGCAACCTCTACCTGCGCGGCGGTGGCGACCCGACCATGCTCGCCGCCGACTACGACGCGCTCGCCGCCCGGGTCGCCGCCCAGGGCGTCCGGGTGGTCACCGGCGACCTGGTCGCCGACGACACCCGCTACGACGACACCCGGCTCGGCCCCGACTGGACCTGGGACGACGAGCCCTACTACTACGCCGCCCAGGTCTCCGCGCTCACCGTCGCCCCGGACACCGACTACGACGCCGGCACCGTGATCGTCAACGCGGCGCCGGGCGCCACCGCCGGCGCGCCGCCGGTCGTCACCACCACCCCGGCGACGGGGTACGTCCGCATCGACAACCGGGCCGAGACGGTGGCCGAGGGCGAGACCTCGATCTCCTTCGAGCGGGAGCACGGCGGCAACACCGTCGTGGTCACCGGGCAGATCGCGCTCGGCGACTCCCCGCAGAGCGACTGGGTGACGGTCTGGGAACCCACCGGGTACGCCGCCGACGTCTTCCGGTCGGCGCTGCGCCGGCACGGCGTGCGGGTGCTCGGGCGGACCGTCCTCGGGCAGGGCACCCCGCCGGGGGCGGCCGAGGTGGCGCGGCACGACTCGATGACCCTGGCCGAGCTGATGGTGCCGTTCCTCAAGCTCTCCAACAACGGGCACGCCGAGGTGCTGACCAAGGAGATCGGCCGGATGCGCTCCGGCGCCGGCACCTGGTCGGCGGGGTTGACCGCGATCGGCGGGTACGTCGCCGCCGCCGGGATGGACACCGCCACGCTGCGCCAGCGGGACGGCTCGGGGCTCTCCCGGCGCAACCTGATCCCGGCGGCGGAGTTCGTGGACCTGCTCGCCGCGGCCCGCGCCGAGCCCTGGTTCGACACCTGGTACGCCGCGCTGCCGATCGCCGGTGAGGCGGACCGCCTCGTCGGCGGCACGCTGCGCAGCCGGATGCGGGGCACCCCGGCGGCGGGCAACGTCCACGCCAAGACCGGCAGCCTGACCGGTGTCTCCGGCCTCTCCGGCTACGTCACCGACGCCGACGGCCGGGTGCTGGCGTTCTCGATCCTGCTCAACAACTACCTGGCCTCGTCGGTGAAGGGGTTGGAGGACCAGATCGCGGTGGCGCTGGCCTCGTACACCGACAAGAGCGGGACCGCGGCGCGGGTCGCGCCGCCGACGGCGCCCGAGGCGTCGCGGGCCCCGGAGGACCGGGAATGCTCCTGGGTCAAGCCGATCGCCTGCTG
>NZ_JAMOKF010000628.1 GCF_023656545.1 Micromonospora phytophila | reverse complement strand
CCGGGCCCTCGCGGTGGAGGCGCACGCCGCGACGGCCCGGCTCCGGCCGGGTCGGTTGCCCGCGCCGCGTCCGGCGTCCGCGCCACCCCGTCCGCTGGTCGCCGCACGGTGGCGGCCCGCCCGGGTGGGCTGATTACGCCACATTTTCGGGTGAGCCCGGTCACACCAACGTCGAAACGGTCATCCGGCTCATTTCGTTCGATCCCTGCCGACGATTCGGCGTCGATGCCGGCCGATCGTCCCGTTGTCTGCCGTCCGCTACGCCCGCCACCGCTCGTCCCATTGAGTCCCGTCAGTGCGCAACTGCCGGCAAAAATGGTCGCGGAACCAAGGTTTACGCAGGTGGGAGGGGGTTGGCAGGGCGGGAGCCGGCCAGTAGTGTCGGCGCGTCCGGTGCGGTACCCGATCGCAAGAGGCGACGCCGCGCCGACCCGCTCAATCGTGAATCACGAACCGGGGACCCAGTGCACATCGGGGTGAATCCGCGAGCCCACGGCCCGCGGTAGGGCGTTCTTCCCGCCCGAATCCGTCAGCTAACCCGGTAGGCGGTGTCGGAAGGAGTTCCACCTTCGTGCAGCACCACACCACCCCTCGGTTGTTCCGCCGCCTCCACGGCTCCGCGGTGCCCGTGCTCGTCCGGCCGACGGCCACGAGCTGACCCACCGGTCACCGCCCGTCGCCCGGCAGTCCGGGCGCATTCCTATCAGTGGTCCGCCAACCGCCCGGACGCCGTCCGCGCGGTCGACCCGCCCTGTCCGGGCGGGGATCGGTGTGCGCCGCTCACCCCTGAGCCCGTGGAGGAACCCGTGAAGCACCACCTCAAGCGACAGCTCCGTCGTCTCGCCTCCGAGCGTCCGTACCAGGTGGCCGCCGCGTCGGCCGCGGCGCTCGTGTTCGCGTCGGGCACCGGCGCCCTGTTCGCCGCCGCCGACGAAGCGCCCGCCTCCGCGCAGACCCCGGCCGCCGTGGCCGAGCTGCGCGACGACGCCGCCGCCTCGCGCGGCCAG
>NZ_JAMOKF010000627.1 GCF_023656545.1 Micromonospora phytophila | reverse complement strand
AGAGCCTGGTAAATAAGGGGTTCGGGGTGTCGGCGGATCGCGCAAGAGATTGATGATCGCGCTCGTTGCCGGCGTGGCGGCGTGACATGGTGAAGGGCCTTCGGTACGAGCAAAGGCGACTAAACCAGCACGACCGAAGGCCCAACCCTGTCTGTATACCTTGTCGCCGGCGTCGCCGCATCTACCACCCCGGCCACCGTTGACGATCACCTGCCCACCGCCCGGCCGCGGCACTATCCGTCCGACACCTCGGATGCCGAATGGCAGGTCCTGGCTCCGCACGTCCCGGCCGGGACCGGACGCGGACGGCCGATCACCTACCCCCGCCGCGACATCGTGGACGCGATCCGCTACCTCGACCGCACCGGCTGCCAGTGGAACGCGCTGCCCGCCGACTTCCCGCACCACAAGCTCGTCTACCACTACTTCACGACCTGGACCCGCGACGGAACCCTGAACCGCATGCACAACAGCCTGCGGGAACAGGTCCGCGAACAGGTCGAGGGTCGTAACCGGCAACCAACGGCTGCGCTGGTCGACTCCCAGTCGATACGGGGCGCGGAGACCGTCGGCCGGCCAGGGCGTGGCTTCGACGCGGGGAAGAAGGTCAACGGCCGGAAACGGCACATCGCCGTCGACACCTGCGGACTACTGCTCGCGATCCTGGTCACCGGCGCGAACGTGCAGGACCGCGACGCCGCCCGGCCGCTGCTGTGGGCGCTACGCGCCTGCTTTCCCACCATCGGCCTGACCTGGGCCGACAGCGGCTACGCCGGCCGGCTCGTCGGCTGGGCCGCCGCCCACCTAACCCTGACCGTGCAGATCGTCGCGAAGCTCGCCGGGCAGACCACGTTCGTCGTCCTGCACCGCAGATGGGCGGTCGAGCGCACGTTCTCCTGGATCAACCGGTGCCGACGCACGGTCCGAGACTACGAACGGCTACCCGACCACCACGCCGCGATGGTCCAATGGGCCATGATCATCGTCATGACCCGCCGCCTCGCCCGCCACCA
>NZ_JAMOKF010000080.1 GCF_023656545.1 Micromonospora phytophila | reverse complement strand
CCCGGCCGCGAGGGCGACGCCGGCCGGCAGGGCCACCGCGGCGGCCAGCGCCACCACGGCGAGGAGCACCAGCAGCACGTCGCCCAGCCGCCCGGCGACCACCGGCGTCCAGGCGCGTACCGGCAGGTTGGCCGTTCGGATCTCCAGGTTGCCGGCCTCGCGCAGCGGCCCGGCGAGCAGGACCAGCCCCAGCAGCACCAGGGCGGTGGCGGCCAGCGCGGGGTCGAAGCCGGCGTCGAGCCGCCGGGCGTACCCGACGAGGATCCCGGCCGCGACCAGGGTGGTCTCGGCGACGCCGTCGGCGCCGGGGCGGACCCGGCGCTCCCAGCCGGCCGCGCCGAGGGCGGCCACCGCCAGGCCGAGGCCCCAGCCGGTCGCCCCGGTCAGCGCGAGGACGAGGAACGCCGCCACGGCCAGGCCGGTGGCCAGGCCCCGGGCGGCCAGCTTCCGGACGAGGTCACCACGCATACTGTTCCGCTCCCGTCGCTGCCGTGCCGTCGCCGGGCCCGGCCGGGCCGCCGGGCTCCGCGCCGGGCTGGGCGGGGACGACCGCCGCCCGCACCTCCTGGGCCGGGTCGTCGGCCGACCGGCGTACGTCGATCACCTGGCCGGTGAGGTCGGAGAGGAGCACGTCCAGGGACGCCCGGGCCACCGCCTCCGCCGACAGCAGGGTGTCCGCCGGCTCCTCGCCGAAGGCCCGGGTCCGCATCGGCGTCGCGGTCCGTTCCGGATTGACGCAGTTGACCCGTACGCCGAACTCGCCCCACTCGTCGGCCAGCGCCTGCGTCAGGTTGACCAGGGCGGCCTTGGTCGCCGAGTAGAGGGCGTAGCGGGCCCGGCCCCGGGTGTAGGAACTGGAGGTGTAGAGCAGCAGCTGCCCCCGCGTCTGCCGGAGGTACGGCAGGGCCTGCCGGGCGACGGTGACCGGGCCGACGAAGTTGACCTGCAGGAGACGGTCGATCGTCTCCTCGCTCATCTCGGTGAGGGCGCCCTTCTCCAGTACCCCGGCGGTGACCACCACGTGGTCGATGCGGCCGGTGGCCTGGAAGGCGGTCTTCAGCGCGGCCTCGACGTCCGCGGGACGCTCGACGTGGGTGCCGGTGGTGGAGCGGCTGAACGGGAACACCCGGGCGCCGAAGCGGCGGGCCAACTCGGCCAGCTCGTGGCCGATGCCGTAGCTGCCGCCGAAGACCACGATCGTCCGGCCGGCCAGCTCCTCGGTGTAGCCGCGGTGGTCGGCCAGCCGGTGCGACTGGGCGGCGGCGAGCTGGAAGAGCTTGTCCGCCAGGTGCACGTCGACCGGGTGGGTGACCTTGATGTTCTCGTCCGCGCCGTCGATCACCTTGATCGGCGTGCCGGGCAGGTAGCGCAGCACCACGCCGCAGTCGTCCGTGGCGGCGAATTGCGGGTCGCCCTCGGCCCGCCGGTAGGCCTCCCGGATGGTGCCGGAGCGGAACGCCTGCGGGGTCTGCCCGCGGCGCAGCCGGGCGCGGACCGGGATGTCGGTGATGCAGTCGTCCGCGTCGACCTCGATGATCGTGTCGGCCGACGGGATCGCCACGTCGACCGCGGCGTAGGTCCACAGCGCGTTCACGCACTCCCGGACGATCCGGCCGCTGACCAGCGGGCGGACCGCGTCGTGGAAGAGGACGTTGCAGTCGCCCGGACCGATCACGTCCAGGGCGAGACGGGTGGTGGCGTTGCGGGTCTCCCCGCCCTCGATCACCGTGGTGACCTTGCGGAACCCGGCCCGTTCGACGATCCGCTCGGCGTCGGCGACGTGACCGGCCGCCATCAGCACGATGATCTCGTCGACCTCCGGGGCGGCCTCGAAGACCGCCAGGGTGTGTTCGATGATCGGCTTGCCGGCGATCTTGACGAGCTGCTTCGGGATGCCCAGGCCGAGCCGGGTGCCGGTGCCGCCGGCCAGGATCACCGCCACCGTGCGTTCGGGTCGCCACGGAGCCGGGACGGGATCCGTGGCGGTGGTCGGGTGCTGCATCATGCGGCCTCACTGGTGTCACGAACGTCGCTGGAAACTCGGACATGTCGCCCGGGGAGGGGTTGCGGCCGCCGGGCGGTGCGGCAACGGCCGGGCGCTGGGTCGTACGACCATAGCGCCCGGCCGTGCCGGACCTCGCGGAGCGGACACCCCGTCGGCACCGGGGGGGTCCGGTCCACCTACTTGCCGCTCGTGTACTCCTCGTACTGCGCGACCACGTCACTGGTCGGCCCGTCCGCCCGGATCACACCCGACTCCAGCCAGATGGTCCGCTCGCAGGTCTCCCGGATCGTGCCGATCTGGTGGCTCACCAGGAAGACCGTGCCAGCGCCCTCGCGCAGTTCGCGGACCCGCTGCTCGCTACGACGGCGGAATCTCCGGTCGCCGGTCGCGAGCGCCTCGTCGATGAGCAGGACGTCGTGGTTCTTCGCGGAGGAGATGGCGAAGCGTAGCCGCGCCGACATCCCCGAGGAGTACGTCCGCATCGGCAGCGAGGCGAAGTCGCCCCGCTCGTTGATGCCGGAGAACTCGATGATCTCGGGTGCCCGCCGGCGCACCTCCTCGGGCGACAGCCCCATCGCCAACAGGCCCAGCGTGACGTTCCGCTCTCCGGGGAGGTCGTTGAGCAGGGCCGCGTTGACGCCGAGCAGGGAAGGCTGACCCTGGGTGTAGACGGCTCCCTTGTTCACCGGCAGCAGACCGGCGATGGTCCGCAGCAGGGTCGACTTCCCCGAGCCGTTGCTGCCGATGAGTCCGATCGCCTCACCGCGGTAGGCGGTGAAGCTGACGCCCTTGACCGCGTGCACCTCGCGCACCGCGGGAGACGGCACCCGGGAGACCAGCCGCCTCAGCGCGTTGGCGGGCGTGTTGCTGCCGGCCGAACCGGCGCCGTGCACCCGATAGATCACGTGCGCGTCGTCGACCACGACGGTCGGGATCCGCCGCCCGTCCGGCGTGGTGCTCGTGGGTCGGGTGGTGGTTGTCTGATCAGCCACGGCCGTACTCCTGTTCGCCGCGCCAGAAGTAGAGGTAGCCACCGACGCCGATCAGCAGGGCCCAGATGGCCGCCAGGGCCCAGAGCCGGGGTGCCGCCGAGGTGAGCGGGGCGTTCTCCAGCAGCGCGTGCCGGACGAGTTCGATGTAAACCAGCAGGGGGTTGGCGTGCACCACGGCGACCAGCACCGGGTTGTGCAGGTTCTCGGCGAACTTGTCCACGCTGTAGAGCACGCCGGAGCCGTACATCCAGGTACGCAGGACGAACGGCATCAACTGCCGGAGGTCGGTGAGCTTGGCGCCCAGCCGGGCCATCCCCAGCGCCAGCCCGGCGTTGAAGATCGCCTGCAGCGCCACCGCGGGCACCACGAGCAGCCATTCGAGGGTGATCGGCTCACCGGTGGCCAGCACGATCCCGACCAGGACCACCATCGCGGTGATCAGGTGCTGCAGTTGGGTCAGGGTGACCGCCAGCGGCACGCAGGCGCGGGGGAAGTGCAGCGCCCGGATCAGGCCCAGGTTGCCGCTGATCGCCTGGACCCCGCCGGAGGCGGCAGCCGAGGTGAAGTTGAAGACGAAGAGGCCGACGCAGAGGTACGCGATGAAGTTCGGGATACCTGCTTGGGTGTTCAGGATCACACCGAAGATCAGGTAATAGACGGCGGCGTTGGTCAGCGGTGTCAACACCTGCCAGATCCGGCCGAGCCGGGCTGTGCTGAACGAGGCCACCACCTTGGCGTTCGCGTACGCCGCAATGAAGTGTCGGTAGGTCCACAACTGCCGTGTGTACGCGGCCAAAGTGGGCCTCGCCCCGGCGAAGCTCAGGCCGTACCGCGCGGCGAGCTGCGCCTGCGTCAGTCCTGAGTCGGGGTCGGCCACCGCCGTGTGGGCCATGGGTAGGCGCTCCGATCTTTCGATGTGCAAGATGCGCGCGACATACGTGAGGGGGACACCAACCCGATTGCCCCGCCCGATCGCTGGAGGAAAGGTAGTGCATCGTCACGTCGCGACGCAACCGTCTCGTCCTTGCGCTACATTGTTCCACGTGACGACCGAGAAGAGGCGTGCTCCGGCCGGCGCGGCGGTGCTTCGTGACGACATCACCAGTGCCATCCGGGATGCCGTCATGCACGAGCTCGCCGACGTCGGTTACGCCCGGCTGTCGATCGAGGCGGTCGCCCGACGGGCCGGGGTGAGCAAGGCCGCCGTCTATCGGCGCTGGAGCTCGAAGCTCGACCTGGTGCTGGAGATCGTCGGCTCGGTCGCCGGACAGCGCCTCCTGCTGCCCGACACCGGCAGCCTCCTCGGCGATCTCGAGATGGTCTTCATGATCATGTCACGCGCTCTGCGTCACCCGTTGGCGTCCCAGATCATCCCGGACCTGCTGGCCGAGGCGGCCCGCAACCCGAAGATCGGGCAGACCCTGCAGCAGGCGTTACGCAGCAACCAGCAGGCGATGGGGGAGCGGCTGATCGGACGTGCCGTGGCACGCGGCGAGCTGTCGGGGAGGATCGACTCGAGCGCCGCGGTCGACCTGATCGTCGGCCCGCTCTACTGGCGGCTGGCCGTGGCGCGTGCGCCGCTCGACCCCGCCGAGGTGCCCCGCCTGGCCGCGGCCATCGCCAGCGCGCTCCGCGTGGCCTGTGACGCGTCACTGCCGGACCGGACGGACGTCCAGTTCGTCGCGCAAGCCCAATGACAACCCGGGTGGGGCCGACCGTCCCATCCGTACCGCCCGACACACCCGATCCCGTACCGGTTAGCATCGCGGCCGGACGAGCTCCAACCGACAGGAGGAAGCCCATGCCTGGGCTCAATGCAGAGTTCATCCCCCCAGCCCGGCCGGTGATCGGCGAGGCCGAGATCGAGGCGGCTGTGCGGGTGCTGCGCAGCGGCATGGTGGTTCAGGGCCCCGAGGTGGCGGCCTTCGAGGAGGAGTTCGGCGATCTTGTCGCCGGCCGGCACTGCGTGGCCGTCAACTCCGGCACGTCCGCCCTGCAGCTCACCCTCATGGCGCTCGGCGTCGGCCCCGGTGACGAGGTCATCGTGCCCTCGTTCTCCTTCGCCGCCAGCGCCAACTCCGTCCGTCTGGTCGGCGCGACGCCGGTCTTCGTGGACATCGAGCCGGGCAGCTTCTGCCTGGACCCGGCGGCCGTCGAGGCCGCGATCGGGCCGCGCACAGTGGCCGTGATGCCGGTCCACCTGTACGGGCACCCGGCCGCGATGGACCGGATCATGGAGATCGCGGAGCGGCGCAACCTGGCCGTCATCGAGGACGCGGCCCAGGCGCACGGCGCTGCCCTGGGCGGCACGCCGGTGGGCGCGTTCGGCGCCGCCGGATGCTTCAGCTTCTACCCGACGAAGAACATGCACAGCCTCGAGGGCGGCATGGTCACCACCGCCGACGCCGGGCTCGCCCGTACCCTGCGCCTGCTGCGCAACCAGGGCATGGAGGTGCGGTACGCCAACGAGATCGTCGGCGCCAACATGCGGATGACCGACGTGGCGGCGGCGATCGGTCGTGTGCAGCTGCGCCAGTTGCCGGAGTGGACCGCGCAGCGCCAGGCCAACGCGAAGTTCCTGGACTCGAAGATCGTGGGCATGGTGACCCCGCCGGTGGCCGACGGCGCCACGCACGTCTACCACCAGTACACGGTCCGGGTTACCAGTGATCGGGACGCGGCCCAGAAGCGCCTGACGGAGCTGGGCATCGGCAACGCCGTCTACTACCCGACGCCGATTCACCGGCTGAAGCCGTACCTCGCGGAGGACGGCAAGCCGGGCCCCTGGGACCTGCCGGAGACCGAGCGGGCCGCCGCGGAGGTGCTGTCCCTGCCGGTGCACCCGTCGCTGAGCCCGGAGGACCTGGAGCGGATCGCCGAGGGCGCCAACCTCGCCGGGGGTGCCCGATGAGCGGCGGCAAGCAGCTGCGCGCCGGCCTGATCGGTCTGGGCGCGATGGGGCGCAACCACGCCCGAGTGCTCTCCGGCCTCGACGGGGTCGAACTGGTCGGCGTCGTCGACCCGGCCGGTGACTCGACCGGCCAGCTCCACGTGCCGGTGCTGCCCGCGCTGGAGGACCTGCTCGCGCTCGGCATCGACTACGCCGTGGTCGCCTGCCCCACCGCCCTGCACGAGCAGGTCGGCCTGCAGCTCGCGGCCAACGGTGTCAGCGCGCTGATCGAGAAGCCGCTGGCGCAGTCGGTCGAGACCGCCGTACGCCTGGTCGAGGCGTTCGAGGCGGCCGGTGTCGTCGCGGGCGTCGGCCACATCGAGCGGTACAACCCGGCGCTGCAGAGCCTGCGGGCCCGCCTCGAGACCGGCGAGCTGGGCGAGGTGTACCAGGTCGTCACCCGGCGGCAGGGCCCGTTCCCGCACCGGATCGCCGACGTCGGCGTGGTGATGGACCTGGCGACCCATGACATCGACCTCACCAGCTGGGTGACCGGGCAGGAGTACACCTCGGTGTCCGCCCGGACCGTGTCGCGCAGTGGCCGTCTGCACGAGGACATGGTCGCCGCGGTCGGTCAGCTCACCGACGGCACGATGGTCAACCACCTGGTCAACTGGCTCAGCCCGTTGAAGGAGCGCTCCACGGTGATCACCGGTGACCGGGGCTGCTTCGTCGCCGACACCCTCACCGCCGACCTCACCTTCTACGCCAACGCCGCCATCGACATGGAGTGGGAGGCGCTGCGGACGTTCCGCGGCGTCGCGACCGGGGACATGATCCGCTACGCCATCCCGAAGCGCGAGCCGCTGCTGGTCGAGCACGAGCGCTTCCGCGACGCGGTGGAGGGCAAGGACAGCGACATCGTCACCCTGCGACAGGGGCTGCGCACCGTCCAGGTCGCCGCCGCGCTGCTGGAGTCGGCCTCCGCCGGGGTCACCGTTCCCGTCGCACCGTCGCGCAGCGACGATCCACTGCAGGCCGCCGTCGCGTCCTGACCGGCAGACAGCACGAGGAGCAGGGCAGTCATGGAACCTGGTAGCGCGTCGCGTCCGACCCGGGGTCGCATCGTCATGCTGGTCGACAACGGCGTGCAGGGCGACTCGCGGGTTCAGAAGACGGCTCGCTCGGCCGCAGAGGCCGGGTGGGACGTCGTGCTGCTCGGCGTGCTCGCCAATGGCGCGCAGGAGAGCTGGTCGATCGGGGACGCGCAGGTCAGGCTGATCCGCGTTTCCCGGCCGCTCGGCCAGCACCCGGTCCAGTTCCACCGTTCGCTGCGCCGGCCGCTGGCGTATCCGCCGGGCCGGCACGCCGGCTACCGGATCCAGCGGATGAAGGCCTGGCAGGCGGCGATCGAGGAGCGGCGGGTGGCCCTCGCGGTCGCCCGCCGCTCCGGCGACGCGTCGGTCCGGCAACGGATCGGTGGCCTCCTCGCGCCGCCCGCCCGGATCGCCGCGACGGTGCTCGGCCGCTGGGCCAAGTTCCGGGCCGGTGAGCTGCACCGCCTGCGCAAGCACCAGCAGGATCCGAACGCCCCGCTCACGCGCACGTCCATCCGGTTCTGGCAGGCGGCCCTGGGCCCGCGCAGCTGGCGTCGGCTGGACCGGGGCCTGTGGGACTACGAGCTGGCCTTCGGGCCGGTCATCGACCAGCTTCGACCGGACATCATCCACGCCAACGACTTCCGCATGATCGGCGTGGGGGTGCGGGCAACCCGGCGGGCCAGGGCCCGAGGGCTGGGCACCAGACTGGTCTGGGACGCACACGAATCCGTCGGCGGTGTGCTCGGCCGGGCCGACAACCCACGCTGGCTGCCCGCGCAGGTCGCCCACGTCGAGGAGTACGTCGGGGCGGCGGACGCGGTGATCACCGTCTCCGCCACGCTGGCGGAGCTGCTTCAACACACGCACCGGCTTCCGGTCCGTCCGGACGTGGTGCTCAACGCCCCGCCCAGGCCGGTCCCCGGCACCCGGGGCGACGACGGCGCGGACGTCCGCGCCAGGTGCGGCATCGGCGCGGAGACTCCGCTGCTGGTCTACTGCGGCGGGGTGAACCCGTCGCGCGGTGTCGACCTGATGATCGAAGCGCTGCCGCAGCTACCCGGGGTACATGTCGCACTGGTCACGCTGCATCCGACGGCGAACAACGCGGCCTCCGAGGCGCTGCGCGTCCGGGCGGTCGAGACCGGCGTCGCCGATCGGCTGCACCTGCTGCCGTACGTGCCGCACTGGCAGGTCCCGACGTTCCTGGCGACCGCGGACGCCGGAGTCATCCCGATCCACCACCAGCCCAACCACGAACTGGCGTTGATCACCAAGTTCCTGGAGTACTCACACGCCCGGCTGCCGATCGTGGTCAGCGACGTGCGCACGATGGCCGACACCGTCCGGGAGACCGGGCAGGGCGAGGTGTTCCGCGCCGAGCAGATGGGTGACTACATCCGGGCGGTGCGGGCCGTGCTCGCCGACCCGAGCCGCTACCGCGCCGCGTACGACCGGCCGGGTCTGCTGGAGGGCTGGACCTGGGAGACACAGGTCGAGGTGCTGGAGGACGTCTACCGCCGGCTGCGCCCCGACCTGGTCACGCCGGCCGCGGACCGCGCCACGGCCTCGGTGGTTTCCGGCTGACCGACCCGGACCCGCCCTGACCGCCGGCACTACTCCTGCCGGCCGGCCCGCGGCAGGAACAGCTCGTCGAAGTCGTGCTGGACGACCGTCCAGTCCCAGGTCTTCGTCGCGTACTCGGCTGCCGCGGCACCCTCCGCCCGCCAGACCTCCTCGCTGGCCGTGGTCGCCCGGATCCGGGCCGCCGCCTCCTCCTGAGAGCCGACCACCCAGTCCGCGGGAAACAGCGTCCGGGCACCGGCCGCCCGGTCGGCGAAGAACGGCCAGTCCCGGACCACCGGGACGGCGCCGCTGGCCGCGCCCTCGACCAGCGCGCAGTGGAAGCTTTCCCGGACCGAGCTGCTGAGGATGCTCCCGATCCCGCTGAGCACACCCGGGACGTCGTCGACGTGCCCGATCCTGGTCACCGCGCCGGAGGGCTCGAGCTCGGCCAGGTCCGTCGACAGGGCCTCCTCGTAATGGCGTACCGACTCACTGGCGTCCGGGTTGAGGCCACCGCCCACCAGCAGCAGCCGGTACCGCTCGTCCGTTGCCCGCAGCCGGCGCAGCACCTCGATCGCCCACCGTGGATCCTTGGCCACAGCGCTGGTGCCGATCAACCCGAGCGTGAATCGTGCGGACGGGTCTTTCGGGCGCTGGTAGCCGGTCAGGTCCATCGCGTTCGGTATCACCCGCAGCCTGGGTGCCCGCGCTCCGGTGAGCGCCGGCACGACCTCGGTGGTCAGATCCCGGAGATGCTCCGAGACGAAGACCAGGTCGTCGACCCGGGAGAAGTCGATCAGGTGCGGCCAGAAGCTGAACGCCTCGAAGCTGTGGAGCCTCATGATCACCCTGGTGTTCCCCGGGTCGACCAGAGTGGTGATCGCCGCAGTGGCTACGCACCAGTCGACGAAGAGGGTGTCGGCCCAGTCCAGGTGCGGGCGTAGCCACTCCTCGACCCGGTTGCCGAACTCGCTCTGGCCGGCGACCAGGTGTTCCACGATGCCGCCGGGATTGCGGGTCAGCGGCCCGGCGATCGGATCGTCGGCCAGGTGCAGGTAGCGCAGCTCCACCCCGGGTGTCTCCGCGTAACGCTGCCGGATCTCCCGCAGGAAGTGGGCGTTGCCGTTGGTCATGATCAGCAGGCGGAGCGGCCGGCCCGTCGGGGGCGCCGCCGCAGGCGTCGCCCGGCCCCGCGGAGCGGCCAGGGCGCGGGCGGTCGTGCTGGCCCGCAGCGGTGCCAGGAACTCGGCCGGCCGTTCGGCCAACGGCGAGCTGAGCTGGTCGAAGTGGGGCACCCGGTGGAAGAGCAGCCGCATCGCCTTGTGCAGCGACCGCGACGCCCGGACCTTGTTCTTCGGCAGGAACTCGTCGGCCAGCGCGAGCTCGGCGGCGACGGCCTCGGTCAGACAGACCGGAACGTGGCCGAGGTCGAGCTCCCCGTTGGCCTCCCGGGTCAGCAGGTCGGCCCGGGCCCGGCGGCTACTCATCCGGGCGGCGGCGGCGGTGGTCGTCGCGGCAGCCAGACCGGGTCGACCAGACTGCACCGAGCGCAGGTGCACCCGGTAGGCGAGAGCCACCCGTACCCGCTCGGGCAGGCCCGGAATGCTGACCGCCGACCGCCAGAGCCGACCACCGACGCCGCTGCGCAGCACCGCCGGCGCCATGGCGGCCTCCAGCGACTCCTTCGCCCCGGTGACTGCCGCCCGTCGTACTCCACGCACGACGATGCCCGCCCTGGCCGACACCTCGTCCAACGCTCCCCGCGTCGGCCGGTACGTCCCCTCGTGCCGGGCCCGTACCACCCTGCCCGCCGCTCCGATCCCGTTGCAGGCGTCGGCGCGGGGCTGGCGTTGCGCCATCTCCCAGACCGTGTGGATGGCGGTCGAGTCGAGCGCGACCAGCACGTCCGCCGTCCGCACTCGGCGCCGCACCCAGGGGTCCCGCCAGGAACGCAGCCACAGGGCCCGTGACGGCTGCTGAGTCCGGGCCAGAGCGCGGCGCAGCCGCGGGTCCGCCGGGGTGGCGGCGAGCGGGTGCACGTCGGCGAGATCGACGTCGACGGTCAGCGCGTCGGCCGGGAAGTCGCCGACGATGCCGACCGAGGCGCCCTGGTCGCGGAACCGACGCAGCGCCTCGAGGAGCACCGACTTCTGTTGTGGCCGTTCACCGACCACGATGAGCACGTTGGTCATGCCTGCCCGCCTTCGGTGGAGGTGCCGACGCTGATCTGCCCGGTGGTGGCCGTCGCGCCGGTGATCGCCGCCGTGACTTCGGCGACGGCCGGAGCCAGCTGCGCGCTCCGGGCGTACCGCAGGGCGTGCGCCCGAGCGGCGGCCCGCTCGTCGTCGGTCGCCTCGAGCGCAAGCCGCGCCGCCTCGGAGAACGAGGTCGCGAGCCGGCGCGGGTCGAGCCCCACCGCCCCCGTCCACAGGGGGTGACCGGCGAGCACGGTGGCGGCGTCGTGGTCCATCTCGTGCGCCGACAGCACCGGCAGCCCGCTCGCCGCGTACTCGTAGACCTTGCCGGACGTCACGAAGCGACCCCCCACCAGCATCAGCACCAGGGCGTCCCACCGTCCGTAGGCCGCGGCGACCTCGGCCTTGGGTAGCGGCCCGCCAAACTCGACCCCGTCGCTCGCGGCGGCCCGCAACAGCTCCATGTGGGCGTTCGCCTCGCGCAGCGCCCCCGCCCCGATGTGCCCGCGCACCTCGAACCGGCTCCGGGCGAGCAGTGGCTGCTCCCGGCGCGCGATCCGCCACCCGGTGAGCACCGAGTCGAGCAGCGCGGGTGGGAAGTTGATCGATCCGAGGTAGCCGAAGGTCAGCCCGGTGGCCGGCTCCGGGCGGTGGTTCGTCGACGGTACGCAGTCCTCGTCGTAGCCGTTGCGCACCACCCGTACCCGGTCGGCCAGAGCCGGGTAGCGGTCCCGGTAGAACTGCGCGATCGGCTCGTTGACGCACCAGACCGCCCGGGCCTCCGCCAGCACCCGCTTCTCCCAGCGGCCGGCCGGCGAATTCTCGGCGAACGCCGCTCCGCCGCCGATCACGTCCACCGACCAACCGTCGCGGAAGTCCACCACGTACGGCACCCGGTGCTCATCCCACAGCCGCCAGGTGGCGGCGAGGTTGACGTACGGGGCGCAGGTGGTCATGAGCAGGTCCGCCGGGTGTTCCCGGTGCACGCGCAGCACCGCCTTCTCCAGCTCCGGTCGCCAGCCGCCGAAGACCGGTTCGGGGAAGACCTGCAGCTCCTGCTTGCGTTGCTGGTCGATCCACTGCTGGGGACGCAGCGAGCGGGCCTCGGAGAACGCCCGGAGGTCGGTCTCCAGGTCCACCCGCGTCAGCGGCAGCCCGACGATGGAGATCCGTGGGTCCACGCCGACGGAGAGGGTGTGGTCGAGCCCGTACTCGCGTTCCCAGGACTCATCGGCGAGGGTGATCACCGTGACGTCCCAGCCACGGGCGGCGAACTGGTTGGCGGTCTCCCGCATCCGGTAGGCGGAGCTCTTCGCCGCAGGTGGGAAGCCGATGGCCAGGTAGATGACGTGCGGGCGGCCGCCCCGGCGGGGCCGGCGGCGGCGGGCCCGGACCAGGGGGGCGAGGGGGGACAATTTGCTCTGCATCGTGCTGCTGCCATCTCTTCCGGCGGGTGAGGAGTGCTCCGGTGGGAGGTGGGGGATCAGCTGCCGGCGTCGGTCAGGAACCGCACCACCCGGTGGGCGGCCCGTCCGTCACCGTAGGGCTCGCCGCGGCCAGCGGTCGGGGTGGGTCGAGTGGCGATCGCCGCCCACGTCGCCGTCCCGAGGTCGTGCGGGTCGGGGACGAGCCGGTTCCAGTCGCCGTCAAGGGTTTCCGGCCACTCGGTCTGCGGACGCAGCGTCGTACACGGCCGGCCGAGCAGGTACGCCTCCTTCTGCAGGCCGCCGGAGTCGGTGATCACGCCCACCGAGCCGAGCATGGCGGCCACCATGCTCGCGTACGGCAGCGGCCGACCGGGCCGCAGCGCGCCCCGATCCAGTTTCACGCCGTGTTCCTCCGCGCGGGCCAGCAACCGGGGGTGGGCAAGGAGCGCCACCGGAAGCGGCAGCCCCGCCAGCGCGTCCACCAGCGCGGCGAGCCGCCCGGGGTGGTCGGTGTTCTCCGCCCGGTGCAGGGTGGCGACCAGGTACGGCTCGGTGCCGTCGATCCCTTCGGGCAGCGCCGCCGGCGGATGCCCGCCGGAGAGCACGGAGTCCCGCACAGCCAGGCAGGCGTCGACCATGACGTCGCCCACCAGCACCGACCTGCTGGCGAGGCCCTCGGCAGCGAGGTGGCGCATGGCCTCCTTCGTCGGCGCGAGCAGCAGGTCGGCGGCGTGGTCGGTCAGGACCCGATTGTGTTCCTCCGGCATCCGCCGGTTGAACGAGCGCAGGCCGGCTTCCAGGTGCGCCACCCGCAGGTGCTGCTTCACCGCCGACAGCGCACCGGCCAGGGTCGAGTTGGTGTCGCCGTAGACGAGCACCCAGTCGGGCCGCTCCGCGGCCAGCACCGGGTCGAGGGCGGCGAGGGCGTGACCGGTCTGCACCCCGTGGCTGCCCGAACCGATGCCCAGGTGCACGTCGGGCTGCGGAATGCCCAGCCCGGTGAAGAAGACGTCGGAGAGGTCGGCGTCGTAGTGCTGGCCGGTGTGCACGATGACGTGCCGATGCTCCGTGCTGGCGAAGGCGCCGGCGATCGGTGCCAGCTTCACCAGCTGGGGTCGGGCGCCGACGACGCTGACGACCTTCACGTGGCGGTACTCCAGGTTCGTTGTGGGCTGGCGCCGGGGGCATGCCGGTTTCGGGCATGCCGGCAGACACGGGCAGGCCGGCGCTGGTCTTGGACTGCCGCTACCTTACAGGGCAGAGTGTAGCCAGCGGGGTCGGTTCACTACCGTAAACTCGCCAGGCCACAGTGGGCCGCGGACGACGAAGGGAAACGTAGGCCGGATGATGTCCAGAGGTGCCAGCCGGGTCCGCCGCGGGCGGATCGTCATGCTGGTGGACAATGGCGTCACGGGTGATTCCCGGGTGCAGAAGGCGGCGCGGTCGGCCGCCGGGGCCGGCTGGGAAGTGATCCTGCTCGGCCGGTCGCCGTCCGGTCTGGCCGAGAGTTGGCAGCTGGGCGACGCGCAGGTGCAGCTGCTGCCGGTGCCGGCCACCCTCGCCAAGCACCGGCACCAGTACCGCCGCCGCTGGTTGAAGGCTCCGCTGGCGTACCCCCCGGGCGGTCTCGGGGAGCACCGGCGGCAGTGGGTGCGGGCCTGGCGGGCCGACCTGAGCCTGCGGGGGGCCGGGCGGGGAGCCTCCTCACCTCGGCTGCGGGCCGAGGAGTTCGCGGCCGGGCTGTTGGAGCGCTGGGTTGGTTTCCGCGTCGCCCAGCAGACCCGCTCTCCACGCACCCTGCACGGCCCCTTGGACCGGGCGTACACCGCCTTCTGGCAGCGGGTGCTCGGTGACCGGGCGTGGCGGCGGTTGGCGCCGGGCCTGTGGGACTGGGAGTTGGCGTTCGGGCCGGTGGTCGACAAGCTGGCGCCGGATCTGATCCACGCGAACGACTTCCGGATGTTGGGGGTGGCGGCGCGTGCGAAGATCCGGGCCGCGGCGGCCGGGCGGACGGTGAAGGTGGTCTGGGACGCCCACGAGTTCCTGCCGGGCGTGCGGCCGGTCCGGCACAACGCGCGGTGGCTGCCGGCGCACGCCGCCCACGAGCGGGAGTACGCGCCGTACGCGGACGCGGTGTTGACCGTGTCGGATTCGCTGGCCGAGCTCCTACGCTCGACGCACGGCCTGTCCGAGCTGCCGACGGTGGTGTTGAACGCCCCGACGGCGCAGCCCGCTCCGACGGATGCCGACGGCGAGAGTGTGCCGGACCTGCGGACCTTGTGCGGGGTGGGGCCGGCGGTGCCGCTGCTGACCTACAGCGGCGCCGCGGCGGAGCAGCGCGGGCTCGGCACGATGGTCGAGGCGCTGCCGCAGCTCGACGGCGTGCACGTCGCGTTCGTGGTCAACAAACCGGACAGCCCGTACGTTCAGGGGCTGCGGGACCGGGCCGCCGAGCTCGGGGTCGCCGACCGGGTGCACGTGCTTCCGTACGTGGCGCACTGGCAGGTCGTGCCCTTCCTGGCCGGGGCGGACGCCGGGGTGATCCCGATCCACCACTGGCCGAACCACGAGATCGCACTGATCACGAAGTTCTTCGAGTATTCACACGCTCGGCTGCCGCTTGTGGTCAGCGACGTGAGGACCATGGCGGCGACGGTCCGGTCGACGGGCCAGGGCGAGGTGTTCCGGGCCGAGGACGTGGCGGACTACGTCCGCGCGGTTCGGCTGGTCCTGGCGGACCCGCAGCGGTACCGGGCGGTGTACGAACAGCCGGAGCTGTTGGCGAACTGGACGTGGGAGGCGCAGGCGCGGGTGTTGGACGACCTCTACTCCCGGCTCCTTCCCGGCGCGCCCCACCGCGACGACGATGCCTTGGCCGCCCCACCGGCTGCGGGGCCGGCTGTGCCGGCCCTTGGTCGGCGGGTGAGCTAGGAAGCCTCGCCGGCCGTCGCCCGACGCCCCGCTGATCCGACCGCCGGCCCCGGCGTCCCGCCGTGGCCGTAACCCCGACCGAAGAAAGCGCGATGCGACAAGACGTGAAGTCAGCCGAGGCCGCCCGACCGAGCGGCTCCGCATGGTCGACAGATTCCGCCGGGAACGACAGTGTGCCGATCGCCGATCCGGCGGCACCCGGAGTGTCGACGGGTGGGGTGACCGACGGTGGCCTCCCGAGCGACGGCGCTGCCCCGGTCGGGAGCCCGGAGGGCGCCGCCGGGCGCGACGGCCGGCCGCTGCGGGTGCTCTACCTGTCGTTCTTCTTTCCCCCGAGCCGGGCGAGCGGCGTCTTCCGCGGGCGGGCCACAGCCAACCACTTCGCCCAGGCGGGCTGGGATGTGACCGTCATCACCGCCCCCCGGGAGTTCTTCAGCCACTACCTGGAGGGCGGCAGCGACGAGACTCTGGAGGCCACGGTCGACCCGCGGGTGCGGGTGGAGCGGCCCCCGATGAACACCTACCACTGGGAGACGGACATCCGCCGGTTCAGCCGGCTGCGGAAGTCCGTCCCGGTGGTGGCCGACCGGTTCTACCGGCGCTTCCAGAGCTGGTTCCTGCCGGAGCACTACATCGGATGGGTCCCCGGCCTCCTGGCCCGGGCGTTCAAACTGCACGCCCGGCGCCGCTTCGACCTGGTCGTCGCCACCGGCAACCCGTTCGTGTCGTTCGCGGCGGCCTGGGCGCTGGGCCGGGCCTGGCGGGTGCCGTACGTGGTCGACTACCGGGACGCGTGGACGTTCAACCAGTTCACCGAGCAGGTCCGCTTCGGCCCGGGCACCCGGACCGCGACCTGGGAGTCCCGGGTCCTGCGGGATGCCGCGGAGGTGGTGTTCGTCAACGACGGCATGCGGCAGTGGTACGCCGAGCGGTATCCGTTCGCCGCCGACCGGATGACCGTGGTGCCCAACGGCTGGGAGCCGGAGTTCATCGGCCGCCCTGAGTTCCGGGCGCCGGACCCGGACCGTCCGCTGCGCTTCGGCTACCTCGGCACCGTCACGCCCTACCTGCCACTGGACATTCTCTTCGAGGGCTGGCGCCGGGCCCGTACCGACCCGCTGATGGCCGGCGCGGAACTCCACGTCCACGGTCACCTCGGTTTCTTCGCCCAGACCGCGGAGTCGCTGCGGGAGCAGTTGGCCCAGCACGAGAGCGTCGGTGTCCGCTACCGGGGCCCGTTCGGCAAGGCGGACGTGGCGGAGGTTTACGCCGAGACCGACGCGCTGGTCTTCTGCGTACCGGGCGCGAAGTACGTCACGTCGGGCAAGGTGTTCGAGTACATGGCCGCCGGTAAGCCGGTCGTCTCCGTGCATGAGCCGGACATCGCCGCCAGCGAGGTGCTGAAGGGCTACCCGCTCTGGTTCGCCGGCGACCGGTTGGACGCCGACGCCGTGGCCGAGTCGTTCGTCGCCGCGGCCAAGGCGGCGCGCGAGATGGACCCGTCCCGACATGCGGCTGCCCAGGACCACGCCGCGAAATACACCCGGAGCGCGACGTTGTCTCCGTGGGAGGCCCGGATGCGCAAGCTGGTCGAGGAGTCCCGTTGAGTGCAAGTCCCCGTAAGGCCGTCTACGTGGCGCTGGGTCCCCACCGGGTTCGGGCGGCCGAGCGGCACACGGCCGAGCTCGTGGCGGCCGGCGCGCAGGTCGTGCTCGTCGCCCCCGACCTGCCCGAGTGGGCCAACCTCGATCTGCCGGCCGGTGTGCCGGTGCACCGCGTCGACGCCGCTGACGCGCGTACCACCTCGCGCGCGGCCCGGCGCCTCCTGCGCGACCGCAACGGCCCGCTGCGCGACGCCGACCTGCTCGTTGTCGGGGATCCCTACGCATTTCCGGTGGCCTGGGACGCCGCGGCCCGGCGCGGTGACCTCGCCGTCGCGCTCGAACCCACGCTCGACCCGGGCCGTCGTCCCGCTCCGGCGGACCTCGCGGTCGTCACGCCCTGGTACCCGTCCGCGAACAACGCGTTGGCCGGGGCGTTCGTCGAGGCCACCATCGGGGCCGTGCGGGCAGACCACCCCCGGATCTCCGTCCTGCACACCGAGGACTGGCCGTATCGCTACGACAGCCCGGACGCCGAGGCGATCTCCGTCGCGGCGGGCCGGCTGACCGAGCGGGCCATCCGGCCGGCGACCCGGGACACCGTGGCAGGGGAGGTGACCCGCGTGCCGGTGCCCATCTCGTCGCGGCGTGACTACGCCGCCTGGGCACTTGGCCACGTCAAGGCGATGCGGCAGGCCCTGCCCACCGGCCAGATCGAGGCCCCGCTCGTGCACGCGCACACCGGCATCTACGGCGGGGTTGTCGCTCAGCGGCTCGCCCGACAGGATGCCCGGGTCGTCATCACCGAACATGCCAGCTTCCTTGGGCAGATCTTCAAGCAGCCGGCCGCGCGTCGGCTGTACGACGAGGCGTTGCACCGGGCCGACGTTTTCCTGTGTGTCAGCCGGCACCTGCACGACGAGGTGCTCGACGAGTTCCCCCACCACGCTCACAAGCTGCGTGTCGTACCGAACGCGATCGACTTCGGCGACTTCGCGCCGCGCGTCGAGCCGCCGCGGGACCTGTTGCGCTGGCTCTACGTCGGCCGGTTGAGCGAGCAGAAGGGGGTGCACACTCTGCTGTCCGCGTTCCTCGCGGTCGCCGCGGAGGAGCCGCGGGCCACCCTCACGCTCGTCGGCGCGGGCCCGCTGGTGGACCAGATTCGTGCCGAGATCGAGCGCAGCGACCACGGCGACCGGATCGACCTCCGCCCCGCGGTGGCGCCCTCCGAGGTGGCGGAGCTGATGCGGACGCACGACCTGCTGGTGCACGCCAGCCCGGCGGAGACCTTCGGGATGACCGTCGTGGAGGCCGTGGCCTGCGGCACTCCCGTTCTGGTGGCGCGCAGCCAGGGTCCACAGGAGACGCTCAGTGGGCTGAACGGACGGGCCGGCCTCCTGGTCGACGTCAGCGAAGACCCGGCGGTTGTCGTGGAGGGCTTCCGGGAACTCCGCAAGCGCATGGACGAACTGGACCTGCCGGCCGCCCGTGCCGCCCTCATCGAGCGGTACGGGCGTGACGCGGTCGCGGCCCAGCTCCGTGAGGTGTACCGGGGACCGGAGTCTTCCGGGGCCGACGTCGTCGCCGCCCCGGCGACCGCCGCGGCCCCGGCCGCCCCGACGGCGCCGTCCCGGGTGGTCGACCCGGATGCTCCGCGGGTGGTGCTGGTGGCGATCAGTCCGCCGCAGTTCAAGCTGGTCCGCGAGTACGTCCACCGGCTCCTCGACCGCGGGTACGGCGTCGACCTGATCACCAACGATCCGGGGCAGTGGCGCCGGTCGGAGGTGGACGAGCAGGTGCGTCTGCTGCCGCTGAACGTGGCCGAGCGGCGGCGGCCCGTGCTCTGGGCCGAGCAGCTGTTCGTCTACCGGGCTCCCGGCAAGGCACTGTCGGTGGCCCGGAAGCGGGCCAGCAGGAGCGAGGTTCTCTGGCCGGAGCTGTTCGTCTCCCGGCTCGAACGCACCCACGGCTCAGCAGCCCGGTGGTTCCACACCTCGGTCTTCTACCCCGGATACCGGGTGGTCCGACCGCGGGTGCTCTGGCGGATCGTGCAGCGCGACGTGCTGCCGAAGCTCGACCTGTCCCGTACCGAGCGCATCGTGGTGGCCGGAGTTTTCGGAGTGACCATCGGTTGGCAGTTGGGCCGGCAGCGGTCGGACCTGACCGTCACCACGTCCCTCGTCCCGCCGGAGCCTCGGCCGCTCTGAGCGGCTTCGGGCGTGGCCGGTGGCCGTGTCGTCCCTCCGGTCGACGCGCCTCGTCGCGGTCGTCGCCTCGCTCGCCGGCCGGTCGGTGGAGCGGCCCCGAGCCGCTCCGCTCCCCCGGTCGGGCTCGGCCACCGTCACCCGGCCTCCGCCTGCCGGGCGACGGTGGCCCCGCCGACGGCCGGACGCGCGCTGCCGGTGCGAGGTGAGGTGGAGGCGGGTGCGCGAGGGCCTCGCGTAGACTCGCGGAGGCTCGCGAACGGCCCCGGTGGGGCGGACCGGAGGCTGTGCTTCATGGGAGCGGCGGCCGCCGAGGCGGAGCAGAAGTCCACAGAGAGGCGGGAACGGGCAGAAATGGCATTCCACGGCGCTGCCGCGCAGCCGAGCGCACGCGGGCGGGTGGTCATGTTGGTGGACAACGGCGTCAACGGCGACTCGCGGGTGCAGAAGGCCGCTCGTTCGGCTGCGGAAGCCGGCTGGGAGGTCGTCCTGCTCGGCCGCTCCCCGGTGAGCGAGGAGCGCACCTGGCTGCTGGGGAACGCCCAGGTCCGCCTGCTGGCCATGCCGGCGCCCCTCGCCCGCCGCCGGCACGAGTTCCGCCGCGCCTGGCTGCGCTGGCCGCTGGCCTACCCACCGAGCGGGATCGCCGCGCACCGGCAGAAGGCAGTCAAGGCGTGGCGCGCCGACCTCACCGTCCGGGCCGCGCAGCTCGCCGTCGCCGAGCCCGGGACGCCCCTGCGGGGACTGCGCCGCCGGGCGCTGCGGGCCGAGGAGG
>NZ_JAMOKF010000626.1 GCF_023656545.1 Micromonospora phytophila | reverse complement strand
GGACGTGCCCTCCTTCGGCGACTGGGGCTTCCTGCTCGCCGCCCCCGGCGCGACCGCGCCCGCGCTGGCCCTGCCCGCCGCCGCGCCGGCGCTGCGCTTCCTCGACGCCGCGACGCTGGCCGCGGCCGGGGCCTTCCCCGCCGACCGGCGTCGGGTCGACGTGCCGGCCTCCACACTGTTGCAGCCGAGGGTGCTCGAATACGCCCGCGCGGAGTGGCGCGGCTACTAGGCCGCCCGTCACGGCTGACACACCGGCCCGGCGGGTCCGGGTCCGGGTGGCATGCCGGGTTGGCCGGTTGTCGATACGGTGTGACCCGATCCAGGGAAGGAGAATCATGGCCGATTCCCAGAACGCACCGGCTCGTACCCGGCCGGGTGTGGTGACCGTTTCCACCTATCTGCTGATCCTGTTCGCGATCATCCAGTTGATCACCCTCATCGTCTCACTGTCCACGGTGGGCAAGCTGCGGGAGGCGCTCGACGACCTCTACCGCGGCACCTCCGCCAACGGCACCCAGAACGTGGCGGACTTCGCCATCGCCGCGACGATCGGTGGCGGCATCCTCGCTCTGCTGCTCGCCGTGGCGCTGGCCGTGCTGGGCCTGTTCAACAACCGGGGCAGCAACGGGTCGCGGATCGCCACCTGGATCCTGGGCGGCATCCTCGTCTGCTGCACCGGCGGCAGCCTCCTGAGCGGCCTGGCGGGTGGCCTCGGTGGTCCCACCGGGACGACCGGTGGCGACGGGCCCACCCCGCAGGAGGTCCAGCGTCGCCTCGACGAGGCGCTGCCGTCCTGGGTGGGGCCGGTCACCACCCTGCTCGGGGTCGTCGCCCTGCTCTCGCTGCTCGCCGCGTTGATCCTGCTGGCGCTCCCCAAGGCCAACGAGTTCTTCCGCAAGCCGAAGCCGCAGTGGGAGCCGCCGGTCCCCGGTGCGTCCTACCCGGGCTACCCGCAGGCCGGCGGCGGCCAGCCGGGCTACCCGCAGGCCCCGGGCTACCCGCAGCCGCCGGGGCAGCCGGGCTACCCGGCGCCGGGCGGCCAGCCGCCGTCCGCGCC
>NZ_JAMOKF010000007.1 GCF_023656545.1 Micromonospora phytophila | reverse complement strand
CAGGTCGCCGACGCGTCGACCTTCAGATGCCTGCTGAACGAGAGGGTAGGCAGCCCGTCGCTCCAGCTATGGCGGCCCCAGGACACGGCGAACCCGTCGCCGTCCGGCTCCGACTCCAGCCCGTCAACGTCGACCGCGAGGAACACCCAGAACACCCGCCAGGCCGATTCGGGACTCTCCACCCGGTTCGGATCAAGGCCCTGCTGCCCGAGGAGATCTCGAAAGAGGTCCGATGCATCCGGCCACAACACGAGCACACCGCAAGGTACCAGGCAGCCTCCCCGCATCCGACTTGTGCACGTCATCGCGTACGCATCGCCAGCCGCGAGCTGCTGTAGCGCCATCCCTGTCTGCCGTCGACCCGCCCTCCTGGGGAGCGGGGCGCCGCCCGGCCCGCCACAGCGGCTGCGCCGGGCGCTGCATGACCTGCTGTTGAATGCTCGTGCCCTGCGGGCTGCCGTCGGATCGGACGATCTCGCCCGTCTCGATCACCTGTTTGAACCGCCGGAGGTCGTCGCAGACCTGCTGCTGCGGGTTCTCGCCGAAAGCCTTGGCGACCATCGCGCCCAACCTGCGGCCGGGCACCGAAAACTCGAGCTCCACCCGCATCTCGGTGCCGCGTCCCCCGGTGGCTGGCTGGAAGCGCACCGAGCCGGAGTTGGGCACCTTCGAGCCCTCGGCCGAACGCCACATGATCAACTCGTTGGGGCGGTCGGCAACGACCTCGGCCTCCCACTCGACGCTCCTGCCCGCCGGTGCCTTGGCCGTCCAGCGCGACCGCCGGTCGGTGATCGCACGCACCGACTGCAGGTGGTACATGAAACGCGGCAGATTCTCGAAGTCGTGCCAGAACCGGTAGGCCTCCTCGGCGCTGCGGTTGACCGTCACCGAGGCGTGTACTCGGTTACCGGCGTCCATCGGTCGGCCCCGAGTGGTCCGAAGCGCCGTGTAGAGGTCGACGGCGGTGATGCCGGCGACCGCTCCGGTCGCGTACATCAGGCGCCGCCGCCGTTCGCCACAGCGGTGCTGCATCGCCTGACGGCAGGCGGCCAGGTCCATGATGTCGCCGGCAACCCGCGTCCACGCCCCCCACCCGGCCCGGCGGGGTATCAGCAGCGCCGCGGCGTGGCCGAACTCCCGCATACCGGCGATCTGCAGGACGGTCTGTGCTGTCCGAGAGTCGTCGATGCCGCAGAGTCGGCTGACCGTTGTCGTGCCCCGAGGGTGGCCGCGCCCAGGCGCCAAGACTGAACCAGCCCAGGAACCTCGCCATCCCTTGCGATCGACGGTCCGGAGTCTCTCGTTAGATCCCGAGAGTGTCCGTCACCGACCGGAGACCCATTGTGCTTTTCCGACCCATCTGTCCTCACTTCAATCCGGCGGCGGTCGCCCTACGTGCCGACCCGGGGCGGGGCTTCCCGAAGTCGCGGCGTTCACGCATGCGGGACGGACGGCCGCATGCGGAGCAGCAGCCCGGGGTGTGGAGCCGGCCCGAGCGGGAAGTCACATCCGCTCTCGTGCGACCGCTCTCGTGCGACGACGGCTGGAGGGACATGGTTGCCAGAAACCTGGTGGTGATCGGTGGCACCAGCGGTCTCGGGCTGGCGGTGGCCCGTCTGCTCGTGCACGAGCACCGGGTCACCGTCTTCAGCGACCGGCCGGACGAGGTTGCCGCGGTGACCAATGACCTCGGTTGTGCCGGCGCCGTCTGCGATGTCTCCTCCTACGAGCAGGTGCGGGACGGTTTCGCAAGTGTGTTCGACATGTACGGCACCATCGACGGGGTGGCCACCTGCGCCTCAGTGTGGGCGGGCGGCGAACTGGAGAGCCTCAGCCCGGAGCGCATCCGGCGGGCGGTGGAGGTCAACGCGCTCGGCACGACGTACGTGCTCAAGGAGGCGCTACGCCACCTGCGCCGGCAGGGCTACGGCAACGTGGTGTACACCGGCGCGATGGCGGTGACCCGGCCCCGACCCGGCATCCCGGTCTACCGCGCCACGAAGAGCTACGGCACCAGCCTGGTCGAGTCGCTGGCCGAGGCGCAGCACAGCAACCGGATCAAGGTGATGCAGCTGCATCCCGGGCCGATGCCCACCCGGCTCCAGGAGCGGGTCGGAGACGAGTTCCTGGACCAGATCTACGCGCAGCCGGAGGAGGTAGCCGGGGAGGTCGTACGGCTGCTTTTGCTCGCCCCCGATGACCTCTACGTCTCCGGTGAGCGCGTGCTGCGCGCGGACGGGCGGTGGTGACGCCCGGAGGCATCCCCGCCGAGGCTCCCGTCTCGGCGTGGTCGCCGCTGCGGACGGCGGTCTACCGCAACCTCTGGCTCGCCCTGCTCGCCGCCAACATCGGCACCTGGATGCAGACGGTCGGCGCGCAGTGGCTGCTGATCCACGAACCGAACGCCTCGACGCTGGTCGCCCTGGTCCAGACAGCCAGCCTGCTGCCGCTGCTGCTGCTGGCGTTACCGGCCGGCGCGCTCGCGGACGCCCTGGACCGGCGGCACCTGCTGATCTCGGTACAGCTGTTCCTGGTCGCGGTGGCCGCGGCGCTGACCGTGCTCACCGCAACCGGCCGGATGCCGCCGGCGCTGCTGCTCACCCTCACCTTCGCGTTCGGCGCGGGGCAGGCGCTCACCCTGCCGGCCTGGGCGGCGGTGATCCCCCAACTGGTGCCACGCGAGCAGTTGCGGTCGGCTTCCACGCTCGGCTCGATCAGCGTCAACATGGCCCGGGCCGTCGGCCCGGCCGCAGCCGGTGTGTTGATCGCCAAGGTGGGGGTGGCTCCGGTCTTCGCCCTCAACGCCGTGGCGTTTCTGGTCTTCGCGCTCGCGCTGGTCCGCTGGCGACCCGCCAACGCCCGGGCCGTCGAGGTGCCGGAGCCGTTCACCGCCGCGCTGCGCGCCGGCGGTCGCTACGTGCGGCACTCACCGATCGTCCGCCGGCTGCTCCGACGCGCGCTGGTCTTCGTGATTCCGGCCAGCGCGCTCTGGGCGCTGCTGCCGCTGGTGGCCAACCGGCGGCTCGGCATGAACGCCAGCGGGTACGGCCTGCTGTTGGGCGCCCTCGGAGCGGGCGCCATCCTGGGCGGCCTGCTCCTGCCGTGGATCCGGACCCGGATGTCGCCCAACCAGTTCCTGCTGGTGGCCGGGGCGCTCTACGGCGGGGCGCTGATCGTGGTGGCGTCGGTCCAGGTCGTGCCGGTGGCGCTGGTCGCCCTGCTGCCGGCCGGGGTGGCCTGGGTGACCGTGCTCGCCAACATCAACGCCGAGATCCAGCTCTTCCTGCCGGGCTGGGTACGCGCCCGCGGCCTCGCCGTCTACCAGGTGGTCCAGGGGGGCGGGCAGGCCGTCGGCGCGCTCGTCTGGGGCGTGGTCGCCGACACCGTCGGACTGGTCGCCGCGTTGCTCGCGGCGGGCGCGTTGATGCTCGTCGGTGGGGTGACCAGCAAGATCTGGCCGCTGCCCGAGCTGCGCGAGGTGACGAAGGACCCGACCACCTACCTGCCCCCACTGGGGGAACTCGCCCTCGAACCAGACCCCCGGGTGGGCCCGGTGCTGGTGCTGGTGGCCTATATCGTGCGGCCGGAGCGGGAGCAGGAGTTCATAAAGGCGATGGACCTGGTACGCGGCTCGCGGCAGCGCACCGGGGCGATGCGCTGGGGGCTTTTCCGCGAGGGCGAATGCCGGGACCGCCTGGTCGAGGTCTACCTGGTGCCGTCCTGGGACGAGCACCTGCGCCAGCACGGCGGTCGGCTGACGGGAGCCGACCAGGAGGCGGAGGAACGGGCGAAAGAACTCGCCGACGGCGAACCGGAGGTGCGACACCTGCTGCCGGCCGCCGCCGGGCCTACGTTGACCGACGAGCGGGAGGAGCCATGAGCCGCCCCGGCCGGCCGGCGGCCACCGCCGACCGATGCCAAGGCGCGGCCGTCGCCGTTTCATCCCCCGCATGCGCCGGTACCCGCCACGGCCTGGTTGGAGAGGCGCCGCGCACGCTCGCCACGGTGCAGGAGTGCACGCACGCCCTGGACGACTGGACCGCCGAGCGGGAGGACAGCGACACCTACGCGGCGACCAGCGACCGCGACGTCACGCTGACCCGGTCACAACGAGACCTGCGAGTTGTCGTCCGACCGGCGACGGTTACCTCTGAGCCCATCGCGACGACCCCGCAGGTTCCGCTGGGGGGTGCCCAAGGGCTGGCCCCGCCGACACTCGTCCGGAACGGGCAAGCGGGCCCCCAGCGACCGCCGAGTCTCCAGCGCCTCGGCCTGCGACGCACAAAGCGACGCGCATACCCGGGTGCCGAGCAGCGCGGTCAGGGCCGGGCCGGTACGACATCCAGAGCAACTTGTGCGACGTTGATCGTGCCGAGTCCGACCTCGTATCGAGTTCCCAGTTCATCCGGTTGGTCGGCTGGAGGGATTTGCTCAAGCAGTCCTAGACATTCACGGCAGCGCGCCGGTAGATCGTCTCGTAGCCGCGGGCCATCCGCTGCGTGGAGAAGTTCTCCGCCACGTGGGCGACGCAGGCCGCCGGGTCGAGGCTGGTCGCCTCGTGCAGCGCCGCCGGCAGTTCCTCGTCTGCCTCGCAGACCAGGCCGGTCAGGCCGGGTCGGACGAGTTCCGGGACGGCGCCGCGGTTGAGCGCGACCACTGGGGTGCCGGTCGCCATGGCCTCCAGAATGACCATGCCGAAGGGCTCATCCCACTGGATGGGCATGATCAGGCAGCGGGCGTCGACCAACAGCTGCAGCACGGCCTCCCGGTCGGCGTTGAACACCACCGTGACGTCCTCGTCGAGCAGCGGCCGGATGACCTCGTCGTAGTAGCGGCGTTCGATCGGCTCATTGCACTTGCCAACCAGCATCAGCGGCAGGCCGGAGGCCCGGCACGCCCGGATGGCAACGTCCGGTCCCTTGTCAGGGCTGAACCGGGCCAGCCAGAGCACCGGCCCCCGGCCGGGCGCCGTCTTGCGGGGGATGCCGGCGAGGTCCATCGCGTTGTGCACGGCGCCGACCCAGGGCAGCCGCGGGTTCATTCGGAGCTGGGCGTGCGAGATGGCGACCAGGGCGACGCCCTGGTCGGTGAGGCTGAGCACGTCGCCGTACTCGCCTACCGGGTTGCCGTGCACGGTCGCCACGGTGGGCACGGCGCGCCGGCCGGCGATCATCGGGCCGATGGTGGTGTGGTCGTGGATGACGTCGAAGTCAGCCGCGCTGATCAGGTGGGTGACCCGGGCCGCGTGGGCCAGCTCGGGCAGCGTCTCGCCGAGCCGCTCGTACTGCAGTTCGGGCACCGTCGAAACGAAGTCGGCGGCGGTGTCGTGCTGCCGCCCGGCCCCGAACAGGGTCACCTGGTGACCCCGATCGACCAGCGCGTCCACGAGCCCGGCCACCAGGTGCTCCACCCCGCCGTAGCCCGGTGGGGGCACCGACAGCCAGGGCGGGAGCACCATCGCGATCCGCAGCGGCCGCTTCTGCGAGCGGTCGGCCAGCCGGTGGTTGGTGGCCACTAAGCTAAGTCCTCCCGTTGATCCACTGGAGTGGGGTTCGATGTGCGTCGTGCTGTCGTTTCCCGTCGCCGCGGCAGAAGATAACGCCGGCTTCCCCCGTGCAGGGATGCTGTGCAGGCAGGCCGCGTCCGGAACGTCGTCATCTCGGGTGGGCGCAGGTGGTGATCAGGTTGACTGACCCGAGGATGGTGCCGAGCCGGACAGCACCAAGCCATGATCCAGACGTTCCCGCCCCCTCCCGGGGGCCTCACCGCTCAGGGGAGGAGATCAGGTGGACCTCGGCCCCCGCCTGCTCCGCAGCGGCTCGGGACTGGGTGTACTCCACGTCCTCCACCCCGTCGGCGGCGAGGCAAGCGACTCGCCGCTTCAGGCCCATAGAGTTCCCCGACGTCCGAGCGGCCACCCAGCAGCTGGCCTTACCTGCCAGGCGTTGTGCCTGGTGAGGACGGTGCCGTGATGACCGCGACACTGAATGACCAGACCGGACGCAAGAAGCGGCCTGACCCGTCGTGGAGGCGAAGGCCGCCGCCGAGCTGGTGCGGGCGGCCAAGGAACAGGGCCTGTCATTGACCGGGCCGGACGGGCTGCTGATTGGCCCGATGCGGGTGGTCGTCAGGGCTTGAGGACGACCTTCTCGCAGTCGTCCTGCTTGTTCTTGAAGATCTCGAAGCCGCGTTCCGCCTCGTCGAGCGGCAGGGTGTGAGTGATGACCCGGGTCGGATCGATCTCCCCGCGCTCGATGCGCTTCAGCAGCGGCTTCATGTAGCGCTGCACGTGGCATTGCCCGGTACGCAGGGTCAGCGCCCGGTTCATCCACGCGCCGGCCGGGAACTTGTCGAGGAAGCCGCCGTACACGCCGATCACCGACACGATGCCACCGCTGCGGCACGACAGGATCGCCTGGCGCAGCGCGTGCGGGCGCTCGGTCTCCGAGCGGACCGCCTGCTTGATCCGGTCGTAGGCGTGGATGTGCGCACTGCCGTGGCTGGCCTCCATGCCGACCGCGTCGATGCACTTGTCCGGTCCCCGCCCACCGGTCAGTTCCAGCAGCCGGGACCGCACGTCTACCTCCTCGAAGTTCACCGGCGTGTGGCCCGCCCGTTCCGCCATCTGCAGCCGGTACGGCTCCTTGTCGATGGCGATGACCTTCGCGGCGCCGAGCACCCGGGCGCTGTCCATGGCGAACTGGCCGACCGGGCCGGCGCCCCACACCGCCACCACGTCGGTGGACTGGATGTCGCACATCTCGGCACCCATGTAGCCGGTGGGCAGGATGTCGGAGAGGAAGAGCACCTGCTCGTCGGTCAGATCGGACTCGATCTTCAGCGGGCCGACGTCGGCGAAGGGCACCCGCGCGTACTGTGCCTGACCGCCCGCGTAGCCGCCGGTCAGATGCGAATAGCCGAAGATCCCGGCGACCGGGTGACCGAGGATCTTCTCCGCGATCCCGGCGTTGGGGTTGGAGTTCTCGCAGCAGGTGTACAGCTCGGCGGCGCAGGCGCCGCACGCGCCGCAGGCGATCGGGAACGGCACGACGACCCGGTCCCCGATGCGCAGCCGATCCGGATCGACGCCTTGGCCGACCTCGATCACCTCACCCATGAATTCGTGACCCATGACGTCGCCGTCCTGCATCGTGGGCACATACCCGTCGACCAGGTGCAGGTCCGAGCCGCAGATCGCGGTGGAGGTGATCCGTACGATGGCATCGCGCTTGTTCAGGATCTTCGGGTCCGGCACGTCACGGACCTTGACCTTGTTGCGGCCCGCCCAGGTGTTCGCCCTCACGCGTCCGCTCCCTTCGCGAGCTCGGAGTCCGACAGCGGTTGCGCCGGACGCTGCGGGAACTCCTTGCGGGCCCGCTTGCCCCACGGGGCGCCGTCGGACCGGACCACCTCGCCGGTCTCCAGCACCTGCTTGAGCCGGCGCAGGTCGTCGTCGAGCTGCTGGTGCGGTTCCTCGCCGAAGTACTTGGCGACCGCCTTGCCGACCGTGCCGCCCGGAATGTCGTACGTCAGGACGACGTGCACCTCGGTGCTCACACCGTCCGGGGCGGGCACGAACCGGATCGTACCGGCGTTCGGCACGTCGGCGTTGCCGGTCGACCGCCACGCGATCTTCTCGCCGGGTGCCTCGTCGACGATCTCCGCGTCCCACCCGACGTTCGTGCCGAACGGGGCGGCGGCGGACCAATGGCTCGTGCGCTCACCCGTGACGTGGACCTCCTCGAGATGCGCCATGAACGTCGGGAGATTGTCCAGATCCCGCCAGAACGCGTAGACCTCCGGTGGAGGTTTGCGGATGGTTGTCGTGGCTGTCAGCTCCATGGATCCTCCTCTGCGTGCGCCTCGTAACGACGGGACGGAGCCGATCCGCTTCGCGCGGGTGGCCTGCACGGCGGTCAGTAGGTCCAGCACCGTGATCCCGACGACGGCGCCAGTGACACCGACGAGCCGCCGCCGGCGGCGCCCGCTGCGGTGGGCGATGGCCATTCCGAGCGAGGTCAGGTCCATCGCGTCGCCGACGACCCGGGTCCACGCCCAGGCGCTCTTGCGCCGGCTCGTCAGGAGCCCGGCCGCGTGTACCAGTTCCCGCGCCCCGACGAGCGGCACCACCGCCCGGGACGTCGGGGAGTCGTCCACGCCGCTGATCCGGCGCACCGTGTCCGGCGCCGCCAGCTGTGCCACGCCCAGACCGAGACTCATCCAGCCGAGCCCCCGCCCCCGCCGCTGCACCTCGTCCTGCCTGGCCTTCACTGCCTCTCGGGTTGCCAGTCGAGTCACGGGTAGCCTCCGTATCCGATCGCACCGGCCGAGCGTCCCAATCCACGGCGACCGCGGGGCGCGACGCATTGGGGCCCGGGATACCCCCCGGAAACCACCTGAACCCGCCCATCGACCGCTGCGTGAGGATTGCACCGCCGACCCGAGCCGCACGGACGGCGTCCGGATTGGCACTCATCGTCACGGCAACCGGCCGGCGAACGCCGGGACCGGCTCCACCACGCGGACGTATGTCCCCAGGGAAGGTGCGTGGGCGAGCTCCACGTAGTCACCGTCGGCTGCCTCGCCGGCGAAGGCGGCTGCACCAGTCCTCGCTGCTCAGCACGTCGTTACGGCCGCGTGATCACCAGCACCGGTACGGCCAGCGGGGCGACCGGTTCGTCGATCACGTACCTGCGGTGCACCTATACCAGGTGCGAACATCCGTCCCGCACCCTCGGCCACCTGTGCCCGCCAGCGGCGTCACCTCCGCAATCTCAGGCGTTTTCGTCGTAGCGTTCCCGTGTCAGCCGGTTGGCCGTCTCCGGATCGAGGCCGCTGGCGCGGAGCAGGTCACTCGCCGCAACGCGTGTCTGGGTGACCAGGGTCTGACTGAACTGGCCGGTGGCGACGTCGCCGGCCTTGCGGGCGCTGCGCATGGCCGCGAGGGCTATTGCTCGCGCCCGCCGCGGATCACGTCCCGAGACGAGTTCGGCCCGTAGGTGCTCGGTGGCGTCGGCGAGTTGCCTGAGTGTCTTGGTCAGCTCAGACGGAACGGTCTCGTCGTACTGCAAGGCGGTCGCCGAGGTACGCGCCAAATCTTGTGCGTCGCCGATCAGCCGTTGGCCATGCTGAGCGAAGTGGGCGAACTGTTCCACGTCATGTCGCCGCTGCCATCTCGCCGGAGCCAGTCTTACCACCTCCTTCGCCCCGTCGAGCGCCTGCGACAATCGTGCGAGATCGGGTCCCGAGTCCCGCAGGCGCTTGAGGGACGCGATCGCCTGTTCTGCGTCACGCTGGTTCAGAGCGGTCGCGATGGTGCGTAGTTCCGCGCTGGTCAGCTGGACAATCGGTGTGGCCGCCCGGTTGAGAATGCGCATCGGGTTGACCGGGAACAGGAGCGTGACCACCACCAGCCCCACCGCCCCGCCGACGAAGGCGTCCAGGATCCTGGGCCACTCGAGGTTGGGATTCACCGGCGACAGCGTCGCGATCACGACAGCTGAAGCACCCGCCTGGGCCACGGTCGCGCCGCTGCCACCGGAAAGGATCAGCGCGGACGCGATCGCGATACCGACCGCCAGACCGATCTGCACGGGCCCCGGACCGATGGTGTATAGCAGAGCGTCCCCGATGAGGATTCCGATTCCCACGCCGATCAGCGACTGGGCGGTTCGTCGGACCCGCTGTCCGATTGCGGCGACGATCGTGCCGACCGCCGCGGACGGAGCGAACACCGGCGCGGGGTTGCCCAACACGTCGTGCCCGATGACCCAGGCCAACGCCGCAGCCAGCCCCGCCTGCACCGCGATTACCAGGATGACGTCCGTCTGGCGCAGCCGCACCCGCCACTCCCGACGACCACGCTCGCGAGCCCGCTCTGCCAGATGCCGGGCCTGGCTGGCTACGGCGTCAAGGTCGGAGGGCGGACCGGGCGCGCGCTCCTGGGCAGCACTCATGCGGGGGACTACCCAAAGCAGCGACCAACAAATCAGCGTCAGTGGGTCCGTCCACATCTGCACCGGCGCCGTGCTCCGCGCCGAGCCTCCGTATCCGTCGGTTGCTCCGTGGAGGCCGGCGCGTCGCGCGATTGACATGGCGGCTGCCCGGCGCGCGACGGTGACTCGTCGCCTTCCGTTGGAGCGGCAGATGTTGGTCGTCGGCAGCGGTGGGCATCCGCTGGCGTTGTCACGGTCCGGTGACCCGATCACGGTGACTTCGTGGGGTACACGCCGGGCCGGCAGCGCTTACCCGGGTCGTTTGCCGCTCAGGCCTTCGGGAAGAAGCCGTCGCACCGACAGTCAGGAGTAGCGGATGAACGGGCCCCTAGTGTTTCAGAATTCGTCGCGGGGACGGGCTTGCGGTCGGCCAGGGTAGCCGCGAGCGGCTAGCCAGATGGTCAGGTCGGTGGCGAGGCGGCTGACGTCGGTGGCGGTAGTGAGGCCGTGCTCGCGCCAGCGAGGGTCGCGGCGTTCAACCTCGTAGCTGCCATCGTCGAGTAGGGATATCGAGGCGTACCAGTCGCTGTCGTCGGCCGGGGTGATGGCGACGAAGGTATTGTCCGGGTGGCACAGCTGGTTGATCAGCATGAACAGGGCATCTTCGGATGGGTCGTCGATGTGGTCGCCTTTTTCGGTGTCGGCGGTGTGGTAATCGGCGGTCATCGGCACCCCTCTGTCCCGGGTGGAGATCAATCGGTTGAGCATGTCACGGTCTACGGTCACAGCTCGCGACCCGCAGGCGCCGCCACAGTGGCGACACCCGGGCGAGACCGACGACGACAGCGACCGCTCATGGTGGCGATGGGTGCTGCCTCCTCGTGCCACGCCTCCGCACGGAAGGAGCCTCCACGAAACCAGGGCGGTTCGTCATGTCGGTGTTCGGTGGCATCAGCAAGGGCGAACGCAACCGCATCCGCGCCCCGCACCGCCGTGACCGCCCAGACCCTGCGGTACGGCGCCAACACATGGCGTGAGACGCCAGAGCCTTCGGGCATATGAAGTGGTCGCCCACGGACCGCGCGTGGATCGTCAGCTTCTCGCCACCCTGCATGCAGCCCGATCCGGTGATCGCTCGGGGTTTTCCCCTGCACGACCCGGTCGAGCCGGAACGCTGAACGGATGGAGCAGCGATCGGGACGACCGGCGCTGGGACGCTTGCTGTCCGTCAGGCGTGCCCTGTGGTCGCTAGCCGTCGGTGTCGTCGCCGGGACGGCCACCGCACTGCTGGGGGCGCCGGAGCTGACGCCGCTGGTGATCTGGACGATCGCGGCGGGCACTGTCCTCGTCTGGGCGTGGCGGGCCTGCTGGTCGGCGAGCCCGCAGCGCACCGAGCAGCTTGCCGAGGCGGAGCGGCACTCCCGATCCACCGACTCCGCGCTCCTGATCGCGTCCGTTATCAGCCTCGCCGCCGTGGCCGAGGCGCTCGTCCGCGCCTCGAACGAGCAGGACATGGTGGCCGTCACGCTGGTGATCCTCAGCGTCGTCGCAGTGGTCCTGGCGTGGGCGCTGGTGAACACCGTCTTCGCGTTCAAGTACGCCCGGCTGTACTACCGCGACGACGACGGCGGCGTCGACTTCAAGCGGGAAGGCCCACCGGCGTACGCCGACTTCGCGTACGTCGCCTTCACGGTCGGCATGTCCTACGCACCGGGCGAGAACGAACCGACCAGCAACCGCATGCGCCGTATCGCGCTCGGGCATGCGCTGCTCTCGTACGCCTTCGGAACCGGCATTTTGGCTGTTGCCATCAACTTGGTCACCAACCTGGGCCAGTCGTGACCTCTATGGAGCGGTACGTGCGCCCGCCGCTGGGACGGATCCGCGAGGGCGAGATCTGAGCTGCGTCATCACCCACACGAAGGCGCTGGACGACGCCCCGTACGGCTACGACATCTTCAAGAACAAGCAGGACGAGTGCGTGAAGGTGCTACTGAAGCCGTAGCTGCGGCGGACGAAAACGTTGGTCGCACCCGGGACGGCCGATGGCGCCCATCGCCGCTCCGACCGTCCCGGGGGACGCGCCACGTGACCGCGAGCGTGACGGATGAGAGCGCACGATGACGGTCGCCGCCGGCAGAGAGGTCCGTTGATGACCACGAGGATGGTCATGGTGGTCGCGGTGGCCCTGGTTGTCGCAGCAGGCCTCCTGGCCGGCGTACTGGTCCAGCGTCGTGCCGGTGGTCGTAGCTACCGTTGGCTGCTCGCGCCGCTGTACCCCGCATCCCGGCGCCCCGCCGTCGCCGTGCTGCTCCTCGCGGCGCTGTACGTGGGAATCCGCGCGTACCCCGGCGCGGGACACCACATCGTCTGGCGCGTCGTCGTGGTGCTGTTGATCGCGAGCGTGGCGTGGCTGGTGCTTCGCGCCCTGCACGTCGCCGAGAGGGTCGCGTTCAGCCGGCTGCCGGGCGCGCCGGATCCGACCGCCGGATCCGGCGCGCCCGCACCCAGATCCGACCGGTGCGGCGCCTCACCTCGGTCGTGGTGACGGTCGTGGCGATCGGCCTGTTCCTCACCACCTTCCCTCCCCTGCGCACCATCGGGCTGTCCGTGCTCACCTCGGCGGGTGTCGTCGGCGCGCTGCTCGGCCTGTCCGCGCGCACGCTCGGCAATGCCTTCGCCGGCATCCAGGTCGCCTTCGCCGACGGCCTCCACGTGGGCGACGTCATCGTGGGCGACGGGCAGTGGGGGCGCGTCGAGGAGGTGAAGCTGATCAACGTGGTCATCCGGCTCCGGGACGACCGGATGCTTATCCTGCCCACCACCTGGTTTACCGAACACCCCTTTCAGAACTGGACCCGGCACGAGACGCGGGTGATCGGCCAGATCCGGCTCCACGTCGATCACACCGCCGACCTGGACGATCTCCGTGTCGAGAGGAGGCGGCTCGTCGAATCGTCACCGCTGTGGGATCGGCACCAGTGGGTGCTGCAGATGGTGGACGCGACGCCCCAGACCGTCGTCGTCCAGGTCCAGGCATCGGCGGCCGACGGGCGAGTGCGTGGGACCTCCGCTGCGACGTGCGCGAGAGCCTCATCCGGTACCTGGGTGATCACCACCCCGAGTGGCTGCCCCGCACCCGCAGCGAGTACCACCCCTAAGCGCACACCCGCCGGCTCACTCCTGTTCCCGGTGGTCGGTCAACGCGGCGCTGGCGGCGGCCGGCAGCCGCAGGTCGTTATCGCTGGTAGCGGCGCGTTCCCCAGGTTGTTCGGGACGCGGCTCGAACGTGCGCGAGGTGGTGGAAGTACAGCCAGCCAGCGGTCGATGGGGCCGTTCGGACCTCGCCCGGTCCCAGTTGGACTCGGTTTGCCAGACGACGGCCGCACGTTGGTCACCTCGCCGGTGACCAGGTCGAAGCCGCGCGGCTGGTTCATCCAGGCGTTCGCGAGACCACGAAGAACGCCGACGCGACCCCGGCCACGCAGACCGGCAGGCCGGACAGCAGGTGCGCCCGCGGTGGAACCCGGCTCCACGTGTAGAGGCAAATGCCGACGAAGATCGCCTCGATGAAGAAGGCGAAGCCCTCCAGCGCGAACGGCAACCCGATGACGTCGCCGAACCGGCCCATCATCCCCGGCCAGAGCAGCCCCATCTCGAACGAGAGGATCGTCCCGGACACCGCACCCACGGCGAAGATCACGCTGATCACCGTGGCCCATCGGCGCGCCAGGCGGGTGTAGACGGCGTCCCCGGTACGCAGTCCGCGTCACTCGGCGAAGACCGTGACTGCGGGCATGCCGACTCGGAACGCCGCGATCACGATGTGCCAACCGAGGGACAGCGCCATCTGCAGCCGCGCGGCCATCAAGTCGGCCGGAGCGGCGTCCTGCGCCAGGAACTGCAGCAACCGATGCCTCCAACCCGGATCGACCCCTACATCGTCGCAGGAACCCGGAAGGTATCGGGTGAACGGCATATTTAGCGTTTAGGCACCACGGCGGACGTCGATCAGCTCTGCGGCTGTTGCCCCTGCGGTCCTACCAGCCGCGCTGTGACCTGCCTCAGTGGCTGGCTGCTGTTGACGATCTTTTTCATAAGTTGCCACGCCGCTCGGGACGGAGATCCGCCCAGCACGCCACCCAGCCCCCCCGCACCGCCGCCGGCCGCCGCCCCCTTGTTCTGAGCCAGTTGCTGGGTGGTCTGCCCGAGCTGCTGGGTGGTCTGCCCGAGCTGTTGACCGACCTGCTGGGTGGCCTGCTGCAGCGTCTGCGACAGCGGCCCCTGCGGCCCGAGCACCTGCTGAGCTGTCTGCCCGACCTGGTTCACGGCGGTGTCCACCGTCTTCACCACCGACTCGATGATCTGAGGGTTGCGCTCGATGGTGCGGAGGGCGCTGTCGAGAATGCCGCGGAGCTCTTCGAGCCGAACCTCGAGCATCGCCTCGGCTTCGACGCCCTTAATGTCGATCTTCACCGTGCCGAGATGCGCCTGAACGCCCACGTCGAGCTGGAGCAGGCTACCCAGCCGGGCTCGCAGTGAAACGGAGGCCTCCAGGTTGTCGACCTCGATGTAGATCTGTTCGACCTTGACCTGCGGGATCTGGAGGACGACGTCCGGGTCTGACATCGTCTTGCTGCTGTGCCCGCCAGCCGGCTGGGGAAGGTCGTGCTCACCACTCTGCGGGACGGCGGGGCGTTTGCCGGGTTCGGCATCCGTTGTCCCGCCGGCGGGACAGAGGTTCTGGCCCCGACCGGCGACTTCAGCGCCCTCCTCGGCGTCGCGCTGCCGATCGACCTGCTCGCGCGGTCGCGCGGGCGCCTCCCGTGTGCCCGTGTCCCGGCTCTCCGGTTCGGCCATCCCGCACTCCTCGGGCCTCGCCTAGCATGCGGACCGGATGGAGCCCACCATCGGTATGTGGCTCCGATCCTCGGCCCATCCCCTCGGACCGGGTCGCGGTCTACCCGTGTGCCGACGCATCAAACGGTTCAGGGGTGCGGCCGAGGAGACGGCGGATCAGCTGCGCCTGAAAGCGAGCGGCAAGCAGGTGAGCACCTGCTCCCACCCGTGCCCTCGCTCACGCGACCCCAACGACAGGTCGGCGTACCAGTAGCGATCGGTGTCTTCTTGCTGGCCAAGACGATCATGCCGGTCGCGCTGGTGACGGCCAGCTTGGTGGTCGTCACGGGCTGTAGCAGCCGTGGAAGTAGCGGATGCCATGCGTACGCGTGTAGGTCGCTGGCAGCCGGTCCGGTCTGCCGGCCGGCGCCCACCCGCTGCCGTGATGCGGGCGGATCGACAGCGGCCCGAACTGGTCGAAGGCGAAACACCGGTCCGCAAACCGGCGGGTCACCTCCTCGATACGGTCGAGCTTAACGTCCTTGTCCGGGTCACGGGACTCCCTCCAAGTGCGGGTGCGCTGGAAGGACACGTCGTGGTGCCGCAGGATCTGCCGCAGCCGTTCCCGACCGATGGCCACCCGCCGGGCCCGGTTGGTGGCCAGGTAGTCGGCGAGCTTGCGGGTACTCCAGTGCGTGAAGGGGCGACCCAGACTCTTCGGTCGGGTCGTGGCCGTCGCGACGATGAACCGCTGGTCATCATCGGTGATCAGGCGGGGACGGCCTCCCGCCCACTGAGGGTCCACGCGCGTAGTCCGATCTCGTTGAACCGGTGGATCACATCCCGGACGGTGTCCTCGTGCGCGGCAACCAGGCGGGCGATCGCCGGCACCGGGGTGCCGGACGCCGACGCCATGATGATCATCGCCCGGCGGACCCGGATCGACTCGTGCTTGCCGCGCCGCACGAGCTGCTGCAGCCGGCGGCCGTGATGCCCGAAACGCCTGCGGGCAGCGGCAGAGCCGGATGCCGCTCGTGCCTCCTCATGACCGCTGGGCACCACGGTTACTGGCCCGTGGATGGCCCGGCCGATCCGATCCCATGCACGGTGGCTTCGGCGACCCGAGTACGGGCCGGCCGGACAGCGGGGCCGTGCGCTCGGTCCTAGTGTCCGTGCATGACCCTGACGCAGTATTTCGTCGCCATGAGCATCGATGGGTACATCGCCGAACCCGCCGAACAGCTTGACTGGCTCTCCCAGTTCAGCAACCTGGAGGGCAAACGGCGGCGCTACGAGCGGTTCTTCGATCAGGTAGGTGCCATCGCGATGGGGGCGCGGTCGTACGAGTTCATCTATCGCCATAACGCCCCCTGGTTCTACGGCGACCGACCTACCTGGGTCTTCACCCATCGCAAACTGCCGCACCACGACGGCGCTGACCTACGCTTCACGACAGCGACGTAACCGAGGTACACCCGCAGCTGGTCGAGGCGGCCAGGGGAAAGAACGTCTGGATCCTCGGCGGTGCGGAGCTTGCGACCCAGTTCCTGCAGGCCGACCTCGTCGACGAGCTTCACATCGGCGTCGCACCAGTCCTGGTCGGCTCCGGCACCCGACTGCTGCACGCAGAGGCGTACACGCCGTGGGCCTTGGCAGAGATCAACCAGTACGGGTCATTCCTTGTGTTGCGCTACGTCGCGCCCGGCCGTGACTCCTGACCGCCCGGGTTCAGCCGGTCGCGCAGTGGTAGGCCATCCGTCTCTCGGCGGAAGGTGCCGCCAGTCTCCCCCCATCCCCCGGATAGGTGCCAAAGACTGCGGCGCCCGGTCGGGGTCAAGGGTGGCCGTAGGCCATCGGCGTGCCGACGCGCAGCGCCCTTGACGCCGAGCGGGTGGCGTAGAGGATCGGGCATCCGGGGGATGGGTCACGCCCTGGTCCTCGTCATTGAACCGCGGGCGGTTCCCACGAGAGTCCGGGGGCAAGCAGCTCTGCTGCGCGGCAGCGATCGCCCTGCCCTCGATGGAGAGCACCCCGACGGCGATCGTCCCGCCTCAGCCCTTCGTCTCTCTGGTCCTCCGCAGCGTGGCCGGCCGGCCCGGCCGATGCCGGCCGGAGGTCGCCAGCAGGCCGGGGCGGGGCCGGCGCGGCCCGCTTGCGGGCCGCCTTGTATGAGTACGCGGGCAAAGATCGGCTGTTCATCAGCCGCGACGGGTCCCCCCTGCGGGGGGACAGCCTGTATCAGGCCTTCGTACGGGCACGGACGAAGGTGGGTCTGGATGACCTCACGTTCCACGACCTGAGGCACACGGGTCAGACCCTCGCTGCGCAGACTGGCGCGACGTTGGCTGACCTGATGAAGCGGCTGGGTCACTCGTCGATGGCGGCGGTTCGTCGATACCTGCACGCCGTGGACGGGCGCGACCGGGAGATCGCCAAAGCCCTGTCCGAACTGGCCGCGCACGGCGATGTCGCACGCCTCCCCCGACGCATCACCACCCATGGCCAGTCATGATGTGGCGTTTGCTTCCGCTTTGCGGCGGGGCATCTCAGCCAGCCCACGACCGGTCCACGCTTCGATGCGCTCATCGGCCACCATGCTTATGTGACAAGCCAAAGGTCTGCCAAGATGCTGCTGGTCGCTAGTGCCGTGCTGCTTGTGCTGGCAGTACTCGTCGACATCGGGCCGTGGCGATGGGTCTCGTGGGGCATCGCGGCGGAAATCATCGGTGAGCATCGCAGCTTGGCGATAATCGGCTTGCCGGCGGCGGCACTGTTGGCGGCGTCCCTGGTCCGACTGATCCGTACCCGCAACGCTGCGGCACCTACGAACGGGGCATCCAAAATCCAGTGGCCATGGCTACTGTCTGACCAGGGCATAGGAGCGATCGCGGGAACCGTCGCGACCGTGGGCGTCATCGCCCTAGCGGTGATGCTCGTGGTCGCGGAGAGCGCATCGGGAGTTGAGCGCGCCAAGCTTCAGATCGAGGCAATCAAGTACGGCATTGGAGCGGTTGCCGCTGGCGGCGCGGCAGCCGCCTTGCTGCTGGCCGTGCGGCGCCAGCGATTCTCCGAGCACGCCCATGAACACACAGTGAGTGATGCAGCCGAGCGACGGGTTACTGAGCTGTACACCAAGGCCGTCGAGCAGCTCGGCTCCAATGACGCGGCAGTACGCCTCGGCGGCCTGTACGCCCTCGAACGCCTTGCGCAGGACAACCCTCATCAGCGGCAAACCATCGTCAACGTGCTGTGCGCCTACCTGCGCATGCCGTACTTGCCACCGCCAGTTCCCGCCGCCCACTCGCCTTCGGCCGATAAGCCCCGATTGACCGAGCTACCTCTCCTGACCAACAAGGAAACCCCGGACACGACCCGCGACGCGCGCCAAGAGCTCCAGGTTCGGCTGACCGCGCAACGCATACTCACCAGGCACCTGAGCGTGCCCCCGGGCCTTGAGCCGCAGCACGCCACCACCCTGGCGCAAGATTCACATCAACCGTTCTGGCTGGGCATCGACATCGATCTCACTGGTGCCACCCTCGTTGACTGGAACCTCCAACGCGGCCACGTACGTGTTGCCACCTTCACTCAGGCGACCTTCGCCGGCGACGCGAAGTTCGAGGAAGCAAGTTTCACCGGCGACGCGCGGTTCCTCAACACAAGCTTCAACGGCGACGCGGAGTTCAGGAACGCCAGCTTTACCGGCCTCGCCCAATTCGACAATGCAAGCTTCAGCGGCGGCGGGTGGTTCGATGACGCCGTCTTCGCCGGCGAGGCTTGGTTCAGCAACGCCACCTTCGGCGAGTTCGCAGGGTTTAACAGGGCGACCTTCGGCGAGTTCGCGTGGTTCGACGAGGCCACCATCGACGGGATCGCGCTCTTCGACAAGGCGACCTTCGGCAGCGTCGCGGCATTCCACATGACCACGTTCGCTCTCGAGGCGCGGTTCGTCGAGGCCACCTTCAAAGATGACGCGGCGTTCGGTGAGGCCAGCTTCAATGGCAGCGCGCGGTTCGAAAGGGCCAGCGTTGTGGGCGACGCGCGGTTCGACGACACCAGCTTCAACGGCGACGCCTGGTTCAGTGAAACGGTCTTCTTCGGCGACGTCCCTGATTTTTCAGGTGCACACGCAGTTCTGCGGGACAGGCGGGAAGACTGCTGGCCGCCAGGCTGGCACCTCAAACCAGCCAGCGAAAGGCCAGGAATGAGCCGACTGGTCCGCGATGAGCCTGCGACAGACAGCGGGAGGGGACTCGACGAATCGCAGGGCCCCGGCGACACTTCGTAGATCATCTTTGGTCCGCTTGCCTTCCGTGGCTGCGCCGAAAACTGCACAGTTGCTGCACGCGGCAGGGTTGCGACCGCCTTGACCACCAGAAATGCAGGTGCCTGAAAATCGGAAGGTCGGCGGTTCGACCCCGCCCCTGGCCACATAGCCTTTCGCCGGGCTACAGAGGTCCCCACCAGCGGAAACGCCGGTGGGGATCTTGCTTTGTGCGCCCTTGCCGGCTGGATCGCCGGTGCCCGTGGTTGACCGCTCTTGGCCCTTGATCGCCGCCGCTAGTTGCACGTTCGCTGCACGCCGCTCTCCGGTGAACCGGTCACATCGGCCCTGGACGTAACCCGCCACCCCTCACAATGAGCCCGATCTCGCGCAGACGAGCTGACCGCCGTTGATCCTCGGCTCCCGTGTCAACGGACACGCAACGGGCACGGCGACCGAGGGATTATGAGATCAAGATGGGCGACCCGGCGAGCTGCCCGGTTGGTCTTCTAGCAGCGGAAACGCCTCTCGACATCTCTCACCACTCCCCCGCTGTTCGTCGCCCTCTTGCGGACTAGATGCGGACTGCGCCGCTGGGACTCCACCCCCCGGCGATCTAGGCTCGTTTCATGGTGTCAGTGATCGAGACGGTGAGGCTTGTTGTCGTTGTCGCGATCCTGCTGCCCCTCCTGGTACTCATGGTGATCGCTCTGTTGAAGTCACGAAACTCCCGGTCCGACGACGGGCCTCCTGATTTGCTTCACCCTCGGCCGGACGGGGGCGGTGGCGGCGATGCAGGTGGCGGTGGGAACTAGTTTCTAGCGGCCCACAAAGGCAGATCGTCAGTTTGGAAGAGCGCTCCCTACTGGTCGTGATGCCCGAAACGCCTGTCGCCGACCGTTGACCCCGGTGCGTCTCGTGCCCGCTCGTGCCCGCGACGCGCCTCGATTACTGGCCCATGGATGGCCCAACCCTGGAGGTCCCTTTGAGTCGCAGGAGACCGCGGGGACGACGGTTTGACGGTGGCAGGCTGGGCCGGCAAACGGTGTCGAGTCTCGCTTTATGATCAGCGCATGACCCTCAGACTCCGGGTCGCCACTGAGGCTGATCTCGACCGTCTTCTTGCCATCCTCAACGGCGCCGTCATCTGGTTGCAGCAGCGTGGCCTGGACCAATGGGGCGGATGTCCATGGCAAGCTGACGAGTTACGTCCGAGCCTCGAAGCCGGCACCCTCTACTTGGCGGAGGCTGGCGGCGGCCCGCCGATCGCGACGATGACCCTAGACGCCCGGCCCGATTTTGACTTCTGGACGGCTGAAGACGACCCGCAGTCAGGGCTCTACCTCAGCCATGTCGCCGTTGACCGATCCTGCCGCGGGCGCGGCATCGGCTCCTGGCTGCTCGACGAGGCCACGCGCAAGGCTGCGCACGACGGCAAGAAGTGGTTGCGACTTGACGCGTGGAAGACGAACACTCAGTTGCACGTCTACTACCGGCGACATGGCTTCCAGCAGCTACGAACCGTCCATGTCCCCGGCCGCAACTCTGGGACGCTCTTCCAGCGGTACACCACGGCAACGCCGGTTGTAGTTGCCCCCAAACTCCGGCTCACCGAATCCTCGTAGCCGACAATTCGATCCCCTCAGAAGCGCTACGCGGCGCTGCCCCTGACGCGCCTGATGCACCGAACTCATCGGAGCTAGCGCCCCGTCATGCAGACTTGAACGGGTAATCGGGGTGGCGGATCTTGGAGCCTGCGGCGAATCCGGATTTCGGTCTGGCGCGCTGGTTGCGCCAGCGGATGTAGTCGCCGATGGCGGCGTCCTGCTCGGCGTGGCTGCGGTGGTCGGTGCCGTTGAGGGCGAGGTAGCGCACGGCAGCGAACTCGGCCTCGATCCAGTTCAGCCAGGACGCGTAGGTGGGGAGGAACACCAGCTCGACGCGGTTGATCGCGCACCAGGCGCGGACCTCGGGGTGCTTGTGCGGGGAGAAGTTGTCGCAGATCAGGTAGAGGCGCTGGTCGGGCCAGCGGCGGCGCAGGGTCTTGAGGAAGGCCAGGAACTCGCGCCAGCGTTTGCGGTCGCGGATGCGGTAGTGCAGCTTCCCGGTGGCCAGGTCGAGGGCGGCGATCATGTGCCGAACGCCCTGGTCGCGGGTGTAGGTGGCCCGCAGCCGTACCGGTTGGCCGTGGGGTCGCCAGGCGCGGCCGGGGCGGGGTTGCAGGTTCAGCGGCCCGAACTCGTCGACGCAGATCACCCGGCCGTCCGCGGGTGGCTGGTCGTAGAGGTCTAGGATCCGGCGCATCTTCGACGTGAAGTCGGGGTCGGTGCTGGCCTTCCACGTCTTGGTGGCCTGCCACGACACACCCCGCTCGTGCAGGATCCGCCGGACGGTCTCGACGCTGATCGCCGTGACGTAGCCAGCCTCGATCAGGTAGTCACGCAGCTTCGACAGGGACCAGCAGGAGAAGGGTTCGCCGAGGAAGCGGGGGTCGCACCGGGCGATGACGCAGATCCAGTCGCGGGTCTGCTCATCGATCCGTCTCGGTGCGCCCCCGCTCCATTTTGGGTCTAACGCGTCGAACCCCGCTCGTTGAACGCGTGGATCACGTCACGGACGTAGTCCTCGCTGGTCTTGAGCAGGTGAGCGATGTCCGGGGCCGGCTGCCCCTGGGCGGACATCAGCACCACGATCGCCCGCCGCAGCTTCACCGGATCCTTCGCGGTCCGGGTGATCCGCTGCAACCGCTGCCCCTCGGCCATCGACACCTGCCGGACGAACACCTCCGGGCGTCTGCCCACCGGCCACCACCTCCCACCGTGAACGATGAGAGACAGCCTGCCCGACACGTCCTCAGAACCGACGGATTACACGATCAACGTTCAAAGACGAGGCACTAGTGTCCTGCGCCGGAAATTCGCCTACAAAAATCGCGCGAGTGATTCGAGGATCTCTTCGGCGGTCTTGGTCCAGGTGAACGGCCGTGGGTCGCGGTTCCAGTCGGCGATCCAGGAGCGGATGTCGGCTTCCAGGGCTTGGATGCTTTTGTGGGCGCCGCGGCGGATCTTCTGCTGTGAGGTGGCCGAACCAGCGCTCGACCTGGTTGATCCAGGACGAGCCGGTCGGGGTGAAGTGCATGTGGAACCGGGGGTGTCTGGCCAGCCAGGCCCACACGGTGGGGGTCTTGTGGGTGCCGTAGATGCCCCTATGTTTGTCAAGCCGTTGTTGCAGCTGGATCGGTTGATGCGCTGGCGGCTTGAAGTAACGGGTAGAGCTCGCGGGCGACGTAGCGCTTGAGGCACCGGATGGCTTCGCGGCGGCTCTTGCCGTCGCTGATGCGCCGGTCGAGGTAGGTGCGGGTATGCGGGTCCCAGCGCAGGCGGGTCAGGACGATGCGGTAGAGGGCGGCGTTGGCCTGCCGGTCGCCGCCGCGGTTGAGGCGTCGGCGTTGGGTCTTGCCGGAGGATGCCTCGACCGGGCTGGCTCCGCACAGGGCGGCGAAGGACGCCTCGCTGGCCATGCGCTCAGTGTGGGCCTGCAACATGGTGCTCGCGAGACGGTCCCTGACGAGCAGGAACATGTTTCCTGAGTGCTTTCCGCCTGAGTCGCCCACCTCAGGGCAGCGGGACGACGTAGGAATCGACGCGGGCGATAAGCCCGTCCCGGAACGTGAACAGGTCGTTGAAGGCGAAGCGGAATGGCCCCTGATCGACGCTGACGCCGCGGCCCTCGCCGGTGGTGATGACGACCGGGCCGTCCTCGTGGATGCGCTGTAGGTCGAGTTCGGGGCTGCCGGTGAAGCCCGGATTTTCAATCTCGCCGTCGAACTCGGCCTTGCCGCGGGTGGTCCGGTGGCCGTGGATGACCCACTCGACGTCGTCTGTGAGGGTCGCGAGGATTCGCGGGTGGTCGCTCATCCGGAATCCTTCGAAGTACTCTGCGACGAGGTCGCGCTGGGTCTTCTGCGTCATGGTGTTCTCCGATCTGTTGGGGCATCGCTGCCCTGCAGGTGTGCGGCGAGCGCGTCGAGGATCGAGGCGAGCCCGTCGGCTGCTTGCGTGGTCCGAAGCTCAGGGGGAAGCCGACGCTGGTGGACCGTAAGATCCGTACCGTCGACGGCGGGCCGGACGTTGACGGTTGTGCGAAGGCCTGTGACGGGCTCGTCGAACACGAGTTCGTGCGGTGCGGCGACGCTCACGTAGATGAACCGGAGCCGGCGGGTCGCACCGTTCGGTCCGCGGGTGTCGAGCGCGAACTCCCCACCGGGACGCAGGTCGACGGTCACGGACCCAGGGGGCACGGTGGCGTGCGAACCGCCCCAGAACGCCGCGATGCTTGCCGGCGTGGTGAAGGCGGCCCAGACGCGTTCGGGCTCGGCCGGGAGGTGGCGCTTAGCGATCAGTTCGTCGCCACGGAGCTCTGAGTTGGCGCTCAACGGACCGCTCTCTTATCAGCGAGGTGCTGCTCAAGGGCGTCGAGCCGGTCGTGCCAGGCGCGGCGCTGGTCGTCGATCCACGTGCCGAGCAGCGACAGCTGATCGACTCTCAGCCGGCAGGGGCGCCTGGTGCCCTCGCGCCGCTGCTCGATCAGGCCGCATCGTCGCAGCACACCGACGTGGTGGGAGATCGCCTGTGGGGTCAGGTCGAACGGCTCGGCGAGCTCGCCCACCGTGGCGTCACCCTGCGCGAGACGGGTCACCAACGCGCGACGGACGGGGTCGCCGAGCGCGGCGAAGGCCGAGTCGAGGTCTGGCTCGGGTGCCACGAGCGAGGAGAGGGGCATGGCTTCACCCTAGAGCAAATGCGTATTTGCGCAAGCCACCATTTTCAAAGGTAGCCATGCCAGCCCTTGCGGGCAGCACCGGTGCACCGCGGTGAGACGGTGGAGTGTTAGCAAGCGGCGCGGGCGGAGCCGCCCGGCATACTGCGCGAACTGGCCGCTGACGTCCTGCCTGCCATCATCCGCCACCCTGCGCCACGAGCCGCTGCCAGGCCACCGCGACGAGGCTGATTGAGCAACGACCGCTATGCCGCGAGTTGCTCGGTTATGCAACGTGTCGCTCGTCGGCACCCCGCGATCAACGGGCTCGTTCGTCAAGCCAGATGGCATGGTCAACCATCCACGGCGTAACCGGCCGCCCCAGACGATCGGTGAGCTCCGCCGCCACCTCGGCCACCAGCCGACGCGCCTCGTCGGCGCCGACTCCCGACCCGAACCGAGAGAGCCACATGCTGGAGATCGACGCCCTGAGGCAGCTGCGGCAGCGCATCCGTTCCAGCAGCGAGGACGGGCTGCGGCACAGTGCCACACTCGCCACGACCGAACGGGACAGCGCCGAGCACCGCCAGGCAGGGGCCGCCTTTCGGGCCGCCTACCCGTTGCTGCCACAGGTCGCCAACATGGCCAAGACTAGGCGCAGCACAGCCGCTCCCCCAGGTGCTGCCTTAACGCCGTCGTCGGCGTCGAGCGGGCCATCCGCCTGATTCGCGACGGCCAGCGCATCCGCGTGCAGGGCACCGACGGCTTCGTCGAGCTCATGCCGTAAGTTCTGGTTCAGCGCAGGTCGGGCCCGCCCTCCTCAGCGAGTTCGTCGAGCACGCTGATCCTGTCGTCGTCTGTGTCGTCGACAACGAACGCTTCGAGTGGCTCCTCGTCACGCAGCTGTGGGTACTTCTCGAGAAGGAACCGTTGCCGGTACGCCATGTCGGCGGTGTCGACGATTCCCTCCAGGGTGGTCCAGTTGAGGGTGCCGCCGACCAGGATTCCGGCGACCGGCACGACCTTGCCGAGGCCCTTTTTGGTGAGGTCGCGGCCGAATGCCTCCGCGAACTTCACGGCGACCCGGGCGACAACCGACTCGTTCAACACCTTCCATGTCTTGCCCCGGACGAGTGCCTGGGTGAGACGCGAGATGTCGGCCAGGGCGGCGCTCTTCGCGCTGGTCGACACCGCCGTCCCGGCGTTGACGACGGACAGCACGAAGAGTTTCTCGGCCGGCTCCTCGGGGTCGTAGCCATGAAACAGCGACACATGGCCGACAGCGCGAGACGCCAGTCCGAGAACGATCGCGGCGTCGCCGGCGAAAGCGCCGGCGATGACACCTGCCGAAGGCGCTGCAGCGGCACCGGCGGAGGCTGCGGTTGCCAACTCGCCTCCCGAGATCAGCAGCCCCGCACCCATTCCAGAGACTGCGGCGGTAGCCGGGTAGTACCAGCTCAATGCCCGCCCGCGGACCGCGTGGATCTGCTCGAGGTCGAGGCGCCGCAGGTCGGAAAGCTTGGTGACGTCGTGCCCGCGCTTCTGGTGGAGTTCCACCACCCGCTTTGGGGAGAGCCCCGCTCGCGAAATCTTCGCCACCGTGCGTTGCACCGAGCCCAGAGCAGTGCCACTCCAGTCCGCCGCGCTGGTGGGGAGGACGCCTGCGGCTTTGCGAGCCCCGGTGCCGATGGCGCTCGCACCCTTGGCGACGATGCCGCGCCCCCGCGAGACGGCTGATTGGGCTCCCGGGTGTTTTTCCAGGTACGTCGCCGCACGCCGACCGAGTGCCGCGGTGCCGTTGGACACGCCCTCGCCGGCGCTGCGCAACGCGGCCGACAGCGGCCGGCCCTTGAACCGCTGGATGTCACGCCATGCCGCAAGCTCGTACTCCGAGGGTTTTGCCATGGCGCCCAGGTTAGTGACCCGAACCGCCGCTCATGATCGGGTAGGCGGCGGAGTCGGCGTTGGCCCGATCGGCCTTGACCGGTGGTGCAGGGCTACCGTGACGAAGACGGTCTGGCCGAGGGGGTGACGGTGCCAGTGGGTGCGGGCACCGGGCCTGAAGTGCACCAGGTTCGCTGTCACCCGTGAGGGAGGGGCGCGGCGGCGACCGCGTCGATGTAGACGTCTCCGGTGAACCAGCCGTCGGGTCCCTTGGCGGTGGCGATGGAGCTGCGGGTGATCTGCATCAGGTTCCTTCGGTGCCGGGGACAGTGCTGGGGGTGCCGCCCCGGAGCGGCCCGGCCGATGCCTCGTCGGGGGACCATGCGGCAGCGCCGGTGGCCGCCCAGGAGGCGAGCAAGCGGAGGCGTTCAGCGGACGGCGAGCCGGGTTCGGCGGTGTACACCAGGAGTACAAGGCCCGGTTCGGCGGTGATCGCAAGCTCCTCGTAGGCGAGGGTGAGCTCACCGACGATGGGGTGGTTGAACCGCTTGGTTCCGGCGCCGTGGGTTCGCACGTTGTGGTCGGCCCACAGCTGGCGGAAGACTTCGCTCTGGGTGGAGAGCTCGCCGACGAGGTCCTGCAGCCCGCGGTCGTGCGGATCGCGGCCGGCCTCGGTGCGCATGACGCCGACGCACATCTCGGCGAACCGGTCCCAGTCGGGGTAGAAGTCGCGAGATGCTGGGTCGAGGAACTGGAACCTGGCCAGATTCGGCAGGCGTCCTCCGTCGCCGATCACCGGTGAGTAGAACGCGCGGCCGAGCGCGTTGGTGGTGAGCAGGTTCTGCTGGGGATCGCGTACGAACGCGACCGCGTCGGTGATGGCCTCCAGGGCCCAGCGCAGGCTCAGGCGTGCACCGGCCTTGGTGGCGGTACGGCGCCAGGGTCGCCCGGAGGTGGGGATGCCGTCTGCGGCGCGGGCGAGGTCGAACAGGTGCGCGCGTTCGGTCTCGTCGAGCTGCAGCGCGCGGGCGAGGGCCTCCAGGACGGTGGACGACGCGCCGGCGATCTGGCCCCGTTCGAGCCGTGCGTAGTACTCGACGCTCAGTCCGGCGAGGGAGGCGACCTCGCTGCGCCGCAGGCCGGGAACGCGGCGGCTGCGCGTCGGCGGCAGGCCGACCTGCTCGGGAGTCAGCCGGGCCCGACGCGTGGTCAGGAACTCGCGCACCTCGGAACGGTTGTCCATTTTTCGAGCCTAGAACGCGCCGACTCGGTGCGAGGTGGACGAGGGGTGCCCTGTCAGTACACCCATCCAGAGGGACTTCTCGGCGCTCGTAACAGGGCGTTCACTGATGTCGTGGCCCGCGGGGCCGGTCTGATGGAAGCGGTGGAGGGAGCACGCCACGATGCGTGGAGTTGTCATGTACGGGCCTGGGGACGTGCACGTCGAGGAGCGCGAGGATCCCACGATCGTCGAGCCGACCGACGCGATCATCCGCTTGGCGGCGACCTGCATCTGCGGCAGCGATCTGTGGCCGTACCGCGGCGCCGAGCCGGTCGAGCACCAGGTGATGGGCCATGAGTACGTCGGCGTCGTCCAGGAGATCGGGTCAGCGGTCCGCACCGTCAAGGTCGGTGACTTCGTCGTCGGCTCCTTTTGGGCGTCCGACAACACCTGCGACATCTGCCGGGCCGGCTACCAGGCGTACTGCGTTCACCGTGTCCTGATGGGCACCCTCGGTACCCAGTCCGAGCTGGCTCGCATCCCGCTCGCCGACGGAACGCTGGTCGCGACTCCCGGGCAGCCCGACCCCGATCTCATCCCGTCGCTGATGGCGGCCTCCGACGTGCTCGGCACCGGCTGGTTCGCGGCCGTCGCCGCCGAGGCCGGGCCGGGCAAGACCGTCGCGGTTGTCGGCGACGGCGCGGTCGGCCTGCTCGGGATCTTGGCCGCGCGGCAGCTCGGCGCCGAGCGGATCATCGCGTTCAGCCGCCACGCCGACCGGCAGGCCCTCGCCCGGGAGTTCGGCGCCACCGACATCGTCGCCGAACGCGGCGACGCCGGCGCCGAGAAGGTCAAGGAGCTGACCGGCGGCCTCGGCGCGCACAGCGTGATTGAGGCGGTCGGCACCCAGGAAGCCATGATGCAGGCCATCCACTCGACCCGACCGGGCGGCCACGTCGGCTTCGTGGGGGTGTCGCACGACGTCGCCATCCCCGGCGACGAGCTGTTCATGGCGGGCGTTCACATCCACGGCGGCCCCGCCCCGGTCCGACGGTTCCTGCCCGAGCTGATCCAGTTGATCTGGGACCGCACGATCGACCCCGGCAAGGTCTTCGACCTCGCCCTGCCGCTCGAGCAGGCAGCGGAAGGCTACAAGGCGATGGACCAGCGCACCGCCATCAAGGTCCTGCTCACGGTCTGAAGCGGTCCGAAGCGGCTGCACGCCGCCTGAAGCACCGATCTTGACGCCCCCGAACGCCCGTCCGAGCGCCGTCCCGGACGGATCTCACCTCATACCTGGAGACGCCATGCCACCCGCACGCGCAGCCGTCTGCGCAGCGCTGTTGACGGCCGTCGCACTGATCGTTGCCGGCTGCGGTGACAACAGCCGATCTGGCGACACCCGTGTCGGATCACCCTCCACCGCCGGGCAGGCACCGCCGCAACAGAGCAGCACGCCCAGCCGCACCGACGCCTCGCCTCAGGGAGAGCAGATGAAGATCCAGATCACCGTCAACGGTCAGCGCCTCCAGGCCACCATCTTCGACAGCGCCGCCGGCCGTGACCTCATCGCCCAGCTGCCCCTGACCGTCGACATGGTCGACCACGGCTCGGTGGAGAAGACCGGCCCGCTGCCCTCACCGCTCTCGTTGGCCGGCCAACCAGACGGTGCGGACCCCGACGTGGGAGACGTCGGGTACTACGCACCCGGCAACGACCTCGTTTTCTACTACGGCGATCAGTCGTACTACCCCGGCATCGTGATCATCGGCCGCCTGGACGGCGACGCCGCCAGCGCCATCGCCGACATCAACGGCGCTATCACCGCAACCGTCGAAACACGCGCCGCCTGAGCCCACACTGCCGCCCAGGAGACACCATGAACCCCACCTACGACTTCACCGGCCGGGTCGCGCTCGTCACCGGCGCCAGCTCGGGCATGGGACTGGCCACCGCGCAGGCGTTCGCCGAGTCCAAAGCGGCAGTCGTCCTGGCCGACATCAACGACGAGTCCCTACAGGCCGTCACCGCAGAGCTCCGGGCGCACGGGCACCAGGCCCTCGGCATCCGATGCGACGTATCCGACGAACGGCAGGTCGCCGCCCTGATCGACCAGACCGTCGCGTCCTACGGCCAGCTCGACATGGCCTTCAACAACGCCGGCATCCAGGCCCCGCCATCCGACGCCGCCGACGAGCCCGCCGAGACCTTCGACCGCGTCAACGCCGTCAACCTACGCGGGGTCTGGGCCTGCATGAAGCATGAACTGCGGCAGATGCGCGAGCAGGGCAGCGGCGCCATCGTCAACTGCTCCTCACTCGGCGGACTCGTCGGCCTGCCCGGACGCGCCGCGTACCACGCGTCCAAGCACGGAGTGCTCGGACTCACCAGCAGCGCCGCCTTGGAGTACGCGCCGCGAGGGATCCGAGTCAACGCCATCTGTCCCGGCACCTTCGAAACCCCATGGTCACCGCCATGATCGCCAGCGGTGAGCTCGACCCCGCCGCAGCGCTGGCCAACCAACCCATCGGCCGGTTCGGCCGGGCAGACGAGATCGCCTCCACCGTGCTCTGGCTGTGCAGCCCCGGCGCCAGCTTCGTCGTCGGGGTCGCCCTCCCCGTGGACGGCGGATACACGGCACAGTAGAGCCAACGGGTCCTGAGGGGCTGAGTCGTGCCAGCGGCCAGGACGGAAGGGGTCGCTGGCCACGGCTGGAGCGGTGAGCAGTAGCCATCGATGGCGCGTTCACGGGGCCGGCTGCCGGGAGGCGACCACGACCGCTTGCCGACCCTGGGGGCGCTTGGGCCGCCGGGATGTGTGGCTGACCCGTGAGGTCCGGTGAAAGGTCGTCGCCCGCGCCGGCGACAGCGAGAACGGCCGGGTGCTGCGCTGGGCGTTTGAGACTGAGCCGATGCCCTGGCGATGGTCAAGCGCCTTCTCGCCGCCGACGCGGGCGGCAGCTGGCGCAAACAAGACGCCGATGCCGCATCGTCCCCACCGCAGTAACGGGCGTGCGCCCCGACCGGCGGCACGTAAGGCGAACGCCGCCAGCCGGTCGGGGATACGGGGGGTCAGGAGCTGCAGGTGTTGAGCATGCTCTGCAGGGCGGACTTCTCCGACGACTGCAGGGTCAGGGCCCAGCTGTACTTCACGGTGATCCACATCTTGCTGTAGGTGCACCGGTACGACGACAGCGGCGGCTGCCAGGTCGAGGGGTCCTGGTCGCCCTTGGCCTGGTTGACGTTGTCGGTCACCGCGATCAGCTGGGGGCGGGTGAGGTCGTTGGCGAAGCTCTGCCGCCGGCTGGTCGTCCAGGAGTTGGCGCCGGAGCGCCACGCTTCGGCCAGGGGCACGACGTGGTCGATGTCGACGTCGGAGGCGGCGGACCAGGTGGCCCCGTCGTACGGGCTGTACCAGCGGCCCGAGATGGCCGCGCAGGAGCTGTCGACCACGACGGAGGTGCCGTCGCGCTTGAGGACCTGCTCGCGGGTGTTGCAGGTGCCGCTGATGGTGATCCAGTGCGGGAACAGGTCCCGCGAGTAGCCGCTGGTCGAGCCTTGCGCCGCCACGGTCAGGGCGTTGAGCTGGGACTGCGCCGTGGTCTTCGACGGGATGCCGGGAGGCGTGGCCGATGCGGGCTGCGCGTTCACGCCCGCGAGCAAGGTTCCCGCGAGTGCCGCGACGGCGAGCGCGGCGGCGTGTCGTCTGGCGCGCGGGAATCGGGGTGAGGTTTGGGTGCTCGACATGGCGGGCCTCCTCGTGGTGGTGGATGGCTACCGTCTCTAACGATCATGTCGATCGAAGGGCATGCCTGTAAAGGGATGTCGTACAGCCATCGACTGTTCGGCATCTTCCTGCGCCGCCCGCCGAACTGGCCACGGCCCGCCGGTCCGCCGATGCGGCGGCGGCGTGGCGGGCGGCCGAGCGGGCCCACATCCTGTCCCAGCCTTGGCCCTGGCCACACACCGTCGTCCACGCCGCCATGCTGCGCCGCGCCCTGCGCGAGCGCGATGTCGTCGAGGCCGTCGGGCAGGTCATCCGCCTCGCGGTCGCCGGCCCCGGCTCGGCGACGGGCCGCTACCCGCAGGGCAACACCGGCCGGGCGCGGGTGCCGCTGACCGAACCGATGCCGATGCCCGACGACCTCGCCGCGCTGCTGGCCGCCAGCCGGTAGACCGACCCCCATACCCCGCGTCCGCGTCGCCGGGGCTCCGCCACAACGGGTCTGGCGCGAACCGTGCCAGCCCGCTCATGAGCGCTACCTCACATGGGCAGGGCAGGTGTGTCGCTCCTCTGCTCAGCGGGTGGGGCTGCTCCCCCCGCCTGACCAGTCAGTGGCGGCGGGACCGCGGTCCTCGAACTCGTACGTGGTGGTGAGGCCCTCGGGCAGATCGGGGACCAGGGCGTTGGTGCCGTCGACCACCTGGACGTAGCGCCGCCCCTGGAAGATCGAGTGGCTCCCGTCAGCGACCTGCTCGATCTTGAAGAGCTGTGTCTGCGCGGCCGGGTCGCACACCCGCCCGCGGACGCTGCCCGGCGCGGCGTCGTGCACGACCGTCATGCAGACCTGGCTGGTGCCACGCGGCGTAGCCAGCATGATCCGGAATCTGCTCCCCTCGGGGTGCAGGACCCACAGCGCCCGGTCGTCGATGTCCTGCTCGGTGGTGGCCCGCACCCGGTCGTCGTCACGGCCGATCGCCAACGCGGCTCCGCCCAAGCCGGGCACCACGATGCGGACCTGCCGCTGCCCGCCGAGGATCTCCTGCGCTCCCGCCGACGCGGTCACGGACGGGACGACCGACGGCGCGACCTCGCCCGCTGGGCCGGCACCCCGGTCCCGCGTGCCTACCTGCTCCCCCGCCGGCAGCAGGGTGGCGCCGGCGGTCACGACCAGCACGGCCAGCCCCGCGCCGGTGACGGCCGCCCGCCGTCGCCGGCGCTGGTCGCTGCGGCGGCGCAACATCTGCGCGGCGGGCAGTGTCGTGACTCGCCGGACCTCGTCGGCGATGGCGGTGAGGGCGTCGCGCGGATCAGCCATGGGAGGTCTCCTCCTGGTGCGCCTCGGTCAGCAGCCCGGCCATCGCTCTCCGGCCGCGGGCAAGGTACGTCTTGACGGTCCCGACGGGCGCCTGCATCTCGGCTGCCACCTGGGCGACGCTGAGATCGTTCAGGTGGTGCAGCACGACGGCGCGGCGCTCGTTGGCGCTCAGCCGCTGCAGCGCCTGCAGCAAGGCGACGTGGTCCTCGTTGAGTGCGGGCACGCTCTGGTCGACGGCGGCCCGGTGGTGCGCGCGGATCCGGTTGATCGTCTTGCGCCAGCTGCTCACCGCGATCCGGGAGGCGACCCGGCGGACCCACGCCTCCGGGCTGTCCGCGTCCCGCACGGTCGACCAACGCTGCCAGGCCCGCATGAACGCCTCGGCGACAGCGTCCTCCGCCTCACCGCGGTTACTGGTCAGCGCGTAGACGTGTCCGACCACCCGGCCCGCACAGGCCGCGTAGAAGGCGTCGAAGTCCTCGGCGTCACGCATCTGACTGGTGCCCCCCGAAGCCTCGTCCCGCGGTCACCGGGGAATGCAACAGGGCAGGGGCAATCAGGCGCGCCGGCACGGGTCACGACTGTGACCGCTATCACACCCTCGAAGATCAACCCCCCGCTCGGGCCAGGCGTCATCGTGCCGTCCCGGGAGAGACCCGTGGCGGAGAGGACGATGTGCGACGACGGCAACGACGCGCCCTGACAGCCGGGCTGCTCGCGACCGCGCTGACCGCGGCGGGCCTGACGGCTCACTCGGCGGACGCGCAGGAGCGGCCCGAGGCCACGCTCCCCGGCACGCCCGGCACCTTCACGCTGATCACGGGGGACCGGGTGTCACTGGACGCCGACGGCCGTCCGGAGATCCAGCGGGGACCGGGGCGGGCCGGCATGCGGTTCGTGAGCAGCCAGGAGGGCGGCCACCGGTACGTCGTCCCGGCCGACGCGATGCCGCTGCTGCGCGCCGGGCAACTCGACCGCCGGCTGTTCGACCTCACCACGCTGGACCAGTTCGGCTACGACGACCGCAGGGCCGAACTGCCACTGCTGGTCGCGTACCCGGAACAGATGGCGGCGCAGGCGCGGTCCGCCGCGGTCGCGGGTGCCGCACGGGTGCGGGCCGACCTGCCCGCCGCCCACGCGCTGGTCGTCCGGGCAGACCCGGACGACCGGGCCACGCTCTGGACGTCGCTCACGCGCGGCACGTCGTCGGAACGCACCCTCGCCACCGGGATCACCCACGTCTGGCTGGACGGCAAGCGCCGCGTCTCCCTGGAGCGCAGCGTGCCGCACATCGGCGCCCCGACGGCCTGGGACGCCGGCTTCGACGGCACCGGCGTCACGGTCGGCGTGCTGGACACCGGCATCGACGCCAGCCACCCCGACTTCGCCGGGCACCTCGCCGCGGTCCGGGACTTCACCGGCGGCAACGACCCCGGCGACACGGTCGGCCACGGTACCCACGTCGCGTCGACCATCATCGGCAGCGGCGCCGCCTCCGGCGGCAAACACCGCGGCGTGGCCCCGGGCGCGAAGCTGATCGTCGGCAAGGTCTGCGCCACCTACGAGTGCCAGGACTCGGACATCATCACCGCCATGCAGTGGGCCGCCCCGCAGGCCAGAGTGGTCAACCTGAGCGTGGGCGGCACCGACACGCCGGGCCTGGACCCGCTGGAGACGGCGGTCCAGGACCTGAGTCACCGGTACGGCACGCTCTTCGTGGCCGCCGCCGGCAACGAGGGCAAGCCGAAGTCGGTCTCCTCGCCGGCCTCCGCCGACGACGCCCTCGCCGTCGCCGCGGTCGACGCCGACGACCAGCGGGCGTACTTCTCCAGCAGAGGTCCCCGGATCGGCGACAACCACATCAAGCCCGAGATCAGCGCGCCGGGCGTCGACATCGTGGCGGCTGCCCCCGGCGGCGGCTACGCGACCATGTCGGGCACCTCGATGGCCACCCCGCACGTGGCGGGTTCGGCCGCGATCCTCGCCGGACAGCACCCCGACTGGTCCGGCCCGCAGCTCAAGGCCGCCCTGCTCGGCTCGACCGAGCCGGCCGCCGAGAACACCCTCTACGAGCTGGGCGCCGGCCGGGTGGACATCGGCCGCGCGGTCGCCCAGCCGATCGCCGCCGAGGTCGGCGCGATCGACTTCCCGGTCCAGCGCTGGCCGCACGCCGACGACACCCCGTTCTCCCGCGTCATCGGCTACCGCAACACCAGCACCGCCCCGGTCACCCTCTCCCTGGCCGTCACCCCGGCGCCGGCCGGCATGATCACCGTCAGCCCGGCCACCCTGGTGGTGCCGGCCGGTGGCCGCGCCGAGGCGACGATCACCGTGGACACCCGGGTGGACGCCCCCGACGGCGTCTACCAGGGCGCGCTGATCGCCACGGCCGCCGGCGACCTGCGGGTCCGGACGCCGTTCGCGCTCAACCGGGAGATCGAGAGCTACGACGTCCGGCTCGACCACACCCGACGCGACGGCGGACCGGCCACCGAGTACGAGACCGTGGCGGCGAACCTGGCCACCGGCGAGTTCAGCAAGCTCGTCGGGCAACCCGGCGGCGGTACCCTGCGGCTGCCCAAGGGCCGCTACGCGCTGTACAGCACCATCCACGAGGGCGACGTGTCGACCCTGCTGGTGCAGCCGGTGCTGGACGTACGCGGCCCGGTCACCGAGGCGCTCGACGCCCGTACGGCCCGCCCGGTCGCGCTGACCGTGCCCCAGTCCGACGCCGCACCGCTGGCGATCAACGTGAGCGCGAACTGGGACGACGGTGTCCGCTACCCGGGTGTCCAGCTCAGCGGGGTGTCCTTCGGGGACGTCTTCTTCGGCCGGATCGGGCCCGCCGTCGCCGCCCCCGAGTTCACCGCGACGCTGGGCATCGGGCTCGCCCGACCGGGCCCGGACGGAACCTTCCGGAACAGCCCCTACACGTACGACCTGGCGTATGTCCGTGCCGGCGACATGTTCACGGGCTTGACCAGGAAGCTGTCACCGGGAAATCTCGCCACCGTCAAGGCGACCTACCGGAGCCAGTCCACCACCGCGACCGCGGTCCGGTTCCACCGCGCGGCGTCCCCCGGCGGCCCGGGCCCGATCGGTTCGAGCACGTCGTTCGACCTGCCGTTCCACGCCACCGAGTACTACAACACCGATGGCGGCCTCGTCTGGACGTCCACGTTCCTCGAGGGCGACAACCTCACCACCCAGGAGAACACCTACCAGCCGGGCAGGACCTACACCCAGACCTGGAACGCGGCACCCTTCGGCCCCACGGTGGGCCAGGCCCCGGCTTGGTCACCGCTGGGGTACGCCGGCCGCGACGGCGACACCATCTCGGTCGCATCGCCGCCCCTGTTCGGCGACGCGACCGGCCGCCCCGCCAGCCGCGACGACCTGCAGGTCCACCTCCGGCTGTCGCGCGACGGTAAGGAGATCGCCACCGCGGACGGCCCGTACGCGGACTTCCCGGTGCCCGCCGCCAAGGCCGCCTACCGCCTGGAAGCCACCGTGACCCGCGGCGCCCCCGACACGCTGTCGACGTCGGTCTCGGTGGCCTGGACCTTCACCTCCGGGCACACGTCGACGCCGCAGCGGCTGCCCCTGACGACGGCCCGGCCGATGCCCGCACTCGACGACACCAACACGGCACGGGCCGGCACCACTATGACCATCCCCGTAGCGCTGGACCGGCAGGCCGGCTCAGCCGCCGCGCCGGGCCGCACGCTCCACGTCGCCGCATCCTTCGACGACGGCAGGACCTGGGTCGCGTTGCCGGTCTTCCGGGACGTCGCCCGCATCGCCCATCCGCGACGGCCCGGCTTCGTGTCGCTGCGCCTGACAGCCACCGACACCGCCGGCAACACGGTGACGCAGACGATCCAGCGGGCCTACCGAATCGCGTGAACGACGGCCGAGTCCGGGGCGGCTACATGGCGATGCCGCCCCGGACTCCGGCGTCCGACGATCAACCGTACGTCCCGGGGCGGACCGGCGACCGCGATCGGCTGCAGAGTCTCTGCCGGGCTGTGGTGCGCACGTGAGGATCGGTCGCTGATCGCGGCTGGGCGTGCTCGGCATACCGCACCGGCCAGCGTTTCGCCGCGGCAGCCCTTCCCCAAGCGCCGCCACCCACCGAAGCCACACTGACCGCATCCCACCGTCCGACTACGAGACGCGGTCAGTCACCCTCCTCATGATCTTCGATAGCTTCCCGTCCCAAGCTGCCCACCCTGGTAGCGGCCACCCTGCGCTGGTGGGCCAAGCTGCTGTTCGTCGCCGCCCTCGCACTCGGTTTCGCCGGCCCGGCCGCTGCCATCGCGGGCCTGCCGCCACTGCCCGGCCTCGACCACCGACCGCTGCACATCGTCGGCCTGGTCGTGTCCGTCACCGGCACCGCCGCCACGCTCGCCGCCCAACTCGCCATGGGCACCTCCTGGCGCATCGGCGTCGACCCGTCCGAACGCACCGAGTTGGTGACCGACGGCGCGTTCGCGCTCGCCCGCAATCCCATCTTCACCGCCATGGCGGCCAGCACACTCGGGCTGACACTCATGGTCCCCAACGCGGTGGCACTCGCCGCCTTGCTCGTCCTGGTAGTGGCGCTGCAACTGCAAGTTCGCGCGGTCGAGGAGCCTTACCTGATCGCCACCCACGGCGACGACTACCGACGCTATGCCGCCAGAGTCGGACGCTTCGTCCCCCGGATCGGCCGGCTACGCCAGACTTACAACGGCGCCGACACGCTAAGGGACGTCTCGTAACTGGGTGAAGGCGTTGCCCGGGGCCAGACCGGCGGTCAGCCAGCGAGGATGATGTTGTGGAGGTTGGCGATGCCGGAAGCGGCGTCAGCCAACGTGTGGGCGGCGCGGCGGTAGTCGCGAAGGATCTTGAAGCACTTCATCCTGGCCAGGGCGTGTTCGACCCCTGCTCGAACGGTTCGGTGGTGGACGTTCAGGGCTTCCTTCCAGGCCGGAAGGTCGCTGCCGTCGGTGGGCTTGCGGTACGGCATGATCACCTCAGGGTTGCCGCGGTAGCCGCCGTCGGCCATCACCGGCCGCCCGTCGAGCTTCTCCTGGATGCCAGAGCTGCGGTAGACGATGGTGTCGTTGCGGTTGCCGGGCTGTGGGTCGCCGACGGCGATGACCAGGCGGGTGCTGGCGTCGATAGCGACCTGCAGGTTCGTCGAGTACCGGTAGTTCTTGCTCCGAGCGGCCAGGCGATGGTCGCGGGTGGGGACCAGGGTGCCGTCGACGATGGCGATCTGCTCGACCGGTCGCTTACGCACCGGCGCCAGGGCCAGCAGCGGCGCGAGGGTGTCGATGACCCGATGCGCCGCGGAGTGCGACACCCCGAACAGCGGGCCGATCTGGCGTATGGTCAGGTTGGTGCGCCAGTAGGTGGCCACCAACAGCACCCGGTCGGCGAGGTCGAGGGCCCACTGCCGGCCTGGCCGGCCGTCGGCGATGGCGTCCCCGCCACGCTCGGCGACCAGGCGGACCAGCTTGCGGAACTGGGCGGGCTGCAGCCCCGTGAACGGAAAGATCCACCCAGGGTGCGCTGCGGTGATCACCTGCACCCGAGCATCCTGACCGACCGTCCTCAGCAGACACCACCGGGGTTACGAGACGTCCCTTAGTCCGCCAGGCGGACCAACCCGGGCGGGTCACGGAGACGTGGCCTGCCCCTTCGGGTCGCAGTCGGCGGCCACCGGCGGGTCCGCCAGGACGTCGGGGCAGCGGCGGCAGCGCAGCACGAGGTGCCCGCCGCAGGAGCAGGGCCACCAGTCGCGGACGGGCCGGGTCGCCGAGCCGCCCGCGTAGGCGTGGCCGGCGCGGCAGTGCTGCGGCTCGTTGCCGACCAGCGCGCGGACCTGGCGGTAGGGGAAGGCGACCACGTGCGGGTCGGCGCGGGCCCGCGCGATCAGGTGGCGCAGCCGGGCGGTCGAGTCCACGAGGCGCTCGACGACGGTCACCCCGGCGGGCGAGTTGTCGGCCCGGTCCCAGCGGATCGTGATGTGCCAGCGCGTCCGCCACTCCACGAGGGCAGGCTACTCGTACAAATGTTCGATCAGGCCGGAAACCTACTGATCTGTGGAGCCCGGGACGCGCACGCCCCTTCCGCCGCGCGACCGTTCACGCACCGGCGGCGGCGCCCCAGAACGGGTCGGCCTCGTCGCCGAGCAGCAGCGGCACGTCGTACACCGACAGGTCCAGTCGCGGTCGGCGGAAGGGACAGACTCCCGCCACGTCGATCTCGCGACGACGGCGCCGGGAGGACAGGCGAAGATCTACCGGTGGTGCGCCTCAGGGGTGCACCACCGGTGTTCCGGTCAGAATCTCCAACTGCACCTGCGGACAGACCAATCGGAAGTTGTCCCAGTCGAAGTAGCTGGTCCCCGATCCGTCGTAGCCGCTGTAGTGCATCCGCAGACCAACCTCGAACACCACCACGCCGTTCGCTGGAACCCACAGGGTGTCGTAAGCCACGTGGGCGCTGCCGGAGATCGGCAGGAGCTCCGAACTCCCGGGGGACCAGAAGCTCCAGCCTCCGCTGACGGACAACGAGCCGACCCTGTTGATCTGGTCGACCTGCGGCAGGGGCTGCGTCGGCGGCTGCTCCCACCACTGCCGCACCGTCAGGTGCGCCTCGGCCACGCTGGTGCAGTGCCCGAAGGTGCTCGCGCCCCAGAACGGCGACCAGAACCACCCGGGCTCGGCGTAGGCGCCCAAAAGGCCGGCCAACATGAGGAAGGAGTGGACGTTCACGACCGCGTCGGTCGCGGTGTTCTGCCAGAAGAAGTAGAAGTTCACCTCGTCGGAGGCGAAGAAGTCGCTGTCCGAGCCGTGCCTCGACCAGAACCTGACCCAGCTAGCGCCCGCCTCGTAGTGGACTTCTTCGAACAGGTTCACCGCGTCCGTGCCGCCGAGGGGGCCGTTGCGCAGCCCCCAAATCAGAAACGGTGTGTCCAGCGTCGTGAACTCCGGCGTGGCGGGGGGCCGTGCCGTGCCGAGCACGGCCAGGGCCCGGCGGCGGTCCCGCAGGCCGCGCCGGAAGTCCTCCTGCACGCCTTCGAAGTAGCCGGCCGCGTCCGGCATGTGCCGGCGGAAGGCCTGATCCAGCTCCTGCCGAGTGCGGTCCCGCACGTCGCCGCCGCGTCTGCGGCGCCGCCCCCGCTGCGACTGGGCTACGGCGTGGAGCCTGCGGACGTCCTCGAAGCGCCTGGTCTTCTCTGCGGTCAGGACCCGCTTCAGCTGGTCGACGTCGATGCTCTGCATGGCGACCTCCCTCCCCGATCGTCGACCCCGGGCGACCGGGCCGTCAATATGAGGCTTTCACCCGCACGATCAGCCGTACGCGACGAGGCCGCCGACCCGCGGGTCGTTGGCCTCGTCCTGTCCCACGAATCCGGCCGACTTCGTCGACTCCCAGAAGGCCGAACACGGTGTCCAGCCGGTCCTGCAGGCGCTCGAAGACACGCCGGCACAGATCGCACCGTCGACCTACTACGCCGCCAAGACCCGCCCGGCCTCGGCCCGGTCGCGGCGCGACGAGGAGCTGACCGCGATGATCGAGCGGATCCACGCGGAGAACTACGGCGTCTACGGCGCTCGCAAGATCTGGCACGAGCTGCGCCGACGCGGTGTGCGAGTGGCCCGCTGCACCGTCGAGCGGCTGATGCGCGAGTCCGGGCTGCGCGGGCTGCTGCGCGACAAAACGCCGCGCACGACCCGGCCCGCAGCCGAGACCGGCCGCCCGGGTGACCTGGTCAAACGTGACTTCACCGCGGAACATCCGAACCATCTGTGGGTCGCCGACCTGACCTACGTGCGCACCAGCGTGGGCTGGGTGTACGCCGCGTTCATTCTCGACGTCTTTTCCCGCATGATCGTCGGCTGGCAGGTCGCCACCAGCCTCTACACGGATCTGACTCTCGACGCGCTGAAGATGGCGATCTGGCGCCGCGAGAGTCAGGGCGCTGACCTGCGCAAACCGGTCCACCACTCGGACAGGGGAGCCCAGTATCGAGCGATTCGCTACAGCCAACGGCTCGCCGAGGCCGGCGCTGTCGCCTCGGTCGGGTCCAAGGGCAACTCGTACGACAACGCGATGGCCGAGGCGTTCAACTCCCTATACAAGGCCGAGCTCGTCCGCAACCGAGGTCCGTGGCGCGGGCTCGACGACCTGGAGATGGCCACCGTCGAGTACATCGACTGGTACAACAACCGCCGCTTGCACGGCGAGCTCGCGCACATCCCGCCCAACGAACACGAGGCCCTACACGCGATGACCCAGCCGGTCACCGCACCCCTGAAAACCAGCTAACCAACTCTCCATCAAACCCGGGGCTTGACAAGGTATGCCGAAGGCGCTCGGCTAACGTTCAACGGCAAACGTCTGCCCGGACGTGCACATCGCCAAGCACCTCAGCGCCTGACCCGCCACCGCCGCCCGGGGGCCCCGAGCCTCCGGGCGGCCGGCCGGCCGGTGCCGAGGGTGGCCCTTCCATCCCGCGCCTCCCGCGAGACCGTCTTTTTCGCGTATGTCACGTTCGAGTCGTTGTGCGTCACAGGGCACACGCTCCACTAGGGACAGCGCTAGTCTGCGGCGATGATTCTCCACGACGCTCCATCCACGCTGCTCCGCAGGACGCGGAGGGCCCTGGCCCTGACGGTGGTCGCCGTCGTCGCCGTCGTCGGCATGCCGGCCACCGCCGCCTCGGCCGATCACAGCGACTGGCACCAGAACTTCCCGCGCAAGGTGCACTACTCCGGTGGAGTCGCCCGGGCCGCCGTCTCCGGCGCCACCTGGGGGAGCGACTGGCAGGGTACGCACCAACTTCAGGCATACAGCATCACCGTCGAAGACCTGAGCGCCGACGGCTACCGGGCGCGGGTCTGGGTCAACATCTACGCGGGTTGCTACTGCGTCAGCAGCGGCAACCGCGTCAAGGCCGTGGTGTTCGACAACCTGGACGGCGCCTACACCAGCAGGTTCTACACCGGGGACGACCGGAGGTACGAGCAGTACGTCAATGCCGGTCAGAGGTACACGGTGGAGGTCAAGGTGGGCCGGTACGACGGGGACACCGGCGGTTACGACTCGTCGCCCGCCGCCACGCATACCTACTGGCTCAGCAACTGACCACGTGAGAGCCCTCGGTGACGCCCCCGCTTCCGGGGACGCCCGACGGCTCTCCTGCACGTTGCCGACGAGATCCCACACCCCGTCGGCCTGCCTCCACGACTGACCGACGGCCCTGCTGGCAGACGAGCGCCCCCGGTGAGGGTGGGGCGCTCGCTGTAGGGGTCAGGCGGCCGTCGACCAGATTGCTTGGAATGCGGCGGCTTCGCCGGGGAGCCACTGCTCGATCTGGTCGGGCTTGGCACCCTCGGGCATGCGGTGGGTCTCGCCGCGGCGTACGTCGACCAGAATGGGCTCGGCGTGCGGGAGGACCGCGTCCATGTGGCGGGCCATCAGATGGAGGGTGGCGAGGGCTGAGGTCCCCCCGGTTTCACGGAGTCTTCTGATCATGGTCTGATGGCCGTGGGGAGGAGTCTTTCGTGGCAGCACCGAAGAAGTACCCGGATGAGCTGCGGCAACGTGCCGTTCGGCTGTATCGGGAGTCGGATCCGAAGCCGGTGATCAAGCGGCTGGCCGAGCAGCTGGGCGTGCATCCGGAGGCGTTGCGGAACTGGATCCGGCAGGACGAGGCCGACCGCGGTGAGGGACCGGCCGACGAGCGAGATGGCCGAGGAGAACCGCAGGCTGCGCAAGGAAGTCGCGGAGCTGCGGCGGGCGAACGAGATCCTGAAGGCGGCGAGCGCGTATTTCGCAGCGGAGCTCGACCCGACCCGGCGACGGTCATGAGGTTCATCGACGAACACCGTGACCAGTTCGCGGTCGCGCTCCTGCTACGGGTCCTGAACATCACCGCCTCGACCTACTACGGCTGGCTGCGTCAGGCCGAGCAGCCCTGCGACCGGGACCTGGTCGATCGGGGCTTGTTGAGCAACATCCACGAGGTCTGGGAGGCCTCGGATCGCACCTACGGCGCTGACCGTGTCCACCAGCAGCTACGCCGCGACGGCATTCGCGTCGGTCGTAAGCGGGTGGAGCGGTTGATGGCCGCGCAGGGTTGGCAGGGCGCGTTCCTGCGCCGGGGCTGGCGCGGCGGCTCCACCCGCCAGGACCCTCGAGCCACGCCGGCGCCGGATCTGGTGAACCGGCAGTTCACCGCGGCGGCGCCGAACCGGTTGTGGGTCGCTGACGCCACCCGCATCCCGACCGGTGAGGGCGTGTTCTGGGTCGCCGCCGTGCGGGACGCATTCTCTAATCGGATCGTTGGCTGGAAGGCCGGCGACCGCTGCAACACCGAACTGATCCTCGGCGCCTTGGAGTACGGCATCTGGTCCCGCGACGTGCGTGACCAGGAGTTGATCCACCACAGCGACCGCGGGTCGAACTACACCTCGATCAAGTTCGCGGAACGCTTGTCAGACAACGGGATCCTGCCCTCGATGGGCTCGGTCGGCGACTCGTATGACAACGCGCTGATGGAGAACTTCTGGTCCACCTTGAAGATCGAACTCGTGTACCGGAACTCGTGGCGTACCCGCGATGAGGCCGAGAACGCGATCTTCGCCTACATCGACGGCTGGTACAACTCCCGCCGCCTCCAGAAAGACCTCGGCTACCTCAGCCCCGACGAGTACGAGACCGCCTGGCACACCAACCAGGCCAACCAACCCATGACAGCTATCGTTCAACCTGAGCCAACCGGCGCCAGGTAACCACCACTCCGCGAAAGCGGGGGGACCTCAGCCGGGACATCCGCGTGGCCCCACCACCCCACCAGGCCCCGTTGCCCGCCAACAGTCGCGCGCCTGGCAGGTCACTGAGTCTGGGAGCTCGCTTCGCCATCACGCCGGCGGATGCGGCGCAGTAGGCGCTTCAGCCGTCCGAGCGGCTGGCGTACTGGCTCTACGCAATCCCTAACAACCGGCGGAAGCGTGTCGTTTACGGCGCCTTGCAGGGCGAGCCGATCCCTGCGCCGACCGGTCGCAATTCTGTCCTCATTCCATGCGCCGGCCCAGCGGACGCGGTTGCGCCTGATCCAGTAGTGGGATGAGCATGGCAGGTTCCAGTTGCCCACTGATGGGTCAAGTGAGATCGACTCGCCGTCAAACGTCAGCTTCCACTGGGCCGGGTGAAGAGGCGTAACGACTTTGTGGCCACACCCGCAGCAGCAGGCATGTACCGCCGTCGCGTACTCGACGCTGATGTATATCGTCCCGTCGGCTAGTTCAGACGGGACGTAGTCGACGAACTCGTGCCGTACGGTGTCACGGCGCGTCACCGGTTGTCCTCGTTGGTGATGTGGTTGCCGTCGATGGTGTAGGTGCTGAAGAAGTCCTCTTCCATATCTGCATAGAAGCCCACGAGCTTCTTCCACTTGATGACGGCCATCGCGGCGTTGAGCATATTGAGGTCGGCAATCTGAATGTTGCGGTTGTAGTCGTTGTCGTCATCGTCGGAGCACGGGATGCGTCGCTGGTCGGCGGGATGTTCCGGGGTGCTGGTGGTAACTCGCACGATGCCGCCCAGCGTGCCGCCAGCGGTCTGGTAGACACCCAAGCCAACATCGATGAAAGGGCGACCGTAGTCCCTGAGCTTGTTGAGGATGTGCCGCTTGGTGGCGCCGCCCTCCATGGTCAGGAACACGAAGTCCATGTCCTGCAACTCCGCGACCGTTTCGAGACTGATGTGGTATTCATGTGGCATGATGCTGGCCCGCATCCGACTGTACCGTTCGTAGTGGTATGCGACCTTGCTCGGCTTGCTGCGCAGTTCCTCGATCGATGCCGCACCGGGGGCGCGGAAAGCGTTGTGCTGCAGGAAAGTATCGCCGTCGAAGAGGTGTATCTCGCCGACCGGCGTCTTGGCTAGCAGGTCGAGCACGTAGGCGCCGGTGCCTCCCAGACCAACGATCGCGATCTTGCTGACTTGCAAAGTCGCGGAGATGGCGCTGATGCCGGCTCGGCTGGAGGCCGTGTCTTCGTAGAGGAAGACCGACTGGTCTACGGCAGCTTCGATGACGGGGAAGGTGGTGGCCGTGGCTTGCGGTTCGATGGCCTGGGCGTGCCCAGCGAGCATTCGGATGTAGCTGGTCATCTTGTGGTGGTAGTCGGTGTACCCGGCGGCGGGCTTGCTGGAGAAGAGGTGCTGCGCGGTGATGCCGGGCGCGAGGGTGAACGCCTGACTGTTGTTGATGACCTTGCGCAGGGGCTGCCCGTGCTGGTCACACGGCGTCGCGCCGTCGAAGTAGACGACGTGGTCCTCGGGTCTGACCGTCACGTCGCCGGCCAGGTTGAGCACGGAGATCAGCTTGCCGTAGGCGACCGTTCGGCCCGGCGTCACGTACGGGACGTGGGAGATGACGAGATGGCCGTTGTCGACGGCCATCTCGTACCCCTCGTCACGCAGGCGGACCAGGTCAGCGCTACGAGCGAGTCGTCGAAGTGACATTAAAGACGGTGCCGTTCTTGACCTTGACCGTGCCGCCCTCGACCAGCGTGCCGTCGTGGTGTGCGTTGTCCGACTTGCGGTACGTGATGGTGAAGGTCTTGTCCGGGTCGTCGCCCTGCGCGCCGAACGCCAGCTTGACGATCTGCGCGAAGGTCACCTCGTGGGTGGCGACAGTGAACGGCTGCGCGTTCACAACGATCGCGTAGTGCTTGTCCTTCTCGCGCGGCGGCGGGACGGCCTGCTGTTCGATGGTCATAGGGGCGCTCCTCGCTTCGTGGCGGACTTGCCCGCCGGTTTCATCGGGTCAATTTAAACAGATGATGCCGCGATCCGCCACCCTCGGTGCGGTCTGAGCGCGGCTTGACGGTGAGCCGGATCGCCCGCTCAGCGGCGCGACTGGGATGCTGGACGTCGTGCTGATCGATCTCTCCGGCCGACACCCCCTCCTGCGATCGGAGATCTCGGCAAGCTTCATCGACAGTGATCAACTAGTGCTCGACGCCCGACGCCTTCGATTCGCCGGCCCGCAAGAGCTCACCGCGATAGTCACGCTCGCGTCCAGTGCCTCCACCGACGGCCGTGACGTCGTCCTGCGAATGCCTGACGATGAGGACGTCGCGTCGTACCTGCAGCGGATGAACGTCGTAGACCTGCTCGCGCCCATCGCGACGATCGACGGCACCCTCACCTCACAGCGCCGCGTGGACTGCTCTACGAAGCTGCTGGAGGTGACGGCGCTGTCTCCTGGGAACGCCGACAGCATCGCCGAGAGCCTCGGACGCATGGGCGAGTCGCAGCTCAGCAATCGAACCGCCATGGCGGCATTCCACGGCATCGCCGAATTGATCGACAACGCAGTGACCCACGGGCGGGCGGGGTCCAGCGGCGCTTTCGTCGCGGCACAGGCGTACAGCGGCCTAACCAGCAAGCGACCGGGTCTGGAGTTCGCCGTCTGCGACGCCGGCATCGGGGTACTGCCGCACCTTCGGCAAAACCCCACGAACGCCTACATTGCTGATGACGAGACGGCGCTCCGTCGCGCCTTGGTCGCTGGAGTGACCGGGACCCAGCAGATGCGGGGTTACGGCCTGAGCGACCTTCTCGACGCCACCAGGCGAGGTGGCGTCGGCAGACTCGTACTACGTAGCGGCAGCGCGATTGCCAGCGTCGTCGTGCGTCAAAAACGGATCATCACCTGCCGCAATGTCACCACTCCGATCAGGGGCGCATGGGCGTGGCTCCGCGTTCGGGTTCCGTAACGGTCCGCAACGTGTTTCAATGACGCAGGTGAAACCGGATCCCGCGCTGCCGACCACCTACGCCGTTCGCCGGCACGGCACCTTCCTCGCAACCAGGGCGCTTGCAAAGACTGCACTGCGCGAACTTGAAGACACCCTCGCCGCTGCCACTGCTGACGGCACTGTTGCCATCGACTTCACCGGTGTCGTAGCGATGAGCATCAGCTTCGCCGACGAGTTCCTCGGCCGGTACTACGGGATGCTGAGCACCTCGCTCGACGCACCACCCGCGGTCGTCCTGCTGACCGGCCTTAACGACGACAACTTCGAATCCATGACCGTCTGCTTGCAGCGACGCGAGCTGGTAGCCGCCATGGCGAACGCCGAGGGCGTCAGACTCGTCGGCGCCCCGGCCGTGCTGAACCAGACCTATCATGCCGCCGGCGATCTAGGCAGGTTTACTGCGGTTCATCTGGCGGACCGGTTAGGGATATCAGCGCCCAATGCCAACAACCGCCTCAAGCGGCTGGTCGCAGCCCGAGCACTCATCCGCCATCGACGCGTTGCCGAACGCGGCGGCAAAGAGTTCAGCTACGAAACACCGTCCCCACCTGCCGCGATGCCAAGCGTTGCGTGAAATCCGAACGTCCCGTGCGACTCCCAGGGCACCCTTCGGGCAACGATTTCGACGATGAATCGATAGGGTCGACTGAGCAAGAGCGCGCGGCAACCCCTGAGCTGTCTGCCCGTTCACCAGGTTGCAGCCCGCCTAGTTCCGCAAGCTGGTCCGCCTGGTCGCCGAGCGTGGCGGTGACGCCATCGCCCGACGGCCGGCCGGGCCGGCAGTGCGCCCTGGACCTGCCTGATCGGGTGCTGCTGGTGGCTGCTTACTGGCGCACGAACCTGACCATGCGGTAGATCGGCCCGCTGTTCGGGTGTCCACTCTGCCACGCACCGGGGCATCGAACCCTCGGTCCACTCCTGGCCCTGGCGCCGGGGCGCCGACGACCGGTTGACCAAATCGCCCATCGTCGACGTCACCGCATGCCGCAAGACCTACAGGCAGGCCTGTCACACGACGGTTTACCGCTTTCACCCATAGGCTCCACCACAGGCAAAGACGCGCGAACGCCGTGCTGTCCTAGCCTCGCCCGGTCATGCGGCGATACCATTGAACTGTCGAACTAGCGCAGATGGGCGGCTATCCGATGAGCGATGTCACCGAGGTCGCCGGCATCGTGCTCGACGATCCGCTCCGGCGGCGTATTGTCACCACCGTTGAACAACTCGGCCTGCCCGACTGCTGGATCGCCGCCGGGTTCGTCCGCAACGCGGTCTGGGACCACCTGCACGGCTACGATACCGCGGCGCCCGTCAACGACATCGATGTCGTCTATTTCGACACCACCGACAGTGCCGGCGGCGGCGGAGGCCGTGCCGCGGAGCGGACGGCGGAGATCCGGCTCGCGGAGTGGTTCCCAGGGCTGCCGTTTTCCGTGAAGAACCAGGCACGCATGCACCTCCGCAACGGGCACGACCCCTACCGTTCAACTGCCGACGCCGTCAGCTGGTGGCCGGAGACGTGCACGGCTGTGGGGATCGCCAACGTGAACAAACCGCGGATCCTTGCTCCCTATGGCCTGTCGGACCTGCTGCGACTCGTGGTCCGGCCGACGTCCGGCGATCCGGAGACGACGCATCTCGTTCGCCGCCGAACCCTGGAGAAGCAATGGTTGCAGCGCTGGCCGAAACTCACTGTCGAGACGGCCAGTGCGGACCGCCCTTACCCACACTGATCATCGTTGGACCACCTGCGTCGGGCAAGACACTCGTTCGCAGCGCCTTGGAGGGTATGTGGCGCGAACGGTTCCCGGCCCCGCTGTCGTTCAGCATGGACGACCTGCTCAGGGAGATGCATGGGGCAGGACTGCTGGACGGTCGGGCCACGGTGAACGACGAGGGCGCACTCCTGCTGCAGTCATGGGACGACGTCGTCGTCGACGCCACCCGGGCGTTGGCGGCGAAGCTACGACACGCGACCGAACCGGCGCTTGTCGAGATGCCGATCATCGATGACCTGCTCCGACAGCTCACCGGTCCTGAGGGTTCGACCCGGCGGTACGCACTGATCTACCTGCACGCGCCACTCGACGTCCGGCTGCGCCGCAACCGGCTGCGCGGTCCTGACCGCATCAACGAGGCCAACCTGCGGGCTATGCCGTCCACAATTCCCGTCGATCTGCTCAGTGCGCTGGTACATACAGCGGTGATGGCCGGCGTGTTCGACTCGACCTGTGCGCTGGATGCTCTCGTTGCGTCCGCCCGTCATCTCGCCGAGGGGTACCTTGGCATTGACAGTCCTGTCGCGGAACGGCCGAGCCGCGGTGCGGCCCGATGATCAGCGTGGTGCTGCTCGTGGTCGCGCTCGTCTTCGCCACGTTCGGCTTCTGGTTTCGCAGCGACGCGTACCTGTTGGAGATTTCGCTGGTGGTTGCCGGAATCGCGGCGACCAACCTGACGACCCGCATCGCGATCTTCGACCGCAAGTATCTGTGGACTACCGTGCTCGCGGGCACCGTCTACCGGGCTACGAAGATCCGGGTATCCATCGCATACTTGGTCGCCGTGCCCGTCGACGGCACCCAGCTGCTCGTGCGAGGGCACCGGATCACAACGCAGTTCCAACCGGTCGGGGGGGTCTTCAAGTACTGGCTTGAGGACAGCGAGATGGTCAAGCGTTTCGACGCCGCACACGACTCGCGCTTCGCGCCCGACGCCCGGAGCAAGAAGGACCTGCGGCTCCGGCTGCCGGGCCGAAGCGTGCACCGCCTGCTGCGGTGGTTCGAGTCGCGGCAGGACCGGGAGCTGTTTCCGGTACGCGAGTTCCACGAGGAGCTGATCGAGCCGGGCATCCTGAGGGGCGAGGACTTCCCGTATTTCGACTGTGCCTACCTCGGCACGCGCAACTTTCCGCTGCGACATGACACCTTCTCCGGGCTGCGCCAGCTGATCATCGCAGAGGTCTACGAGCTGCGGCCCACCGAGCGGCAAGCCGAGGCACTGCGTGACCTCAAACGCCGGCACGAGGCGAACCCTGACCCGAACCTGCACTTCGCCACACAGGAGGAGATCGAGCGCCGAGCCGCGGCGGGAGTTACGCAGAGCACCTACGACATAGCCCCGACGGCGGTGTGGCTGCTCGGCCGGACCCGCTCGTGACCACCGCCGACGATGTAGAGACGCTGCTGCGCCGGGGCTGGTATAGGCTGCCGCTTACCGGCGCAGACCCCGCCCGTCGGCGAATCGGCGAGCTACGCGAGGCATGCGCCGCGGAGTTCGTCCGGCTGCACGACCTGCGACTGCTTGGCGCCGCGGCGATGACGACGAGTGGCCAGTTCGGGTTCACCGCCGACGGCGACGAGAGCACCGGCCCACTCCGCGAACTGCGCAGCCACCTCGTGCTCCACCAGAGCGTGCCTCCGGAGCACCCACTGCACGGTCTGACCCCGGCGTTCTACGGCCTGCCGATCGCCCGCCCCGAGTTCGAGCACCTCGCCATCCTCGCCACCGACCTCGGCGAACTACTAGACCGGCTCACCCTGGAGGCATTCGAAGCCGTGGAGATGGCACTGGCTATGCCGTTCGGACGGCTCGCCGGGCCTTTGGCGATGGGCGAACGGCTCCTGCGCCTACAGTGGTATCCGCCGATGCCGCCCGGACAGCCACGCACCCACCCGCTAGACACTGCCTACGGTGCGTCCGGCGCCGGCATCGTCGGGCTGCGCGTGGTCGGCGACGGATCGCGTGCAATCGACCTTGTCAGGGCCAGCCCTCACCGCGACATCGGGCACTGGACTTGGCAACTGCTGGCGACGGACTCGGCGCTGCGGTTCTGGGACGAGTCAGCGCGGGCGGTCAGGCCGGCGCCGGCTGGGCCGTGGATCTATGGCAACGCTTGCGAGTTCCTTGAGTTCGACGTGCCGGGAGTGCCGGCGCCCGTGCACTGGGTTGACGCCGACGCTGAGGCGACTGCCAGACCTCGACTGTCGGTGTCGTGCTTCGCTCACGTCCGGCCAACTGCGCCGTCCGGTGATATAACCGCCGGGCATCGGCTCTACCGGCGGCTGCGGGACCTCGGCTACGTCGGCGCTGGCGAGGTCGACGACGTCGCGGCGCGGCTGAGCACGCCCGGCATGGACGACGCTCTAGTGGCGGCGTGCCTGGCCTGGGAGAAGGAGCACGCCGGCCCGCCACCGGGATTCGCGGCCGGGGTCTCGCGCTACTACATCACGGAGCCGTCCGGCACTGCTTCCCGCGTCACCCTCCGCCAGCGCACCGGTGGTGACTTCCGCCCGCGCTGAGCCTCGACGGCGGTCGCGGGCGGCAACCACAACGGACGCACCGCCGAGTGGGACCCGTCACTCTACGCAAGGAATCGATACGATCTTGATAGGTCGGCGGCGACAACACTTGAAAGCCCTAGTTGGAGCGATGGCCACGACGCGCAGACACAGCACCCACCTTGCCCCGTAACGCCCGCAGACTTGGACTGCGCAGGTGGGCCCTCAACACCCACTACCCCGCTCAAGGTCCCCCAAGCTGCGCCCGGACAACGTCATCGAATCACCGATCTGCGCCAGGATTCCCGAACTGCTGATCCTCTTCCTCGTCTCCGTAGAGCAGCTCGGTGATGGCATCACGCCAGTCGAGGGCAACGACGGGGATGTCGAGTCCCCTCGAAGACATCATTGATGTCCTGAGCGGTGAGCCGCCACGAGGACTCGGCCGTGCTTGGCGAGTTTGCCGAACACCTGCCGCGGCTTGCCCTCGGTATTGACCAGAGCGGCATCGTGCAGGCGCTTGCCGTCAGCGTTCAGCGCGACGGCGTGATGGCCGTCCTTACCGACATCGAGGACACCTCGTAGTTGTCACTGTGCACTGCATCGCCTACCCGCGACGTCCCCCCGGCTCGGTCGCCAGTCTGGCGTCGACTGCCGGCACCCACGTTACGAAGAGACCTACCCCAACAGCGTGGGTGGTCGTGTCCCTATCAGCGGTCCATCCGACGCGACCCGGCCCGGCGACAACGCCCCCCGGATCATCCGTACGGCAGGGGCGGTAAGTCGTGCCGAGCCGGGCGACCGAGCAGTCCTCGGCTGGGGACGATCAGAAGGTAACGGGGGGATGGTGCACGCCCTGGTTCTCGACGTCGTCGAACCACAGGGAGCGCCCGCGAGACTTGAGAGCAAGCAGCTCTGCTGCGCGGCAGCATCGCCCCACCCTCGACGGGGAGCAACCCCGATGTCGATCGTCACGGCCTCAGCTGCTCATGCCTTACGCCTCCGCAGCGTGGCCGTCCGGCCCGGCCGATGCCGGTCGGGCGTCGCCAGCAGGCCGGGGCCGGGCCGGCGCGGCCCGCTTGCGGGCCGTCTTGAGGCACGCAAGCGCGGCCTTACTGCCGCATCGCTGGACTCGATGTCGGAGATGCCGAGGGCCTTCCGGCCGCTGATGCGGCCTGCACTCTCTTGCGTCGTCGGCTGCGGCACCCTCCCATCGGTGACCAAGCTCCCGATGTCGGCGGTGGGATGGGCTGAACTGTGCCACCGCCGACATCGCTATCTACTTATGATCTTGAGGTTTGGGTTGGTGGCTGCTGAGCATGCGTACGGTGGTGCTCAGCTTGATCGGCGCGTCGTCGGGGCCCCTGAGGAAGGGGTGGATGTAGACGGGGCGGCGCAGCGATCGGCCTGGGCCGTGGGCTTGGTTGCGCCAGTGGCCGGAGACCCAGAACCGGCTGCTCTGGGAGCGCCCTTGGCTGCCTGGTGTCGGTTCCTGATCCGGCCGTGGGTTGGTGCGGCGGCCGCGGATGCGCACGATGCGCACCTCGGGTACGGGCCGGTTGGTGCGGGCGTAGGTTTTGGCGACGGCTTTGTCGACTCCTGCCGTGGTGACTTCTGCGGTTTGCTGGGCGATCAGCAGCCACGTCGCGACCAGCGCTGCCGCCGGGTGGTCACCGGGTATCAGGTGCTGTTCGGGGAGGTGGGCTGCGCTCATGGGTGCGAGCCAGCCGACCTGTTCGCGTAGCCGCTGCAGCGGTTTGCCGTCGAGTCCCGCGCCGATGGTGCGGTAGAGGACCACCTGCCGGCCGTCGATGGTGTCGGTCCAGGATGCGGCGGTGAGCTGCCGGTGTGTCACTGGCCGGGGCCAGATGAGCATTCCGTTGGCCGAGGGGATGAGGTCGCGGCTGATGTGTACGTCGGGAAGCTGTGCTGCGGCGTGCTCGGCCAGGTCGGTGAAGTCGTTGTCGATCCAGTACAGGTGTGATCGGTCCAGGCCGGTGGCGATCTGGTCCCGTAGGTCGGTGATTCCGAGCGTGGCAGGCAGGTTGTCGGTGCCTCGGTAGAAGCGGGTGAGCCGGTCGCGTACCTTGGGCAGCTCTGCGGCGGCGATGGTGGTTGCCGGCCAGGCGGTCGTCGTGATGAGCGTCCGGCCGGGCAGTCGGGCGTTGAGGAACGCGAGGTGCAGTTCCTGGATTCGTTCTCGTGCCTGTGGATGGTTGGCGAGGCCAAGTGCCCGTACCGCGCGGTCGATGACCTTGTCGTTGCGGCCCTCGTCGATGTGGGTTTGGCAGGTCGCGCATGCTGCCCAGGAGTGGCCGAAGTCTTGGACCAGCCCTGCGGTGGGGCCGATGGCGATGGCGGTAACCTCGCCGCCGCGCAGTGCCCAGATCGGGTACGCGTCGCCGCAGAAGTCGCAGCTGCGGCGGACGGTGTCGAGCTTGCTGACCGGGACGGGTGTCGGGTCGTGTCCGTCGGTGGTGAGGTGGGTCGGGTGTACGTAGGTGGGCGGCACGCCGAGGGTGTTCAGCGGGGAGAGGCAGGTCTGGCAGGCCATCTCCTCGCGCGGGGCGGTCATGCCCTGGCCCCGTCGCTCGGCTGGCGGCGGTCGCGCAGGCGATGTCCGCGACGGTGCTGGTCGGGCGGCATGGTCATGCCCGGCTGGTAGATGGCGTGTCGGTTCCGGCCATGCCGCTTGGCGTGGTACATGGCGATGTCGGCGCGGTGCAGGGCAACCTCAGTGAGGGGGCCGCTGGTGTCGACGAGGGCCAGGCCGACGCTGGCGGTGATGGTGACCGTGGCGGGGCTGCCGTCTGCCGTTAGCGCGACGGGCTGGGAGATGATCGTGGCGAAGGTGTCGGCGATGCGGTCCAGGTCGTCGGTGCGGGCCGGCAGGAGCGCGGCGTATTCGTCGCCGGCGAGGCGCGCGGCGGTGCCACCGTGAAGAGCGGCGATGTCGGTGATGCGGTCGCCGACTTCGATGAGGACGTCGTCTCCCCGGTCGTGGCCGTGGGTGTCGTTGACGTGTTTGAAGTCGTCGAGGTCGATCAGGGCGACGATGATGGGCCGTGCGGGGGCGGTTGTGGCGAGGGTTGCGTGCGCGGCCTGCAGGCCGGCGCGGTTGAGCATGCCGGTGAGCGGGTCGTGGAGCATCGCCGAGGTGGCGTCGGCGAGTTGGGTGCGGAGGCCGTGGATCGTCGGGCAGGCGGTGAGCCTGCCCAGGGCGAGGGCCACCACCGTGGTGGCGATCATGATCAGTGGTAGGGACACTGGGTTCCTCCTTTGCAGGAGAACCCGGGACGCGGACGTTTCCTAGGCGGCGCGTCCCGGGTCCTGATACGACGACGGCCCGCCTATGGCGGGCCGGGTTACGGGTTCGTGCGCTCGGGCTCACGGCATCGGTGATGGCGACGACCTCCCCCGAGGAGGCCTCATCGGGGCGATTCAGTCAGCAGTGCGCGTAGCGGCGTACCTGCGAGTTGGTGGCAGCCGTTGGCGGCCGATGCGACGTCAGCCAACCGGGGGTTGGTGTCAGCGGCGCACCGGGTGCGCGGCCTGGTCGGCGCGGAGTCTGGCCGGTAGGTCGGCTGGTATCTCGGCGTAGGGTTCGACGGCCAGAAGCACCTCGGCCGGGTCGAGAATCGCCTCGATCCGCCCGAGGTGGACGGTGTCGGGTTCGTGGTCAGGGTCGGTGACCGGGTCCCAGGTGAAGTCGACGACGGTGGCGACGTACGTGCGGTGGGGGTTCCAGCCGACCTGGATGGTGTACCGCTCGAACCCGGGTTTGGGTGTGAGGGTGTACAGGCTCATGGGTTCCTTTCCTGGGGTTGCTGCCCATGCCCGGCACGTCATGCGCCCGCAGCAGGTGGTGCAGCTACGGCCACTGACCTGGATGGTCTTGCCGGGCGGAGAGTTGCGTCGTCGTGGCTCACTCCCCCGTCGTGGCCCACGCCGTTGGGCGCCTGCGGGGTCTGGTCCGCCCGCTGCCGGGCAGGGAGCACGGCGCGCTGATGCGCCCCGAATAGGGGGCGAGCAGGGGTGCCGGCGGCGGGTGCGCCGATGCTCATGCCGGCAGGTGGCGGGCGCGTTCCTCCGCCACTTCGATGATTTTGTCGCGGCGTGCGGCGGGCAGGTCGGCGAGCAGGTCGACGTAGTGCTGTTCCTCGGCGGTGAGCGGCTCGGCGAACGCCGCCTTGTAGGCCAGCCGCGCTGCCTCGTGTGCGGCCTCGATCGGGCCGCTGTGGTCGTAGGCGGAGGTCACCTGGCGAAGCTGCGCGGCTGCGGTGAGGGGGTCTCGGGACAGGGTGGTGTCGTAGAGGCGGAAGTTCGCCGGAAGGTCGGCCGCGGTGATCGCGGTGATCAGGCAGAGGTTGGCTTGGACGTCGTAGGCGAATGCCTGGGTGCGGGTGGGCGTTTCGCCGCGGGCGCGCAGGGCGGCGCGTTCGGCGTGCCAGCGCAGTCGGGCTTCTTCGGCGGTGCGGGCGAGAGACAGCAGGATGCTGCGAATGGGATCCACCGTGGTTACTCCTGTCCTGAGGGGGCGTTCGGGTTCGATGGGTTGGGGTGGGTGCCGGTGATCGCCTGCTCGACGACGGAGGGCGGCAGACCGGCGTGCAGGGCCTGCAGGAGCAGGTCGGCGAGCTGGTAGTCGGGGTCGAGCTGCAGGGCACGCTCGGCGGCCAGGACGGCCAGGACGCCGTCACCGCAGCGCCATGCGGTGAGCGCGAGTACGGTCGCGGGCGCCGGCACGAGCGGCTTGTCGGCGCGGCGGGTGACCTCGGCCCAGAAGGTGACGTGCTGGTCGTGCGGTTGGGTGAGGTCAACGGCGAGGTCCCGCACGGGCCTGTGCGTCAGCAGCACGGTCAGCCAGGCCACCTCGTCGTCGGTGAGACGTGCGCCGCCGTCGTGCTGTCGCAGCGCGCCGCGGAGCGCGTGGGCACCGGCCTCGTACACCGCGGTGCTGCCGGCGGTTTTCAAGGCCGCCATGCGGGCGGTGGCCTCGTTCGTGGCGTGTCGGATGCCGTCGCCGGTGGCGTCGTCGGTGGCGTCGTCGGTGGTGAAGCGGCTGGCCACCGCCGCCCGGTCCGGCCGTGCGACGAGCCCGGCGACGGTCGCGTGCACGGCGATGAGCGAGCCGGTGGGGTCGAAGGGGGTGCCGTGTGGTGGGCAGCAGGCGGGATCGTCGCAGGTGAGGTTGAAGATGCGGGTTTCGGTGACCCGCAGCAGTTCCCGCACGGCCAGGCCGGTGGCGGTGAACGCATCGTCGACGGCGCGCAGTGCCGGGTCGACGTGTCCCTGGGCGCCGTAGCCGACGATCACGAGGTCGGTGATCGGTTGCTGCCGCTGCACGACCGGGACGAGGTGTGCGGTGAGCTCGTGCAGGTGGTGTGCGGGGGATCCGGGGGCCGGTAGGTCGCCTCGGGCGGCGAATACGATCCGCCGGTCTCGGCAGGCGATCACGACGATGCTGCCGTCGCCGGGATGGAAGCCGATCAGGTACGGCACCGCGGTCGCCAGGTCGGCTGAGGATCGGACCGTCAGTTTGTTCTCGGAGAACGACACGAGGGTCTCCCAACAGAGAGTGGGGTCGGTGAAGGAGTGGGACGCCGGCGGGACCGCGCTGTCGTGGCTGCCGCCGCGCGCAGCGCCGATCCGCCAGCAGGCGCCAGCCGCAGGCCGCCCGTGGGAGGCAGGGCTCGGATGGCACCTGCTCAGGGCCGCAGAGATATCCGCGGCGAACGGTTCAGTCGAGCAAAAGGCGGCCACCGGTTGGTGGCCGCCTGAGGAGATGGTGGTGCCGCGCCCCGGGCGCATGGGCGAGGGGCGTGGGGTTTGTGGGTGCCAGATCCGAGGCTGGCGGCGGCGGCCGACCGTGGCTGGTGGGCGCGATGCCGTCGCGCGAGGCGTCAGATCAGAGGCACATGGAAAGTAAGGAGAGCCCTCAAGTTAGCCGTTCCGGAAGCGTCGTCGGCCGGGCTGTCAGGTTCGGCCTCTGGCAGAACCTGACAGCCCGGCAATCCCCTCCCCCGTGTCGGATCTGCTGGCCGAAGCGGCACCCGCCGGGACTGAGGCCCGCCTGGCTGATCTCGTCAACCAGCACGCTCGCGCTGCTCGGGCCAGTGACGGGAGACCCGCTGCGGGACTCCTGGCCGCGAGCGGCGCAACACCGGGCCGGGGCGGGCCCACCGGTCACCTGGTAGGCAGCTGGTGACCGGTACAGCGGGACCGGCAGCGGGATCGCCCCTTCTGGGACATCGCCGCGACGGGCCAGACATAAGGCGGGCGATGGTGGCTTGCGCCGCCGCCCCTGGCCCCTCAGACGGGGTCGCCGCGGGCCGCTTCCGCGGATTGGTGAAGCCCTCCGGCGTCTGCCTTGCCAGGTCCAAAGCTCCTGCACCTGGCGAGGCTCTCAAGGGCGGCGAAGGACCAGCACGTCCTCGTGCGCCACCAGGTGCACGGGGATACCGTCGTCGCGGGCGCGGCGGACGGCTAGGAGCCCGAACATGCTGGCCCGGTGCACGATCTGCCCGTCGCGGACGGCGGCGAGCATCGCCGCTGTCCGCTCTACCGGGGTCAGCCCGGCTGACTGCGCGACGGCGAGCAGCTCGCCGGGCAGGTCGATCAGGTCGTCGCGTTGGCGGCGTACCGGTCGGGAGGTGATCACCACGGTCCCGCCGGGGCGCAGCATCTGGTAGCTGGCGGCCAGGATCGAGGCGAACCCGTCGAGCAGGCGGGACCATCCCGCGTAGGCGAGATTGCCGCGCTCCCGGTCTCCGTAGAGGTGGTCCCGCTTGCGTACCCCGGTGTTCGTCGTCTGCACGAGGCCGTGGGTCCCGCGCCCGTACGGTGGCGAGGTGAGCACGAGGCTCACCCGGCCGACCGCGGGGGCGAGCACCAGGTCGAGCCCACCGGTGGCGTCCCCGGTGAACACCGTCGCCGTGCCGGCGGCGCCCTGCGACGCGGCGAGGGCGATGTTGGCCTCGGCCAGCGCGGTGTAGCGGGGCTCGATGTCGATCCCGATGCCCTGCCGGCCGAGGTGCATGGCCTCCACCAATGTGGTGCCGCACCCGCACATCGGGTCGAACACCACATCGCCCGGCGCCGTGTACGAGCTGATCGCGTGCGCGGCCAGGTGAGGCAGCATCTTGGCCGGATGGCTGGAGGTCTGCCGGACGTAGCGGCCTCGCCGCTGATCACGGGCGGGTATCTGGCAGGTCAACCACACCGAGGTGATTGGAAGGGTCTCAGCCATCGACGTCCCCGGTCTCGATCGCGCTGCGGGTCAGGATCAGCACGTCGGTGTGGATCGCCAGCTGCGCCTGCTGGCCACGCTGGGCCGGCCGGTCGGCCGCCACGATGTGCTGCAGGTACGCCAGCCCGGCCCGCTTCGCGGCGATGACGACGTCGACCGGCAGGGTCACGTCGCCGTGCGGCAGCAGCACCGCCACGCAGCCGCCCGGCACGAGGCTGTCGCGGCAGCGAAGAAAAAAGCCGACCGGAGAGGCGTTGGGGAGCGGCCAGCCGGCGACGATCAGCGTCGCCGGCTCGCGGCCCCAGCCAACCGGGCGGGCCGCCTGCAGGTCACTGTGGCGGTGTGCCGCGATGACCGCGCGGGCCAACTGCGGCCCGTCGGCCAGGTCGATGATGAGGTCGCACGGGTGGGTGAGGTTGTGGACAAGCCGCACGCCCATCGCGTTGGACATGGTCTCGCCCTCGTGCGGGGCAGGGACCGGCCAGACGGTGATCGGCACAGGAGGGTCGCCGGGCACCACGTCCCCCATGGGGACCGGCGCGCGGTGGAAGTTTCTATCGGTCATGGGCAGGTGACCCCCGGACCGGCGGGCGTACTGACGATCCCCAGTACGCCGCTGACAGGCCGATCCAACCCGCCCCTCCCCTGACAGAAACGGTCAGCCCGGCCGCCTGAGACCCCCGGGGTGGTCGGCGCAGCGGCGAATCTGACACGAACCGCCAGGATCTGTCCCGGTCTGACACACGCTCGTGGTGTCAGGTCCGGCTGTCCCAATCGGGGGTCTCGAAGCCTTCGCGCAGGGCGAAGCGCTCCCCGTCGAGGAGGCATCACCATGGCCACACCCACCCGCACGAGGACAGGCGACACGGCGCTGACGACCGCCGAGGCAGCCTTCGAGCTACTGACCTGCGAACCGGCGCCACTGGTGTTCGACGCCCGCCCGGTACCAGGCCTGCCAGACACGACGATGCCGCTCGACGAGCTGCGCAAGCTGCTGGTGTACGGACGCTACGACAGCGACACCACTGACGAGCTGTGGCGGCAGTTGGCCCACCACGCCCGCGAATGGGGACCGGCCTGGGTCGTCGGCGCGATCGGCGTGGCCTTGCCCGCCCTGATGCACCTCGCGGCGAGGATCAGCCGCGGCTACACCCGGCATGCCGACGACGTCGACTCCGAAGTCCTCGCCGGGTTCCTTCAGGCACTGCGTGCGGCGGACCTCACCCCGCCCCGGTTGTGGCTGCGGCTGTGCTGGGCGGCGTGGCGCGCCGGGGCCGCGGTCGTCAAGGCCGACGCCGGCGAGGAGCTACCGCTGGACCTGTCCACCGGGTCGCGTTCGCCGAGGATGCCCTACGGGCATCCGGACCTGTTGCTCGGCCGGGCGGCCGCCGCCGGCCTGATCACGGCCGAGGCCGCTGAGCTGATCAGCGCCACCCGCTTCGGCGACGCGATGATTGCGCAGTTGGCCGCCGAGAAGGGTGTGACCGCGCCGGTCCTGCGGATGCGGCGCCGCCGCGCCGAACGCGTCGTGGCCGCCGCCGTCACGCGGGGCGACCTGTCCGGCCCGATTCGCTCATCCGGCCATCGCGAAGCCGCCATGGCGCCCTGACATCACCGCCCGGTTGGGCACGGCGGCTCGTTCACGCGTCGAGCTGCCGCCCTCGACGGCAGCTGAGCCGGCAGAGCAAGAGCACGAACGCACGCGATCGGCGGCATGAACGCCCCTGATGGCTAGTGCTGCGACCGGAAAGGTTCACCGGGTTGAGGTCGCACTGCACCGTCGCGTGCCCTGGCAGGATCTGCCGCATGTTCGAAGTGAGGCTCGACGCGCTGTCGCAGATGATGGCCGAGCACATGGCGATGCCATTCCCGCCGGGCTTCCGCGGCCTGGACATCGAGGGCCAGGACATGGTGCTGCTCGATGCGGACGCCTACGGCTACGCTTCCAGCGCCCTCAAAGGCCCGCTCGATGAGCAGCGTCGCGCGGGCTTGCTGAGGCTCACAGCGGTGTTCGAGACCGTTCTCCCGGCGATCGACGACGAGTACGCGACCACGTACTACACGCGCGTGCGCGACATGGTCGTGCTGGCCGCCGAAATCGAGGCCTTGCGCGGCAAGTAGGCCTCCGACCGGGAAGGGTCGCCGGGGCGGCGGTCGGGGCTGTTGGATGTGCGATGACGTCCGTTCCGACCGCTGGAGGTGCGGTGGCCGAGCCTGTCCGTGTGCGCAGACTGGCCGACCAGGAGGGGCAGAAACTGCAGCAGATCGTGCGCCGGGGCAGCACCAGCTCGGTGCGATACCGACGCGCGATGATGCTGCTGGCCTCGGCCGGCGGGAACCGCGTCCCGGTGATCGCACAGCTCGTGCAGGCCGACGGGGACACGGTCCGCGACGTGATCCACCGGTTCAACGAGATCGGCCTGGCTTGCCTGGACCCTCAGTGGGCGGGCGGCCGTCCCCGCCTGCTCAGCCCTGACGACGAGAGTTTCGTCATCCAGACGGCCACCACCCGCCCGACGAAGCTTGGCCAGCCCTTCACCCGCTGGTCCATCCGCAAACTCGCCGCCTACCTGCGGAAAGTCCACGGCCGCGTGGTCCGCATCGGCCGCGAGGCGTTACGCGGCCTCCTCGCCCGGCGCGGCGTCACCTTCCAGCGCACCAAGACCTGGAAGGAATCACCCGACCCCGACCGCGACGCCAAGCTCGACCGCATCGAGGAGGTCCTGGACCGCTTCCCCGCCCGGGTCTTCGCCTTCGACGAGTTCGGCCCGCTCGGCATCCGCCCCACCGCCGGCTCGGGTTGGGTCGCCGCCGGCCACCCCCAGCGGCACCCGGCGACCTATCACCGCACCCACGGTATCCGGTACTTCCACGGCTGCTACTCGGTCGGCGACGACACCCTGTGGGGCGTCAACCGTCGCAGGAAGGGGGCCGCGAACACCCTGGCCGCACTGAGGTCCATCCGAGCTGCCCGACCCGACAGCGCCCCCATCTAGTGATCTTGGGCAACCTGTCCGCCCATAAAGGTCAGAAGATCCGCCACTGGGCCAAGAAGCACCGGGTCGAGCTGTGCTTCACGCCCACCTACGCCTCCTGGGCCAACCCGATCGAGGCCCACTTCGGACCCCTACGGCAGTTCACCATCGCCAATTCCAACCACCGCAACCACACCGGCCAGGCCCGGGCCCTGCACGCCTACCTGCGCTGGCGTAACACCAACGCCCGCCACCCCGACGTCTTGGCCGCCCAACGTCGCGAAAGAGCCCGCATCCGCAGCGAGAAGGGCATCCGCTGGGGCGGACGCCCACTCACTGCGGCGGCCTGACCGACCCGGCGAACGTATGCGGTCGGAGCACTACCTGGGAAACCCACAAGCGGCATATGTGGAGCAGTGCGCGGAGTTTCAGGACGGCTTCGGCGCCGGCGCTCCGCCCGGCTGTCGACGCGTTCGTCCGACAAATTCGCTACCCGGCGGCCGGAGCGCAGTGATACACAACCGAGGTGCAAAACATTTTGGAGTTCCCCGAGGTCCTGCGGCTGATCGAAGACCGCTCGGCCGCGTTCCGCGCCGCGATCGCGTCCGCCCCCGACCTTGACGTCCAGGTCCCGACCTGCCCGGACTGGACGCTGCGCGAACTGGCGCAGCACCTCGGCGACGGCCGCCGCCGCCAGGCCGCCATCATCGCGGCGGGCCCGGGCGCTGAGCCCCCGGCGAGGACGGACCCGAAGGGCGCCCCGACCGCGCCCCGCGACCGCGAAGCCCTGGACGCCTGGCTCGCCGAGTCGACCGAGCTCATGCTCGACGCGATGCGCGAGGCCGGCCCGGACCGCGGCTGCTGGACCTGGTGGGGCCGCTCGCAGGCCCCGGAGAGCAGCGGAGCCGTGGCCCGGCACCAGATCCAGGAGATCGCCGTCCACACCTACGACGCCCAGCTCACCCAGGGGGCCGCACAGCCGCTGCCGACGGACGTCGCGGTCGAGGGCGTCGACGAGTTCCTGACGACCGTCTCGGCGACGACCGTCCCCTGGCCGTTCAAGCCGGCGACCATCGACCTGCACACGACCGAGGGCCGCTCCTGGCGCCTGACCCTCAACGCCGACGGTGTCCGCTGCGACAACCTCGCCGCCGACGCGGAGCCGGGCGACATGGCGATGCGAGGCGCAGCGAGCGAACTGGTCCTCTACTTCTACGAGCGCGTCCCGCTCGACGGCCTGGAGACCACCGGCGACACCGACCCGATGGAGCAGCTCGCAGACTGGGACCCGAACGCGTAAAACGCGCACTTGTGACGCATCTGTCGGTTGTGCGCGCGCTCCTGCGGGCGCCACTGGGCCCGGGGTTAGCGCAGGGCCTCGCGGCCGATGCGGATCACCCGGCCGTGCACCTTGCGCAGGTAGGCGAGCAGTTTGCGGATGGACCAGCGGGTGAAGGGCTGGCTGAGCTTGGTCGGGCGGGTGGTGGCCGTCTGGACGACGAAGTCCTCGTCGTCAGGGCCGAGCAGGCGGGGACGGCCTCCCGCCCACCGGGGGTCCAGGCAGGCCGGGCCGATCTGGTTGAACCGGTGGATCACGTCCCGCACCGTGTCCTCGTCGGCCTGCACCAACTGGGCGATCACTGGAACTCGGTTGCCGCCGGCCGAGGCCGGCAGCATCATCGCCCGTCGATAGCGCACTGTGTTGGTGCTGCCCCGGCGCACGATCCGTTGTAACTGCTGGCCCTCCTGGTCGGTCAGCCTCCTAATCTTGACCAGCTCCGGATCGACGCGGTCCAGGTCGTCCAGGCGGGGCAGCAGACACAAGCCCCCCTCCCGCTCGCAGCGCGTGAGGTGTACTCCTACTCCCTGAGCCCCATGGAGGCAGAAAGGCAGTGGCTCGCCACCCGAGTCCAGGCGCCCGATGACGAACAAAACTAACGACAAGACTGACTTCAAGAAGACCCTCGACGCCTACCAAGCGCAACGAGGCCGGTTCCGGATAGTCGACGTACCCGACATGCAGTACCTCATGACCGACGGCCACGGCGACCCCAACACCTCGCCCGCTTTCACAGAGGCGGTCGAGGCACTCTACCCAGTGGCGTACAAGCTGAAGTTCGCCAGCAAGCGGCACCTCGGGCGCGACTACGTCGTCCCGCCGCTGGAAGGCCTGTGGTGGGCCGAGGATATGGACTCCTTCACCACGGTTCGGGACAAGTCACGCTGGGACTGGACGCTGATGCTGATGGTCCCCGACTGGATCGACCAGACCATGTTCACGACCGCCGTCGAGCAAACCGGGGCGAAGCACCAACCGGCGCGTCTCAACGACGTCCGCCTCGAGACGCTGGCCGAGGGGCGGTGCGTGCAGACGCTGCACGTCGGTTCTTTCGACGACGAGGCCGACGTGCTCGCGCAACTGCATCATGAGTTCATCCCTGGCCACAGCCTTCGCATGGTTGGCACACACCACGAGATCTACCTGAGTGACTTCCGCAAGGTCGCACCCGACAAGCGGCGCACTATCCTCAGGCAGCCGATCACCGTCGGCACTGGAGCGTGAGCGGCTGGAGTCGGGCGTTGGGCGTCGGACCCCCGACCACGCCGATGACCGCACACCCGCCCGTCACAACGACAGCTTAGGTGCGGATGCAGCCGTATCACCGGTCAGGCACGGGTTGCGTGCGAATCTCGGTGGAGCGGTCGAGCCCCGATCGGTGAAGATGCGGTCGTGTCCGTTCCCGCCCGTCAGATCCGTGCCCGCTACTCGGCCGACACGGTGACCGTGTACCAGGCATATTCCCCGCAGGTGGCGGTGCCGGCGGTGGCGGCCGGTCGCTTCGTGGCCCCTTCAAACGGGACCGGATGACGTGGATCAAGCCGTCCTTCCTGTGGATGATGTACCGCTGCGGCTGGGCCACCAAGCCGGGGCAGGAGCGCGTGCTCTCCATCGACATCACCCGAGAGGGCTTCGAGCGGGCGCTGGCTCGAGCCTGCCTGAGTCACTACGACCGGGACGTGCACGGCGACAAGACCACGTGGGCGCGGCAGCTGAAGACCAGCCCGGTACGAGTGCAGTGGGATCCGGAACGGACACTGCACCTCAAGGCGCTCCCGTACCGCTCGCTGCAGGTCGGGTTGTCCGGCGAGGCCGTCCACCAGTACCTCGACGACTGGACGGTCGCCATTACGGACATCACCCCCACCGTCCACCGCATCCGGGAACTCCTACACGCCAACGACAGCGGCAGCGGCCCACCTCCCCGTCGAACATGTCTACCCACTGCCGGCTCCGATCGGCGTTCGCCTCGATGCCAGCCAGGACGCCACGGTGAGGAGGCACCCGGACAGTGTCAGGGCAGTGGCCATCGCCCGGCAGGCCACGGCCGCTCGGCGGCAGAAGGGTAAGCAGGTGATCTGACAAAGAATCGATGTTTGCCGCGACCCAAGGGCCGTACTACGTACGACGTGGTCGGGTGTCGAGCAAGCCGGCTCCCGCCTCCACCTCTGCCCTCTGCCCTCTGCCCTCTGCCCAGATCCAGTGACGCGCCATTACCCAGAGGTACGAACGTATGCCTAGTCCCACTAAGCGGCTGATCACGAGGATCAGACGCGACTTCCCGGCCCCAGGCAGCTCAGACGAGGTCATCCGGTGGCTCACCCAGTTGCCGTCGGATGCGTACGGACGTCAGGATCCGGAGCGCGTGCAGACCGCCCTGGTGCTCGCGGCGTCGGGCCAGTGGGGTCAGTTCGTCGCCGGAATAGAACTGCTTCGAGTGGATTGGCGGGATGTACTCGTGGCGGGCGGTCTTGCTGAGGGTGACTGGCCGGCACGTCTCAATGTGGAACTCCCCGATCAGGACAGCGTGGACTGACATCCAGTGCCCCTTCGGCAGCACCTGCCACGCGCCGGTTCCGCCGGCTGAGGCGTACTCATCTCGGAAGACCCGTGCGCGGAGCGCCACCGCGTGACGCGCGGATAGCGGCATGAGAGTGGATCCTTGCTAGTCGCACGCAACCTCGCGGCGAGGGTCAGAATTTGAGTAGATCGAGGTCACGAACGCAGAAACCGTGGTGCGCCCACTCCTCGTCCAGTACCACCTGAACGCACTCCAGCACCGACTTTCCCCTGGCATACGGCGGCCAACCCGGGCCCGCCGGCACTGGCGCGAGCGCCGAGAGCTGATCGGCCGTCACCGTCGACAGCCAACGCTCTAGCTCAGCGCCTTGCACGTCTCGCGCGGCCAGCACCTCGTCGAGACTGGGGGCCGCCGCTCGGTCCAGGCCCTGCTCCTCCTGGTCAGGGACGAACTCGGACGCCAGCCCGATCGCGGTGAACGGCTCGGTCGATCCCAGACAGCAGCGGCGGAACCACGAGTCGTGCACGAACACCAGATGGCGCTGGGTCTCTACCGCCGACCATTCGCCGCCGACGCGCTGCTGCTCCGAACCCCTGGGCATCGCTCGCAGCCGCTCGATCGTCTCCGCCCAGCCGGCCCGCAGCTGCCGGACAGCCTGCAACAGGTCCGCCGGATCGGCTGAGCGGAGCAGCAACCGCACCGGATACCGGCGGTCAAGCTCGGCTTCGACATACGACGTCACCTCGACTCCGTTGACCACCAGATTGGTGACCAGCCCGTCGATCACAGCGTCCTGCATTACCACCCCGATCAGACGAGCGCGGGTCAAGTCACACTCGCGGAACTCGGCATCAGTCAAGTCCTGGTCCTTGAAGCTCGCCATGCCGGGCAGTATCCACCGGCGTACCGACAACCTCGCAGTTACCGCGGGTAGAGGGTGCTGTAGCCGGGCCTGGAGGCTGCCAGCGGAAACACGCCGAGCCGGCGACCTCGCACCATACGAGACGAGGTCAATGTTCGGCTGGGTACACGCGAGCGACCGTCGATGTCCAGATGCGCACGTGGGCGTGCCATGAGCAGCCACTCGCTGAACGTCCTCAATTCGGCACGTCGACGCCCGCGATCGGCGCCGAGATCACCATCGGTGACGAGCCCTTCGCGGCATAGCGGACGGGGTTAGCGGAAGTCCGTTGTCGAATCAAGCGCGTACTGTCGCCAGCTCATCAAATCTGGCCGTTCCGGCTCCAGATCATGACGCCGGTGGGGCGCGGTTGACTACTGGTCCACACCTGGAACAGGCGGATAGCGAGTTCGTCGGAGCGCCACCATCGATCACACGGCCCCGATGCCTCCGGGACTGGCGGCAGTGCGGCGAGGAGCTCGCCAAGGTGTGCATTGGTCATGTCATTGGGGACCCACGCCTCCAACGAACTGGGTGGCACAGGCTCCCAGTCGTACAGCTCGTCCATGAGCGCGTGTCCCTCGATCAGGTGATTGATCGAGGGACAGACGTCCAGGAAGGGGCCGCCATCGCTCACCCCGAATCGGCCGTCAGTGTGCGCGAGGTAGAACACGGGTGACGACACGCGCTCCCCGTACCACGCGAATGACCACCCCGTGCGCTCCGCCCGAACCAAGTCGAGCAGGTCAAATTGCCAGCGGCGGAGGGTGTCGAGGCGCTCGTCGCCAATGCGGACCTTGCGGCGAACGTCGTAGCACAGCCCGCCGAAGCGGGCCGCGAAGCCTTCCCTCCTGACCATCAACTCAAGGGGTGCCGCAATCAGCCGTCCCGACCGGTCTGGCACTTGCATAAAATCGGTCAGCAGCCGAGGCTGCTCAGGCTGCCGGGTCCCGACGCGACACAGGAACGCCTGAGCCCTCGGGGACAGACCGTCGGGGTCGTCGAGCACATGCACATGAACTTCCCAGCTGACTGGTGCTCCGCTCTCGCGAGCCTAGGACATGCGCGTCAATGACTGCCAGCGGACATCAGACGTACGCACATCGGCAGATCCGCGCGCCGAGCAGCCGGACGGAGTTGTCACACAGCCTAGCGATCGCATCGCGGCATGCGCGAGCGTCTGCGGCGGTGCCCGGTGAACGAGGTCTGGCTGCTAAGCGTGGTCGATGGAAGTCGCCTGCGACCAACGCACCCTCCAGAGCCCACCGTCCCGGTCGCGGCGATAGCAGTCGACATGCCAGCACTCCAGCAGCCCCGCCTCTTGTCCCCCGACCGCGATGTCGATGAGTGACCGGTAGCGCAGAACGGCCAGGTCGCCGTCCACCATCACGTCGATGCTCGACACCGCCTCGAAGCGACGGTAGTTGATGTCACCTGATGCGATGCCGCCGAGGTACTGCTCCTTGGACCAGACCCCGCCGCTGGGATGAACGAGCTCGAAATCCGGAGCGTGCAAGGCATCTGCTTCTGCCAGTCTCACTTCGACCAGCGCCCGAAGCCGCCGCCGTTCAGTGTTCGCCATCTCCGTTGCCAGGGCATCTGCTGTCACGTCGGCAACCTAACCACCTGGGCGCTCGTGTGACCGTCCGCATCGCGCTTAGGCAGGCGTCAGCGTCCGATGCCGTCCGTGGCACGTCCTCACATCGGCACGACCGGACGCCGACCCGAGCGAGCATCGTGACGTTGCGTAGCGCGCGACTTGCGGCAGATCCGTGCGTGGCGGTGGACACGTGATGACGGTGATGATCTCCTGTCTCGCTGGCCACGCCGCCGTGGGATGGGTAAGGTCGGCCACCGCCCCGGCCTTGTGACCGGGAACCCGCTGGTGGTTGTATCGATAGGGTTCAATCGGTCAACGAGCGGGCAAGCACTTGCTTGGTCCGGTTGCGAAGGGCATCGAGCTCGGCGGAACTGCCTCTCACCCCGATGAGGAGTTCGATGGCGGCCTGCAGGTACTCCAGGGCGATGATGTGCTCGTCGAATGGAGCGTCGACCTCGAACTGATCGAGCAGAACCTCGAAGTCGGCCAGTACCGCCTCGGCGCGAGTGGCGGCTCGGTCCGGATCGCCGTTGCGCTGGATGCAGCGGGCCGACTCGATCATCGCTCGTCCGACGAAGGCGTGAGATTGGCCCAGCAGGCGGGTGACGATGCGTCCCACCAGTGCGAGGCCACGCTCCTCAAGCTCCGGGTCGGGTTGGGCAGCGAACTTCGCGGTGACCTGACGGGCAGCCGCGGCGAGCGCGACACCGTCGACCCACTCCTGGGAACCCTCCGGGGCACAAGGCTGCTGCCCCAACCGGGCGATGCACGCTTCGGCTGCGACCGATAGTGACGTCGCTGCTTCGAGGAGGAGGTGGAAGCGTATCCGACCCGTCTCCTGCGACGCGACTGCCAACCGTGCGACCTCGAGCGCCACGGCGACGTCCTCGGTGCCATGCGTGGGCTCGCCACGCCTGGCCCGATCCAGGAGAGCCTGCGCCCGCGCCCGCTCCTCGGGCGATGGCCCAAGAGCTCCATCATCGACGGTCAGTCCGAGCTCAAGCCGGTATGACGTCCACGCCAACGGGTCCTTGACGGGATCCGGCTCGTTCGCAGGGTTGCCGGACGCGGCACGAACGACTCCACCCCCGACACGGTCCATTGCGAGCCGTGCATCATCGAACGGCAGCGCGAACCGCTCGGTCAAGACGGCAAGGACATCGCGACGGCGCGTCCCCTCCTCGTCGGCCGCCCGGAGATACACGACAAGGGCGCGTACCGATGTTCCCCGAGCAAGGCGCACAGTCAGGTCGTCCGTCCATTCCACGGCACGAGGATGCCCGTCCCGACCTCGAACCACAAGCGAGCCGACTCTCGGCGCCCAGCGACTCGCGCTTCACACCGCGGCACGTCGTTCCCTGGGCTCAGGACCGGCAGTGGAGATTGTCCGATTGGCGGGCTGGCCACTCCCAGATCATCACGCGAGTTGTCGATCGCCATTGCACGCTCGTCACAAGCAGTGACGGCGTACGTTGCTCGAGTCGCGGCAGATCCGCATGCACAGGTGGCGATGTCAACGGGCTCAGCGTAGGTTCGGCGCGTGCTGGATGCGTGGCTACTGACCCTGACCACCGACATCGCGCGGCAAGTCAGGCAATGGCGGGCTGAAGGCTATACATGGCGCGCCATCGCAGCATGCGCCGACGACGCATGGGGCACCGACTCCCGTGGCAACCAACTGTTCGGCGAAGACTTGTGCCTGGCGAGCGCCCGGATGCTCGGCGAGAATCCGAACGCCGATCCGTGGAACTGACCCGGTTTCACGAGTATCCCTCGACCGACGCTGCTCCACCGCTGTGACAGCCTAATCTGGTCCGCATGCACGGCGCGCTGTCATCGGCATGTCCGGCTACGTCTAAACGCCCACTCCGTGGCAGCCGACTACGCTGCGTGACGCCCGGTCGGCGGCATGAGAGTTAACGGTTCCTGGCGGAGTCTACCGGTCAACATGGTCCTGCCCTCGTCGCTGCGTCAGAGCAGAGTGACCGCGTCGCGGCGGCGATGTAGCGGCGGCCGTGCGGCGCACGATCAGAATGGTGCGGGTCCGCGGCCTGCCAACGACATCAACACCTGCGTGGCGAGTAGCTTGCGTATGCCGGTGACGGCG
>NZ_JAMOKF010000079.1 GCF_023656545.1 Micromonospora phytophila | reverse complement strand
CCGGGGTGACGCCCGCCGGCACCCCGTCGACCGGCGCGCCGGTCGGGCCCGCCGTGGACCGGCTCTTCGCCGGCCTCGCCGCGCTCGGCACGCTGACGTTCGCCCATCGCGTACGCCTGCTCGTCGCGCGCCGGGTGACGGACGCGGCCGGGCTGGCCGCCGCGGAGGCGGCGGTGGCCGCCGTCGACGAGGACCGGGCCGAGCTGCGGCTCTCGGTCAAGGAGCGGGACGACTTCTTCACCACCTACTTCGTCAGCACCTGGTCGCCGTACGTGACCAAGGCGGCGGCCCGGGTCGGTCTCGGCCCGACGGCTGTCACCATGATCTCGATTGCCTTCGCGGCCGCCGCCGCGGTGCTCTTCGGCGCCGGCGGCCGGCCCGCGCTGGTGGCCGGCGCGGTGCTGCTCTATCTCGGCTTCGTGCTGGACTGCGTGGACGGCCAGTTGGCCCGCTACACCCGGCACTTCAGCGCCTGGGGCGGCTGGCTGGACACCATGGCCGACCGCGCGAAGGAATACCTGGTCTACGCGGGCCTCGGCTACGGGGCGACCCAGGCCGGGTTCCGGTACGGCTGGGCGCTGGCGATCGCCGCGATGACCCTGCAGACCGTCCGGCACATGACCGACACCTGGTACGGCGTGCTGCACGACGAGGCGGCCCGCCGGCCGAAGAGCGTCGGCGCCGGTGGCGGCGGCATCGGCGACAAGCTGAACGCCGCCTCCACCCGGGTGCAGGCGGACACCGGCTCGCTGTCGTACTGGCTGAAGCGGACGGTGGTCTTCCCGATCGGGGAACGGTGGGCGTTGATCGCCCTGACCGTGGCGCTGTTCGGCCCGCTGGTCAGCCTCTACGCCGTGCTGACCTGGGGGACGTTGGCGTTCGCGTACACCGGGGCGTTGCGGACGCTGCGCGCGCGGTGGATGCGGGTGCCGGTGCTGGACACCGTCGACGCCACCCTGCACCGCGACGACGGCCCGCTCGCGGCCCGGCTGCCGGTGGCCCGCCGGCCGGGGCCGCTGGCGCTGGCCGTCCTGGCGGCGCTCCCGGCGGCGATCATCCTGCTGCTGGCGCTGCGTGCGGGCGACGACAGCCGGCTGCGGTGGGTGCTGCCCGTCGCGCTGGTGGGGCTGCTCGTCGCCGGGGGCGGGGCCCGCGCCGCGCACAACGGGCCGCTGGACTGGCTGGTGCCGGCCGCGCTGCGGGCCGGGGAGTACCTCTTCGCCATCGCGGTCGGGGTGGTCGGCGACGTGCCGGCGTGGCTGATCTTCGGCTACGTCTTCGTGCTCACCCTGCACCACTACGACCTGACCGCCCGGCTGGAGAAGCGGCAGAAGGCGCCGCCGCTGCACGCCACCACGCTGGGCTGGGAGGGGCGTTCGGCGGTGCTGACCCTGGCGGCGATAGTCGGATTCGCGGGTATCGGGATGGCTACACTCGGTACGTACCTTCTCGTGGTTTTTGTGGGGAGTGTCGCCCTCGCCTGGGTGGTCCTGCCCGCCCGCGCCGCGCGGGCGTCGGTGGGCCTGGTCGGTGCGAGAGGTCGCTCGCCGGGCTGACGGAGGGGCCGGCCGATGACCCTGATCAGTTTCGTCGTGCCGGCCTTCCGGGTGCAGGGCTACCTGCGCGAATGCCTGGACTCGATCCTCGGGCAGCCGGTCGCCGACATCGAGGTGATCGGCGTGGACGACTGCTCCCCGGACGGTAGCGGCGAAATCCTCACCGAGTACGCGGTCCGCGACGAGCGGATGCGCGCCGTGCGGCTCACCGAGAACGTCGGGCTCGGTCCGGCCCGCAACGTCGGGCTGGACCGGGCCGTCGGCGAGTACGTCTGGTTCCTCGACGGCGACGACTGGCTGGCCCCGGACTGCCTGACCGAGGTGGCTGACCGGCTCCGCGCCACCCGGCCGGACGTGCTGCTCGTCGACCACGTCCGGACGTGGTGGAACGAGACGGCCACCCGCAGCGGGCTGCCGGAGGTGTTCCCGGAGCCGCCCGGTGCGCGGACCTTCCGGCTCCGGGACCGGCCGGAGACGATGCGGCTGCTGCACACCGCCTGGAACCGGCTGGTCCGTCGCCGGTTCCTGCTCGATGCGGGGCTGCGCTTCGCGCCCGGCTGGTACGAGGACGTCTCGTTCAGCTACCCGGTGCTGATGGCCGCCGAGCGGGTCGGCGTGCTCGACCGGGTCTGCGTCAACTACCGGCAGCGCCGCGCCGGCGCGATCACCAGGACCCGGGGCGACCGGCACTTCGAGGTGTTCGACCAGTGGCACCGGGTGTTCCGGCTGATGGACGAGTGGGGCCCGGCGGTCGACGACCTGCGCCCGGCGCTCTTCGAGCGGATGATCTGGCACTACCTGACCGTGCTGGGCAACGGGCAGCGCATCGCCCCCGAGCTGCGGCCGGGCTTCTTCGCCCAGATCGCCGCCGACTACGCGCGCTGGCTGCCGCCGGGCGGCTACCGGACCCCGGCGGGCGTCGAGGGGCTCAAGCACCGGCTGGTGGCCGCCGGGCGGTGGCGGACGTTCAGCGCGCTGCGCACCGCGTACCGGGCCCGGGACGTCGCCCGCCGGACGGCCCGTACCACCCGGCGCCGGGTCGCGCCGAGGGCCCGGCGCGCCGCCCGGCTCGGACGGAACGCCGTGCTGCACGAGTACTACCGGGCCGAACTGCGCCGGCCCGTCGACGCGGACCTGGCCGTCTACGCGGCCTACTGGTACCGCGGCTACGCCTGCAACCCGGCCGCCATCTACGAGGCGGCCCGTCGGCTGGCCCCGGAGATCCGGGGGGTATGGATTGTGCGGCGGGACCGGGTGCACACCCTGCCCGAGGGCGTCGAGTACGTGGTGGCCGGCACGCCCGCCTACCACCGGGTGCTGGCCCGGGCCCGTTGGCTGGTGAACAACGTCAACTTCCCGGACTTCGTCCGCAAGCGGCCGGGCTCGGTGCACGTGCAGACCCACCACGGCACGCCGGTCAAGGTGATGGGTCTCGACCAGCAGCGCCATCCGATCGGCGCGGTCGGGATGGACTTCGCCGGGCTGCTGCGCCGGGTGGACCGGTGGGACTACAGCATCAGCGCGAACAGCTTCTCCACCCAGATGTGGGAACGCGCCTACCCGGCGGCGTACACCACCCTGGAGGTCGGCTATCCGCGCAACGACCGGCTGGTCACGGCCACCGCCGAGGAGGTGCTCCGGGTCCGCGCGGAACTCGGCGTCGGCCCCGGCGAGCGGGTGGTGCTGTACGCGCCGACGCACCGGGAGCACCTGCCGGGCTACCGGCCGCCGTTCGACCCGCAGCGGCTGGTCGACGTGCTCGGTCCCGCCGGCCGGCTGCTGATGCGCAGCCACTACTTCCACGACCGGGACCGGCGGCCCCGACGCCCGGTGGACCGGGAGCGGGTCCGCGACGTCAGCGACCACCAGCGGGTCGAGGACCTCTACCTCGCCGCCGACGTGCTGGTCACGGACTACTCGTCGGCGATGTTCGACTACGCCGTGCTGGACCGGCCCGTCGTCATCTACGCCCCGGACTCCGAGGCGTACGCGCTCGCGCGCGGCGTCTACTTCGACGTGACGGCCGAGCCGCCGGGCGCGGTGGCCACCACCTTCGCCGGCCTGCTCGACCTGTTCCGTTCCGGCGAGGTCGACGCCGAGGCCGCGACGAAGGCCCGGCAACGGTTCCGGGCCCGGTTCTGCGCGCTGGACGACGGCCACGCCGCCGAGCGGGTGGTCCGGCGGGTCTTCCTCGGCGAGCAGCCGGAGCCGGGTCCGGCCTGCTGACCCGGCGACCGTTCCGGCCCGATCGGATGTAATAGGACTGTCACGAGTCGAACATCGCACGTTTACCCGATGTGCGAAGCGCATGATCCTGGTCACAGTCATTCGGGGGTTTCCGCCGACGAGCCTGGGGGAGGAGACGGTGACCACCGTCGCGCTCAAGGATGTGACCAAGGTCTTCACCGACGGCACACTCGCCGTCGACAGCATCAACCTCGATGTCAACGACGGCGAGTTCATGGTGCTGCTCGGGCCGTCCGGCTGCGGCAAGTCCACCGTGCTGCGCATGGTCGCCGGGCTGGAGGACCCGTCGTCGGGGGCGGTGATGCTCGACGGGGAGCTGGCCAACGACCTGTCGCCCCGGGAGCGGAAGATCGCCATGGTCTTCCAGGACTTCGCCCTCTACCCGCACATGACCGTGGGGGACAACATCGCCTTCCCGCTGCGGCTGGCCGGGGTGGAGCCGACGCCGCGCGGCGAGCGGGTCAGCGACGTGGCCAGCGCCCTCGGCATCGGGGATGTCCTCGGCCGCAAGCCCAGCCAGCTCTCGGGCGGGCAGCGCCAGCGGGTGGCGATGGGCCGGGCGATCGTCCGCCGCCCGGGTCTGTTCCTGATGGACGAGCCTCTGTCCAACCTCGACAGTGGGCTCCGCGCGGAGCTGCGCGCGGAGATCTCCGGCCTGACCCGCGAGCTGGGCGTCACCACCATCTACGTCACCCACGACCAGGCCGAGGCGCTGACCATGGCCGACCGGGTCGCCATCATGCGCAAGGGCGTCCTGCAGGACGTCGGCACTCCCACCCAGGTGTACGGCCGGCCGGCCACCCTCTACGTGGCCGCCTTCCTGGGCAGCCCGCGGATGAACCTGCTGGAGGCCTCGGTCTACGTCCACCTGGACCGCTACGTCACCCTCACCCTCGGCGAGCAGGCGCTCTACCTGCCCTGGGACGACATCCGCAGCCGGGCGGTCGCGCACTACCACGGCGAGCGGATCGTGGTCGGCATGCGGGCCGAGGCGCTCACCCCGGTCGCCCCGGACACCGCCGGCGACGTGCTCCAGGGCCGGATCCGTTACCTGGAGCACCACGGGCACGAGTCGCTCGCCTTCCTCGACATCGGGGCGACCGCCATCGTGGTGGACGAGATGGGCACCCGGGCCGAGCCGCCCGCCGCCTCCGGCCAGCGCGGCCTGCGTCGCTTCGGGCAGGTCATGCAGCGCTTCGCCGGGCGCGCCGAGGAGGAGGGTGCCGGGCAGGCCAGCAACCGGACGAGCGTGCTCAACGACCCCGGGCGGCACCACCGCCGCCCCGCCGAGCTGGCGGTCCGGCTGGCGCCGTACCCGGCCGTCTCCGCCGGTCACCCGATGGCCATCTCGGTACGCATGGACGCGCTGCACTTCTTCGACGAGCGGGGCGACCGGATCGACGTGGGCTGGCGCTGAGGTCCCGCACGGAAGGGCCGCTGGGCACCGTCCCGGGGCGGTCGGCGGCGTCCCCGAAGTCGCGGAGCGACGGGTGCCCGTGGGAGATAATGGGCCCCGGCCGTGCGACGCACCGGAGGCGGAACCGAATGGACTGGGTGTCGACGGTGGTCGGCATCGGTGTCGTCGTCATCGTCCTGCGGGACGTGTTCCACACGCTGCTGCACCCCGCCGGCCGGGGCACCCTCGCGCGGCTGGTGATGCGCCTGGTCTGGCGGTCCACCGGCCGGGGCGGCCGGACGGGACGGATCTCGGGGCTCGCCGGGCCGCTCGGTATGGCGGCCGTGGCGGTGATCTGGGGCGCCGCCACCACGCTCGCTTGGGCGCTGATCTATCTCCCGCACATGCCGGAGGGGTTTTCCTTCTCGTCGGGCGTGCAGCCGCACGAACGCAACGACCTGCTGGACTCGGTCTACCTGTCGCTGGTGACCGTCGCGACGCTCGGCTTCGGTGACATCGTGCCGACCTCCGGTTGGCTCCGCCTCGTCGCGCCGGTCGAGGCCGTGGTGGGGTTCTCGCTGCTCACCGCCGTGGTCTCGTGGATCCTGGAGGTGTATCCCGCGCTGACCCGCCGCCGCATCCTGGCCCTGCGGCTCGCGTTGCTGCGCCGGGCCCGCAACCACCCCGAGGACGAGCCGCCGGAGCACCTCCCGCCGGACCTGCTGGCCGACCTGGCGGCGGCGGTGGCGGGGGTCAGGGTCGACCTGACCCAGTTCCCCGCCAGCTACTACTTTCGGGAACAGAGCCAGGAGACCGCACTGCCGGCCATGCTCGGGTACGCGCTGGGCCTGGTGGACCGGGCCTCCGAGTCGGCCGACCCGCAGGTGCGGGTGGCGGGTCGGATGCTGAGCTGCGCGCTGGACGACCTCGCCACCGTGCTCGACGACGACTTCCTGCGCGTCGGTGGTGACACCCGGGCGCTGCTGAGGGCGTACGCCCGGGACCAGCGGCACCATGCCGAGACGGCGTGGGCCGGCCAAGCGGGGTCCTGACGGTCCGGCAGGGCGGGCCGGCGGTACGGGCCCCAGCCCACGAACGGGGTGAACAGGTCGACGGGGCTCGGGCCGTCTTCGGCCAAGGTCGACTCGACATCGGAGACATCGGGGTCTCCCCGACCACTTGACACCCCGATGTCACGGACATCGAGTGGATCATGGCGGGCGGGCGCTCTTGCCGGAGAAGTTACCCACGGGTAACGTGCGGACATGACCATCGACTCGCGCCAGGTGGCGGCCGGCATGCTCGACGCGGTGCCCTTCGCCCGTACGCTCGGCTTCGAATTCGTCGAGGTGGCCCCCGAGGCGGAGGGCGGGGTGCGGGCGGTCGTCCGGCTGCCCGACTCGCCGGCCACCCACAACCACGTCGGCGGGCCGCACGCCGGCGCCATGTTCACCCTCGGGGAGACCGCCTCCGGCGCGGTCGTGCTCGCCGCGTTCGGGCATCTGCTCGGCCGGGCCACGCCGCTCGCCGTGCGCGCCGACATCGCGTACCGGAAGCTCGCCATGGGGTCGGTGCGTGCGACGGCCCGGCTGGGGCGCCCAGCGGCCGAGGTGATCGCGGAGCTGGACGCCGGTCAGCGACCGGAGTTCCCGGTACGGGTCGAGATCGCCACCGAGGAGGGCAAGCCGACCTCGGAGATGACCGTGGTCTGGACCCTGCGCCCGAACTGACCCCGGCGCAGGCCGGGCCGTGACGGCCCGACCTCCCGCGCCGCGTCCCGCACGAGGTCGGGCCACCCCGTGGTGGCCCGACCTTCCGCGCGGCGCCGCTCATGAGCCGCTCGCGTCGTCCAGGTGTGAGCGCAGGGCGGCGAGGGGGCCGTCCCAGTCGCGGGCCAGCGCGGCGAGGAACTGCTGCGCCACCCGCATCGGGGCGGACTGGAGGTGGTAGCGGACCCGCCGCCGCTCACCGGGCTCGGCCGCCACGAGGCCCGCCTCGGCCAGCAGCGTGAGGTGCTTGGCGATCCCCTGCCGGGTGATCGGCAGTCTGGTGGCGAGGTCCGTCGCGGTGGCCGGCCCGTTCTCGGCGAGCGCGGCGAGGATGGCGCGCCGGTTCGGGTCGGCCAGGGCCACGAACACGGCCTCCGCGACGATCTCCGACGCGCGGTCAGCCATGGAGGTAGGCGACCAACTCGTCAAGCTCGGCGGCCCAGCCCTTGGTGTTGCCGTCGAAGGCTTTGCCGTAGTCGTCCGGGCCCAACTGCGCGAAGCCGGTCTCCACGACGGTGACGGTGGTGCCGGCGCCGTCCGGTGCGAGCGTGAACTCGACGTACGTGCGGCGCGGGTCGTCCTCGGGCAGGCCGTTGATGCCCCACGTGTAGCCGAAGACCGTCTTCGGTTCCAGGCGCTCGATGCGCAGCCGGGCGGTGTCTCCGCTGTCCCACTTCAGCGTCGCGGTGCCGCCGACGCGCAGGTCGACCTCCGCGCTCTGGCCGAACCACGTGCCGAGTCCCTCGGCGGTGGTGATGGCGTCCCACACCCGCTCCACGGGTCGGTCCGTGCGTACGGTGCGTTCGATCCGGTCCGGAAACCCCATCGGGGCACCCCTCTCAAGTCGCAACCAATCAGTTGCGACCAACGTATAGCAACCTGCTGGTTGCGTCAATGGCTGCTCCCGCTTCTTCGGAAGCGCGTTTGCCGGCGCGGTGGCCTGGATAGATTCGTACCGTGCTGGGCCTGCCTGCTCACGTGACCGCCTGTCTCTTCGACCTGGACGGTGTGCTGACGCAGACCGCCCTCGTGCACAACGCCGCCTGGACCGCCACCTTCGACGAGTTCCTGCGGCAGCGCGCCGCCGCGACCGGTGAGCCGTTCCGGCCGTTCGACCCCGGTCCGGACTACAACCGGTACGTCGACGGCCGGCCCCGCGCCGACGGCGTGCGTACGTTCCTCGCCTCGCGCGGCATCGTGCTGCCCGAGGGGCAGCCGGACGACCCACCCGACGCGGACACCGTCAACGGGGTCGGCAACCGCAAGAACGTGCTCCTGTTGGAGCACCTGCGCACCCGAGGGGTGGACGTCTACCCGGGCTCCGTCACGTACCTGAAGGCCGCCACCGCCGCCGGCCTGCGCCGGGCGGTCGTCACGGCCAGCGCGAACGGCCGAGAGGTGGTCGCCGCCGCCGGGCTGGAACCGTTGCTGGAGGCCCGCGTCGACGGGCTCGTCGCCCGCGCGCAGGGGCTGCGCGGCAAGCCGCACCCGGACACGTTCCTGGCCGGCGCGAAGCTGCTCGGCGCCGAACCCGCCCAGGCGGCCGTCTTCGAGGACGCCCTCGCCGGGGTCGCCGCCGGCCGGGCCGGCGCATTCGGGTACGTGATCGGCGTCGACCGGGTCGGCCAGGCCGACGAGCTGCGCGCGCACGGCGCGGACGTCGTCGTCACCGACCTCGCCGACCTGCTGCACACCGGGGACGCCGCATGATCCGGGAACGGGCGTATCCCGTCGAACCGTGGCACGTCCGGGAGATCCGGCTGGACATGGACGTCCTCGCCCAGTCCGAGTCGGTCTTCGCGCTCTCCAACGGCCACGTCGGGCTGCGCGGCAACCTCGACGAGGGCGAGCCGCACGGCCTGCCCGGCACCTACCTCAACTCCTTCTACGAGCTGCGCCCGCTGCCGTACGCCGAGGCCGGGTTCGGTTTCCCCGAGTCCGGCCAGACCATCGTCAACGTCACCAACGGCAAGCTGATCCGGCTGCTCGTCGACGACGAGCCGCTCGACGTGCGGTACGGCAACCTCCTCTCCCACGAGCGCGTGCTCGACCTGCGCGCCGGCACCCTGCACCGGGAGGTGCACTGGCGCTCCCCGGCCGGGCGCGAGGTCAAGGTCCGCAGCACCCGGCTGGTCTCCTTCACCCAGCGCTCGGTCGCGGCGATCAACTACGAGGTGGAGGCGGTCGGCGGCCCGCTGCGGCTCATCATCCAGTCGGAACTGGTGGCGAACGAGACGCTGCCCGCGCAGAGCCGGGACCCCCGGGTCGCGGCCGTGCTGGAGTCGCCGTTGCAGGCCGAGGAGGAGCTCACCACCGACGACGGCGGGCTGCTGATCCACCGGACCAAGGTCTCCGGGCTGCGGGTGGCCGCCGAGATGGACCACGAGGTGCACGGCCCGACGCGCACCACCATGGAGTCCGAGGGGTACGAGGACTGGGTCCGCACCACGGTGGCCTGCGTGCTCAAGCCGGGCCAGACGCTGCGGATGGTCAAGTACCTCACGTACGGCTGGTCCAGCCGGCGCTCGTTGCCGGCCCTGCGCGACCAGGTCGGCGCCGCGCTCGCCGGCGCGAAGCTGGACGGCTGGGAGGGGCTCTGCCGCGAACAGCGGGAGTACCTCGACGAGTTCTGGGACGCCGCCGACGTGGTGGTGGAGGGCGACCCGGAGGTGCAGCAGGCGGTCCGCTTCGGCCTCTTCCACGTGCTCCAGGCCGGCGCCCGGGCCGAGCGCCGGCCGATCTCCGCCAAGGGCCTCACCGGCCCCGGGTACGACGGGCACGCCTTCTGGGACACCGAGATGTTCGTCCTTCCGGTGCTGACGTACACCCAGCCCAACGCCGTGCGCGACGCGTTGCACTGGCGGCACTCCACGCTCGAACAGGCCCACGAACGCGCCCGGACGTTGAACCTGCAGGGCGCGGCCTTCCCGTGGCGGACCATCGAGGGGCCGGAGTCGTCGGCGTACTGGCCGGCGGGCACGGCGGCCTTCCACATCGCGGCCGACGTCGCCGACGCGCTGCGCCGCTACGTGCAGGTCACCGGCGACATCCAGCTGGAACGCGAGATCGGGCTGGAACTGCTGGTGGAGACCGCCCGGCTGTGGCGGTCGCTCGGCCACCACGACCGGCACGGCCAGTACCACATCGACGGGGTGACCGGCCCGGACGAGTACACCGCGGTGAAGAACGACAACATCTACACCAACCTGATGGCGCAGCGGAACCTGATCGCCGCCGCCGACGCGGTGATGCGCTACCGGGACGAGGCGTCGCATCTCGGGGTGACCGACGAGGAGGCGGCGGCCTGGCGGGACGCGGCGGCGGGCATGCACATCCCGTACGACGAGGAGATCGACGTCCACGAGCAGGTGGAGGGTTTCACCCGGCTCGAGGAGTGGGACTTCGTGCACACCCCGCCGGAGAAGTACCCGCTGCTGCTGCACTACCCGTACTTCGATCTGTACCGCAAGCAGGTGGTCAAGCAGGCGGACCTGGTGCTCGCCATGCACTGGCGGGGGGACGCGTTCACCCCGGAGCAGAAGCTGCGCAACTTCCTCTACTACGAGCGCCGTACGGTGCGGGACTCGTCGCTGTCGGCGTGCACGCAGGCGGTGCTCGCGGCCGAGGTGGGCCACCCGGAGCTCGCGCACAGCTACCTGCGTGAGGCCGCGCTGATGGACCTGCACGACCTCAACGAGAACACCCGCGACGGGGTGCACATGGCCTCGCTCGCCGGGGCGTGGATCGCGCTGGTCGCCGGGTTCGGGGGGCTGCGCGACCACGACGGCACACTGTCGTTCTCGCCCCGGCTCTCCAGCCGGCTCGGCCGCCTGGAGTTCTCGCTCCAGTGGCAGGGAATGCGCCTGCGGGTGGACGTCCAGCCGCACGAGACCACGTACGAGTTGCGCCACGCCGGTCCCGGCGCGGTGCTGGAGCTGCGCCACCACGGCGAGATGATCCGGGTCACCCGGGGCGAGCCGATGACCGTGCCGGTCCCCGCGGTCGAGGTCACCGGCCCCAGACCGGAGCAGGCACCCGGCCGCGCCCCGCTGCTCCGCCTCCCGGAGCGGGAGATGTAGGCCGGTGCGCACCGGCCGCCGGCCCGCGGTGAGGCGGGCCGGCGGCGGCGGTCAGATCGGCTTGCCCTGGGAGGGGCGGCCGCCGGCGTCCCGGGGCGCCATCGCCCGGGGGTCGTCGGCGGTGCGCGCCTCGGCCGCGTCGTCCGCCCAGTCCCGGTTGCGTTCGGCGTCCTGTTCCGATCGGTCCCGCTCGGCCGTCTGCTGCCGGGACTCTCGCTGCTGCTGCGCCATGGCCATCCTCGCGATCCGTCGGGGGCGCGGTTGCGCCGGTACGGTCTGCGGTCGCCGGTCGCCTTCCCGACCGCCCCGGTGACAAACCCTCCGGTGGCGGCAAGATCATGGCTTGCCGGGCCGGCGGGCGGGTATGCGGGCGTCGACGTGGAACGCCGGCTGGTGGAGGTCGAGATGGACGTGCAGAGCAGTGAGGTGACGATCCCGGCGGGGGACGCCGAACTCCCGGCCGACCTGTTGCTCCCGGCCGAACCGGCCGGCGTGGTGCTCTTCGCGCACGGCAGCGGCAGCTCCCGGCACAGCCCGCGCAACGTGGCGGTGGCCCACGTGCTCAACCGCCGGGGGCTCGGCACCGTGCTGGTCGACCTGCTGACCCCGGCCGAGGACCGGGTGGACGCCCGCACCGCCGAGCTGCGGTTCGACATCGAACTGCTCGCCGGCCGGCTCGCCGCGATCGTGGACTGGCTGGCGGCGCAGCGGTCCCTCGGCGGGGCGCCGATCGGGCTCTTCGGTGCCAGCACCGGGGCAGCCGCCGCGCTGGTCGCCGCCGCCGCGCGACCGGAGCAGGTGCGGGCGGTGGTCTCGCGGGGCGGCCGGCCCGACCTGGCGGGTCCCGCCCTGGGTCAGGTGCGCGCGCCCACGCTGCTGCTGGTCGGGGGCCTGGACGAGCAGGTGATCGTCCTCAACGAGCAGGCCCGGGCGGCGCTGCCCGACAGCGCCGAGCTGACCGTGGTCCCCGGCGCGACGCACCTCTTCGAGGAGCCCGGCACGCTGGAGCAGGTGGCGGACGCCGCGGCTGACTGGTTCGCCGCCCACCTGCACCACCCGGTTCCCTCCTGAGCGCGGGCCGGCGGCCGGCCTGCCCGCCGGGCGTGTGGGCACGGCGGCATCCTTCCGCGCTACCGGCCAGCGTCGAGCCGCCGCCGCACACGGGAATGCTGGGCCGCAGGCCATGCCGGCGCCCTGGTGCCGGCGGTTCAGGTGGCGGCCGGTGGCGGTTCCGGGGCGGTCATGGGGGCGACCACCGGAGCGGCGTCACTCTGGCGGTGACGCTGCACGGTGTCGATGATCCGCCACACGACCGCGGTGATCGGCACCGCGACGAAGGCGCCGGCGATCCCGGCGATCAGGGTGCCGGCGGTGACCGCCACCAGGATCACCGCCGGGTGCAGGCGCACCTGACGCTTCATGATCAGCGGTTCCAGCAGGTTGCCTTCGATCTGCTGCACTGCGATCACGGCGGCGAGGGTGAGCAGGGCGGTGGTCGGCCCGTTCGCGGCGAGGGCCACGAGCACCGCCACCGCGCCGGCCACCGTCGCCCCGATGATCGGGATGAACCCGCCGAAGAAGGTGATCAGCGCCAGCGGGAAGGCCAGCGGCACCCCGAGCAGCACCAGGGCCAGGCCGATGCCCATCGCGTCGATCGCCGCGATCATCATCGTGCCCCGGCTGTAGGCGCCGAGGGTGCGCCAGCCCGCCCGGCCCGCCTCGGCCGTCAACGGCCGGTTCGGGCCGCCCATCCGGCCCAGCGTCCAGTGCCACATCGACCGGCCGTCCTTGAGCAGGAAGAAGAGCAGCACCAGCGCGAGCAGCGCGGAGCCGACCACCTCGGCGGCGGTCCGGGCGCCGGAGACCGGGTCGAGTGAGCCCTCGCCGGCGCCCTGCCGCGCCTGCTGGATCAGCCGGTCGAGCTGCTCGTCGGTCACCGGCAGCGTGGAGGTCACGAAGTCGCGGGTGCGGTCCAGGCCCTGGGTCAGCTCCGCGCTCAACTCGCTGAACTGGTTGGCGGTCAGGTTCCACACCAGGGTGCCGACCCCGACCAGGATGCCGAGCAGCAACAGCACGGTGAGCAGGGCGGCCAGCGCGGCCGGCAGGCGGAGCCGGCGCAGCGCGAGCTGCACCGGGTCGAGCAGCGCGGTGAGGAAGATGGTCGCGGCCAACGCGATGGCCAGCGGCGCGAGCAGCACCGCGATCTTGCCCAGCAGGTAGAGCCCGGCGACGACCACCACCAGGCAGGCGCTCCACACCACCGCCGAGCGGACCAGCCAGGGCAGCCCGGCCCAGGTCTGTCGGGGTCCCGCGCCCGGGTTCGTCCTCACCTCGGGCGTCGGCCCGGCACCGTCTGCGACCACGTCGGCCCTCCTCGATCTCCGGCGAGTCGGTACCCGGCCGGCGCCCTTCCGACACCCGCGCCCGCCGCCACCCGGGCGCCGGACCCGGATTATGGGGGATGGATCAGGATAATCCGGGCCAGGCGGCGAGGTGGCCGCCGCCGGTGGCCGACTGCATCCTCCTGCTCCGGTAGAACGGTCCCTTGTGTGAAGTCGTCACCTTCCTGGTGGTCTGTCCGGTGAGCGGGCGTTTGCGCTCCCGGCACCTGGGAACCCGGAGATCGAACCCCGAATTCGAGGAGGACGGTCATGAGCGACTTCATGGACAAGGCCAAGGACTTCGCCGACCAGCACGACAAGCAGGTCGACCAGGGGCTGGAAAAGGGCGGCGACATGGCCGACCAGCGCACCGGCGGCAAGTACGACGACCAGATCGACAAGGGCGTCGACCAGGCCCAGGCCCGTACCGGTGAGGGCGACCAGGTCCGCTGACCGACCCGACTCCTCCCGGGCCGCCGCACCCTCGGCGGCCCGGGAGTGTCGTTTCTGCGGCATCGACGCTCGCCGCTAGCGAGGATCGACCACTCTCGCTACGATCCGCAATCGGAACATGACTCGCTGTCGAGTCGCCCCCGAGCGGACCGGTGCCGACCCCCGGCGGTGCCGCGACGAGAGGAAGTCATCCGGTGACCGAGGCGCCCGAGACGATCATTCCCCAGCGCTATCCGTTCAGCGACCCCGTCCGGCTCGACCTGGATCCGCGCTACGCCCGGCTGCGCCGGGAGCAACCCCTCACCCGGGTCCGGATGCCGTTCGGCGAGCCGGCCTGGCTGGCCACCCGGCACGCCGACGTGCGGACCGTGCTCGGCGACCCCCGGTTCAGCCGGGCCGCGTCGGTGGGCCGGGACGAACCCCGCAACACCCCGCGGCGGATGCAGGCCGGCATCCTGGAGATGGACCCGCCGGAGCACACCCGGCTGCGCCGGCTGGTGGCCAAGGCGTTCACCGCCCGCCGGGTGGAGCAGCTGCGCCCCCGCACCCGACAGGTGGCCGACGAGCTGGTCGACGGCATGCTCGCCGCCGGACCGCCGGCCGACCTGGTGGAACACCTCGCCACGCCGCTGCCCATCCGGGTCATCTGCGACCTGCTCGGCGTGCCCGTGACCGACCAGGACCGCTTCCACACCTGGTCCGAGGCGATCGTCTCGACCACCTCGCTCACCGGAGAGCAGGCCCAGCAGTACGTCGACAACCTGCTGGCGTACATGGGGGAGCTGATCGCGCGGCGGCACGAGGAGCCCACCGACGACCTGCTCGGCGCGATGGTCCGGGCCCGGGACGCTGACGACCGCCTCGACGCGGAGGAAGTGGTCCGGCTGGCCGCCGGGCTGCTCGCGGCGGGCCACGAGACCACGGTGAGCCAGATCCCAAACTTCGTCTACGTGCTGCTCACCCGACCTGAGGAGTGGGCCCGGCTGCGCGCCGACCCCCAGCTGGTGCCGAACGCGGTCGAGGAGCTCATGCGCTTCGTCCCGCTCGGGGCGTCCTCGGCGTTCGCCCGCTACGCGCTTGAGGACGTCGAGCTCGGCGGCGTGCTGGTGCGGGCCGGCGAGCCGGTGGTCGTCTCGATCCCGTCGGCCAACCGGGACGAGACCGTCTTCGTCGAGCCGGACCGGCTCGACCTGACCCGACAGAGCAACCCCCACCTCGGCTTCGGGCACGGCGTGCACCACTGCGTCGGCGCGCAGCTCGCCCGGATGGAGCTCCAGGTCGTCCTGGAGACCCTGATCGACCGCACCCCCGGGCTGCGGCTGGCCGTGCCGGAGTCCGCGCTCACGTGGAAGAGCGGTCTGCTCGTCCGGGGCCCGGTGGCACTGCCGGTGGCCTGGTGAGCGGGAGGCCGCGGTGAGCGGGGTGGAGCAGATGTGGCGGGTGCACGTGGATCCCACCCGGTGCATCGGGTCGGGGATCTGTGCCGGCATCGCGCCCGGGCACTTCGTGCTGGTGGGCGGGCTGTCCCGGCCCGTCGCCGAACGGGTGGCGCCCGACGACGCGCTGCTGGACGCCGCCGAGTCGTGCCCGATGGAGGCGGTCGTCGTGTCCGAGGGAGACGGCCTGCGCCGGATAGCGCCGGAGCCCTGAGGTGACCGGTCGTGGCGGGACGCCGGTGGCCACGTCCGGTCGCAGGGCGTGGCCACCGGGCCGTCACGACGTCACCGCTGCTTCTCGCGCAGCTTCTCCATCGAGGTGGGCCGGCCGCTGAGCGCGTCCCGCAACCGGTCGACCAGGCCGGCGCCCGGCGCGAGCAGCTTGTTCGCCGGCGGGCGGTCCGGGGCGGCCGGGTGCGGGCGGGTCGGGGCGCTCTTCTTGGCCGCCTGCACCTTGCCGGCCAGCTCGACCATCTCCTCGCGGGCCACCGCGGCCCGCAGCCGGGGGAAGAGGTCGCTCTCCTCGTCCTGGATGTGGTGCCGGATCGTGCTGGTCAGGTGGGACAGCAGCTGGTCGAAGCGGGGGTCGGACGGGTCGACCGACTCCAGCTCCTTCATCGTCCGCTCGGCGTCGGCGTGCTCGGAGATCTCGTGGTCGGCGACCTGGTCGCCGTCCGGCAGCGCCTTGCGCGCGGTCGGGTAGACGTACGCCTCCTCGGCGATCGAGTGGCGGACCAGCTCGGCGATCACGACGTCGGCCAGCTGCCGGCGGTGCTCGGGGGTGCCCTGCCGGCTCTCCAGCTCGACGAAGAGCATCTCCACCTCGCGGTGGTCGGCGGTCAGGACGTCGACGACATCCTCGCCCGTGGCGGTCTGTGGGTTGGTCATGTTCGCCCCTTACCGGTTGCGGAAACGGTCGGTTGTCGGGCTGTACCCCTCAGCAGCCGGACGAACCCACCACACCGGGCCCGGATGCTGATGGACCTGCGTGCCTGGCGGACGGCGAGTACGAGGCGGCGCTCGCCGAGATCCGCCGGCTGGTCGCCGCAGCCCGTCAGAGTGGCTGGACCTCGACTCCGCCGTCCCCCGGACCGCGCTGCTCGCCGGCCTGATCGACGAGGTCAGCCGGGCGGACCGGGGGTAGTTCCGGCGGTTCGCCGTCCCGCCGGAACGCGCGAGGGCCGGTCCCCCCGAAACGGGAGGACCGGCCCTTGTCGGTGTCCGGTCAGGACGAGTAGCCGCGCTCGGCGATCCAGTTGGCGACCTTCTCCAGGGTCATCCAGTACTCGCCCTCGGGGGCGGCCGGGTCGGCGACCCGGACCAGGTCACCGCCGTCGCGGTAGCCCACCAGCGTCAGGTAGTGGCCGCCCTCGTAGGAGTGCGGGTTGCCGTCGGTGTCGACCGCGGTGCCCTTGATGTTGGCCACCACCGGCCGGCCGTCCTCCAGCGCGTCCAGCAGGTCCGTACGCAGCTGGTCGACCTGGTCCGGCCGGGCCACCGAGTCACGGATCTCGGTCGTCTCGTACCCCGCCCCGGTCAGCTCGTTGAGCACCCGGGTGATGTCCAGGGCCGAGTCGGTGCCGGCCTCGGTGGTGCCCAGCAGCTCGGCGACCCGGTCCTGCGGGAGCGCCTTGCCCTGCGCGGACAGGGCGATCCGGGTCGCGGCCGGGCCGCAGAAGTAGAAGTTGGGCTGCGCCTGGTACTCGACGCCCACCATGCGCTCGGCCCGCTTGTCCCTACGGCCGTCCTTGTCGGCCCGGCCGTCCTTGTTCGCCCGGCCGTTCTTGTCGGCGCGGTCGTTCTTGCCACCCTTGTCGCCCTTGTCGGTGTGCACCGAGGCGACCGGGGTGCTGCTCACCGGGGCGGCCTGGGCGGAGAGCGCCGGGCCCGCGATGCAACTGCCGGCGACCAGCAGGCCGAGGGCGGACAGGCCGGTCTTCTGCACGATCGGGTTCATGGTCGGGCTCCAATCGGGGGTTGTCGCCTCCGGGGGGACCGGAGGCGCAGGCACCGGGAATGGCGCTCGGCTGAACTGTTTCGACGGCCCGGGGGCACGGCGGCCCACGGGCGTACCGGGGGGATGCAACGGCCCTGTTCCGGCTGGCGTTCCACGCCGCCGGCCGGGCCTCCCGGCCACACGATGAGGTGCAACGGCGGCAGGGGCGGGAGGATTCCTTCGCGGGCATGCGGTCGGTCACACACCGTCACCGACGTACGGCCGTAACCGGTCAGACGGTCAGAGACTGCCCAACAGGCGCGCGACGGCGATTTCGATGACCACCCGGTCCGGATTGGGACGCGGTGTCCGGTAGCGCTCGGCGTACCGGCGTTCCGCCTCGGCCACAGTCGGCCGGCCGGAGCGGACCACCGCCCGCCCCTCGATGGTGAGCCAGCGCCGCCCGTCGACGTGACAGACGGCCACCGGGGCGCCCGACGGGCCGGCCTCGGCCACGTGCCGGGCCTTGCTGGAGGTGCCGCTGGTGATCACCCGGGCGAGGCCGGCCGCCGCGTCGAAGGTCACCCCCACCGGTACGACGTGCGGGGTCCCGTCCGCGCGCAGGGTGGTCAGGGTGGCCAGGTGCCGTTCCCGGCAGAACCTGGTGACCCGCTCGTCGTGCGGGTCCAACCGATGGTCGCCGGGCATGTCCGTCCCCTGTCTCGCGCTGCGGTACCGATCATGACACGCGCCTGCGGCGGGCAGGTCCGCGCCGCGACCCTGCTGGCCCGTGCCCGGGCGGCCGCACCACTGCTGGCCCATGCGCCGTGGCCTCACCGCATCGGGCGGTGCACGCTCCTGCGCCGTGGCCTCACCGCATCGGGCCGTGCACGCCCGGGCGCCGTGGCCTCACGGCACCGGGCGGTGCACCCGGTCGGGGTCGGGCGGGTTGTCCGGTTGACCGGGCAGCGGGCGGTGCGCGGCCCGGCGCTGGCGGACCAGTCGGCCGAGGTAGAGCAGCGCGCCGGTCAGCACGGCCATGTCGTCCAGGTAGATCGGGTCGGGGATCAGGTCGACCGGGAGGACGGTGTAGAGCAGCGCGCCGTAGAAGGCGACCTTGCCGTGCACGCCGAGCGTGCCGAGCAGCCGGCGGGTGCGGACCACCCGTACGGCCAGCAGCACCGCGCCGACGAGCGTGGCGACCGCCACGATGCCGACGATGATCCACGCTTCCCGGGACATGCCGACACGGTAGCCCGCCCCGGCCCGCTCCGCCCGGGGCCGGACGCCTCGGGCGCGCCCGTGTCGGCCGCTCGGCGCGGGTCAGTACACGGCGACCGCCGCCCGGCTCCGGGTCACGGCCGGCATCTCCCGGGTCTGCGCCGCCGGGATCTCCCGCGTCTGCTCGCCCGCCCGCAGGCCCTCGGTCAGCGGCAGCAACGACTGCGACTCCTCGGGGCGGCGCTCGGTCGCGGCGAACGCCTCGTCCCGCAGGCTGCGGGCCGACTCGGCGGCGAGCTCGGCGGCCCGCCAGGCGGCCTGCTCCTGCTCCCGGGCGCTCCGCTGCCGAGCCAGCAGGTTGTCCCGTACCGCCCGGCGCAGCACCAGCTCCTGCTCGACCGGGTGCAACCGCGGGTCCCACCCGTTGCGGTGCGCGAAGACGTCGCTGAGCTGCTCCACCGACAGCTCCCGCCGCCAGTACGCGTCCAGCGCCGCCCGGTGCAGGTAGCGCTCCCGCTCGGCGTACTCGGCGGGGGTCCGCCCGGTACGCGGCAGGGGCATCGCCTCGGCGGGGGCCAGCCGGCGGACGTCCGCCTCGGCGGCCTCGTACGCCCGCCAGGCCGCCTCGACCGCCTCCTGCGCGCTCAGCCACTCGGCCCGGAGCCGTCGGGCGGTGGTGGCCGCCCGTTCCGCGGCCACCGCCACCTCCTCCGCGTACCGGGCCCGCTCGCGCTTCTCCTCGGCCCGTTCCAGCTCGCTCGGCATCGCCGCGCGGCGGATCCGGGCACCCGGGTCGAGGCCCGGCCGGCCCGGCCGGAGGAGCAGGCCGGCGACGGTGACGGCGACCACGCCGAGCAGGCTCAGCCAGATCACGGCGGCCCGGGGCACATCGAGCAGGACGGAGGAGAGCACGGTTTGCATCAACAACACCTCGCGGTCGAATGACGGAAGATCGACTTGTGGTGGGCCCGTGGAGGGCGGGAGTTGCCGTCGCCCGGAGGCGACGACGGCACGGGAGCGGATCGGCCCCGGCCCGGGATTCCTCGGCTCGCGGCGACGCCTGTTCCGGCACCGCCCCTGGGTTGCTTCCCGATCGGACCGGGCGGTGCCGGGCCGGGACGTACCCCTCGGGTCGGCCCCGGACGACGTGGCGTGACGCCCAGATCGGCGGTCGGCGGAGCCGGTCCACCTGGGACGTGACGGCGCGTGCGGGACCGGCGGTTCTGCGGCCGAGGGTCAGGCGGTGGGCGGGCCGCGCCG
>NZ_JAMOKF010000625.1 GCF_023656545.1 Micromonospora phytophila | reverse complement strand
GACGTCGTAGCTGATCACCAGGCGCGGGTGCAGGTCAGGGTTGCGGTTGTCGGTCGACGCCCAGTAGATCCGGCTCTCCGGCCCGGTCTGCGCCAGCGAGACCGTCCAGGTGCCGTTCCCCCGCACCAGCGCGGAGACGTCCCACTCGTTGAAGCCCTGGCGCACCCCGGCCACGGTGTCCAGGGTGGCGCCCGCCGGCGCCGGGGCCGGGCGCGCCGCCGTGGCGTCGACCGTGGAGGCGTGCGCGGTCACCGTCGCGGTGACGTCCTTCCAGGTGTGCACCCGCAGCGTCGCCCGGACGTTCACCGCGGTCGCCGGCAGGGTGCTCACCGCGAACCGGATGACCGCCTCCCGGCCACCACGCGGGTTGCCGTCACAGCGGGCGGGGCACGTCGCGAGGGTGGACTTCACGCCGTTGTCGCCGTCCTGCGGCACGGTGGTGGCCGTGGTGTCCGCCGTCGCCCGGATCGACAGGTCGTCGGCGGCCAGCAGCGGCATCATGGTGGCCACGATGCCCGCCACCACCGTCGCGCCGAGGACGCCGAGGAACACGGCCTTGCGCCGTGGGCCGCGGTTGCGGGTGAGGCGGTGCAGTCCGTGCCTGGTCAAGGAGAACTCCCTGTGTCTGGGACGGTAACGCTGAGCAGCGTATCGACGCCCACCACCTGACGTGGGGAGGACAGTCGGACCTAAGCGCGTCTTAACCGTCGCCTAAGGATGCCCGCAGCCGCCACAGGGGACATTCCCGTCCGTCGGCGGACGGTTCAGGCGGCGCGGGCCGCGGCCAGCGCGGCGGCCATCTCGGCGCGCGGCGCGGCGACCCCGGTGAACTGCTCGAACTGGCCGACCGCCTGGGCCAGCAGCAGGTCGAGCCCGGAGACGACCCGGCAGCCGGCCGCCCGTGCCGCCGCCGCCAGGGGCGTCGGCCACGGGTCGTAGAGCGCGTCGAAGAGCACCGTCGCCGGCTGCCACGGCACCGTGGCGGCGAGCGGGTCGGCGACCCCCCTGGGCACGGTCGAGATCACCACGTCGGCCCCGCCATGGCGGGCCGCGTCGTCCCAGGTCGCCCCGGTCATCGGCACGTCGAGGGCGCGGGCCACCGGGCGCAGCTCGTCGAC
>NZ_JAMOKF010000624.1 GCF_023656545.1 Micromonospora phytophila | reverse complement strand
GGTGCTGACCGCGAGCGCGCCGGTCACCAGCGCGCTGCGCCGGGCGGCGTCCGCGATGGCCTCCTCGCGGGCCCGGTCTCCGAGGCTCGTGCCGAGCGGGATGAGGAAAGCGAGCGCGACCAGAGCGCACATGCCGGCCGTGAGCAGGGCCAGCGACGACCTCAGTCGGGCGCCACCAACCGGAAGCCGACCCCCCGCACGGTGCGCAGGTAGCGCGGCTTCGCCGCGGACTCGCCCATTTTGCGGCGCAGCCAGTACAGGTGAACGTCGATGGTCTGATCCTCGCCGACCGATGGCTGCCGCCATACCTCCTCCAAGAGCTCCCGGCGGGACACTACCCGGCCCGGCCGTGCGGCGAGATACGCCAGCAGGTCGAATTCCTTGCGGGTCAGCGCCAGTGGCTCGCCGTCGAGGTGGGCGCTGCGCTCGCCGACGTCCACCCGCAGCCCGCCGACGCTGTGCACGGCCGGCTGGACCGTCCGGCTGGCCCGGCCGGCCCGGCGCAGCACGGTGGTGATCCGGGCGTCGAGGTGCGCGCCGGTGAACGGCTTGACCATGTAGTCGTCGGCGCCGGCGCGCAGCAGCCGGACCACGGACTGCTCGTCGTCCCGGGCGGTGGCGATGATGATCGGTACGTCGGTGATGCCGCGCAGCATCCGCAGCGCGTCCGAGCCGTCCAGGTCGGGCAGGCCGAGGTCGAGCACCACGAGGTCGGGGGTCTCGGCCGCGACCCGGCGCAGGGCGTCCAGCGCGGTGCCGACGGCGTGTACGGCGTGCCCCCGGTCGGCGAGGGACCGCAGCATCGCGCCGCGTACGACGTGATCATCTTCGACCAGGAGCACGGTGGCCACCCCAAGACCGTACTTGGCGTGGCAAGTTGATCGCGTTGCGGTGCACCTGCCGACCGGGCAAGCTGGTACAACGATGTCCTTCACGCTCTTCGCCGACACCCGCCTCGCGCTCGCCCGGGATTCGCTCGCGGGCCTGTCGGTCGGCGACGCGCTCGGCTCGCAGTTCTTCGTTCCCGGCCGGCGCCCGGCCGACCTGGCCGCGGGACGGCTTCCCCCGCCACCGTGGGAGTGGACCGACGACACCGAGATGGCCTGCTCGGTGGTCGCC
>NZ_JAMOKF010000623.1 GCF_023656545.1 Micromonospora phytophila | reverse complement strand
ATCGCCTCGGCGGTCACCGCCACCCGGGCGCCGAGCCCGCCGAACCACGCGTGCACGGCCGACTCCAGCCCAATCAGCGCCGCCCCGGCCGACCAATGCGGGGCCGGCACCACCAGCCCGGTGACCCCGGCCAGCCCGTGCCCTAGCCGGTACGCGTCGTCGTCGAGCGCGCCCGCGGCCCGGCGCAACGCGTCCGGCCGTACGGTGAACGGCTCCTCGGTCATCTTCGGCCCCCGCCCGGTGGAAGAACATCGACGGGCGGGACGCTAGGCGGCCGGCGTGCCGCGCCACCCGCCCTGTGGACAACGGCCTCCCGTCGTACGGCGGGGTCGTCCACAGGCGTTGCCCCGGGCCCGGCCGGCGGCTAATGTGCCGCCGCCCCCGCCGGTAGGGTGAGGTCCGTGATCGTCGCTGTCGGCATCGACGTCGTCCTGGTCGACCGGTTCGCCCGGGCCATGGCGCGGACGCCGCTGCTCGCCGACCGGCTCTTCACCGAGGCCGAGCGCTACACCCGCTCCGGCAACCCGCGTTCGCCCGAGTCGATGGCCGCGCGGTTCGCCGCGAAGGAGGCGGTGGCCAAGGCGCTCGGTGCTCCCGGCGGCCTGAGCTGGCACGACTGCGAGATCGTGCCGGACCCGGACGGCCGGCCCTGGCTGACCGTCTCCGGAACGGTGGCCGCCGCGGCCACCGAACGCGGGATCAACCGCTGGCACCTGTCGTTGTCGCACGACGGCGGGATCGCGTCGGCCATGGTGGTCGCGGAACGCTGATCGGGTGCGTGCCGGACCGGCACGCCCGGGACGGAGTGGCATGAAACCGGTGTGGCGGGTCGGGGACGTACGCGCGGCCGAGGCCGGCCTGATGGCCACGCTCCCGCCCGGGACGCTGATGAAGCGGGCCGCCGCCGGCCTGGCCCGCCGCTGCGCGCTGCTGCTCGCCGAGCGGGGCGGGGTGTACGGATCCGCGGTGCTGCTGCTGGTCGGCTCCGGCGACAACGGCGGCGACACCCTGTACGCCGGTGCGCAGCTGGCCCGGCGCGGGGCGGCGGTGTCGGCCCTGCTGCTGACCCCCGGCCGGGCGCACCCCGAGGGGCTGGCCGCGCTGCGGGCCGCCGGCGGCC
>NZ_JAMOKF010000622.1 GCF_023656545.1 Micromonospora phytophila | reverse complement strand
GCCATCTCCGCACCGGACCGGACCTGTGCGTCCCCACGGTGAGGAGAGAACGCATGTCCATGCTGGCAGATCTGGTCGAGGTCGTCATCGGCGTCGACACGCACAAAGACACCCACACCGCCGCGCTAGTGGATACCCGCACCGGCGGGGTGCTGGCACGGGTCACGGTGCGCACCGACCCGGACGGCTATGCCGAACTGGTGGCTCTGGCAGAGCAACACTCGGGGCTGCGAGCCTGGGCGCTGGAGGGCTCCGGTGGTTACGGCGCCGGCCTGGCCCGGCACCTGGCCGCCGCCGGCGAACTGGTCGTCGAACTGGATCGTCCGCTGCGCCCGGCCCGCCGCGGCGGGGCGAAGTCCGATGCGATCGACGCCGAACGCGCCGCCCGCGACGCCCTGGCCCGCACCCGCCTGGCGCAGCCGAAGACCGGCCCCGAGCGGGCGGCGTTGCAGGCACGACTGACCGCCCGCCGCGCAGCCGTGGAAGCCAGCTCCGATGCTCAGCGGCAGTTGCACGCCATGGTGATCACCGCCCCCGAGGTGGTGCGGGCCCGGTTCCGCGGCCAGAGCACCCGAGTCATGCTCGCCACCGCCACCCGGCTGCGCCCCACCGCCAACGCTGATGTCGAGGTGTTCACCTGCTTGGCCGTGTTGCGGGACCTGGCCCGCCGCGTCCGATTCCTGGAGGCCGAAGCCGCCGGGCACGAGAAGGCGATCCGCGCGATCGTCCGCTCCTGGCGACCGGACCTGCTCCACCTCACCGGCGTCGGGCCCATCGTCGCGGCCACCGTGCTCACCGCCTGGTCCCACCCCGGGCGCTGCCGCAACGACGCCGCGTTCGCCATGCTCGCCGGGGCCGCCCCGATCCCGGCGTCCTCCGGCAAGACCGTCCGCTACCGCCTCAACCGCTCAGGAGACCGCCAGCTCAACCGCGCCCTGCACACCGTCGCCCTATGCCGCCTGCAACGCGACGAACGCACCCGCGCCTACGCCGAGCGCCGCCGCGCTCAAGGCAAAACCGACCGCGAAATCAAACGCTGCCTCAAGCGCTACATCGCCCGAGACCTCTACCGACGCCTCGAAAACCCACCACAGCCACTTGACGCGGCATAGGAGCGTCCC
>NZ_JAMOKF010000621.1 GCF_023656545.1 Micromonospora phytophila | reverse complement strand
AGTGACCGCGTCGCGGCGGCGATGTAGCGGCGGCCGTGCGGCGCACGATCAGAATGGTGCGGGTCCGCGGCCTGCCAACGACATCAACACCTGCGTGGCGAGTAGCTTGCGTATGCCGGTGACGGCGACTGTCCCCATCCGATCGTAGGGCAGTTCCAATTGCAGCCCTTCGACTGCGTTGCGAAGGTCTGTCGTGATCTCGTCCGGACGGAACGTGCCGCCCCAGCCGTTGAGTCCTCCGCGCTGGTTGGTACTGAGGGAAGCCATGCCGGATATGCATGCGCCGTCGACCAGGATCAGCCTCGCAGGACCCGAGTAGGTCGTCGTCATAGTCATCAACCCTTCAGGATGTAACGCCGTGCACCCCGGGTCCCGACTGTCTGACAGTCATCAGGAGGCGAGGCGTCGAGTCCGACCATGGTGTGCTCCACCTGGACCGCGACCGTACGTGCCTCGACCGTCGGGGCGGCGGCGATGCGGAATTCGGCCCGTTAGCGATAAGAGTCGATGTCTGTGTCTGTCTGGTTCATGAGCCAGAGGCGCGCCTTGGGCGAGCTGACAGTCGGCCTGGGCAGACTAGCGCCCGAGGTCCGAATCGATCCAGAGAAGAGAACACGGGGGCAAATCCTGAGCTGGCTCCACACCGAGATGGCCGGCCATCTGCCGATCAGACGATTTTCGCGATGCCGTGGTGAGCGCATGAAACGCCGAACGGCGGCCCGCTGAACCAGTCGGGCCGCCGTTCGCAGAGTGTGGATCAAAGCGGGCGGATGTTCTCCGCCTGCAGGCCCTTCTGGCCTTGGGTGATGTCGAACTCCACCTTCTGATTCTCGTCGAGGCTGCGGAAGCCGCTCGCCGAGATCGCGGAGAAGTGGGCGAAGACGTCGGCGCCGCCGTCGTCCGGGCTGATGAAGCCGAAGCCCTTGTCGGCGTTGAACCACTTCACGGTACCTGTAGTCATGTCTGCTCCTTCGCAGGCTGTGAGAGACCGCACTGTGCGGACCCTTACGCCGCCGCGTTGATCACCCGCGTCGAAACGACACGAAAAACGAAAAGCGCCTGGATGGGTTTCAGATGCCCCATCAGGCGCCGGAAAACGTCTACGGAAATCAAAACTGCAAC
>NZ_JAMOKF010000078.1 GCF_023656545.1 Micromonospora phytophila | reverse complement strand
ACCGCCGGCCGGAGGTACGGCAGCGCCGGGGACCGGGGCGGCGAGAACGCCGACCACCGGTAGCGTGCGACGAGAGAACGCGCCGATCGGGCCGCCGGCCACGGCGAGCCCGGTCCGGCCCGTCCCGCGAGCGGTCCCGGCGACCGGTCCGGTGCCCCGTCCGGCGCCGACCACCGGCCAGGTCCCGACCACCGCTCCGACCACCGCTCCGGCCCCGACGCCCGGTGGTGGGACGCCGAGCAGCGCGCCGCCCTCGCCGGAGTCCCTTGTGCTCGACCTCTGCGCGGGCACCGGCCTGCCACTGGTGGAAGGGCTCCTGTATACACCGACCCGCCGGTGACCGTCCGGCCGGGTCGTCCTCGTCGCCGGGCCTCAGGTCGGGTGACGGCTACCCGGCGCACGTCCGAACGATCCGGGTGCCCTCCCCGGCGATGGCCCCGGCAGCGGCGCGAAGGCCACCTCCCGTTTCCGGGAGGTGGCCCTCGCCCTGCGTGGGCCTGAACCCGTGAACCTCCGCCAGGTGGACTACCGTCCGGCTACGCCGCCGCTCGGCAGGAGGCGAGGGCGCCGACGACGCCGACGCCCGTGTCGCCCAGCGGGAGCCTCGTCGACGCCGCGGGGCACCGGGGCACCGTGATGTCGTGGATGCCCCGACCGAACGTCGCCGCGGTCAACTGGCGGCTCGGCTCGTGGTAGCGCAGGTACATGACCGCCGCCATCGGCAGGTCCGCGCCGAGCGCCGCCCACTCGCCGCCGTTCCAGCCCGACATGAACACCCCGACGTCGGTGCCGACCAGCAGCAGCCCGTCGGCGGTCGGGACCACCGAGTTCACCGGCGCGTCCGGCAGACCCCGACCGATGTCGGTCCAGGTCCGGCCGCCGTCGCGGGTCATCTTGATGTGCGCCCGGTCGCTGCCCGACCGGAAGCCGGAGAAGGTGGCGTACGCGATGTTCGCGTCGGCCGGGTGCACCGCCACCCGGGTCACCCAGGTGCCGGGCAGTTGCGCCGGGTCGACCTCGTTCCAGCTCCGTCCGAGGTCGTCGGTCCACCACAGCTTCCCGTCGTCGGTGCCGACGTACAGCTTCTCGCCGTCCGTGGGCGCGGCGGCGATCGTGGTGATGGTGCCCCAGGGGTAGCCCGACGGATCGTTGGGGCCGCCGCCGGTGAGGTCGGGGCTGATCGCCGTCCAGGTGCGGCCGTTGTCCGTCGACCGGTTGACGATGTTGCCCGCGTAGTACATGACGTCCGGGTTGCTGGGGTCGAACTGCAGCGGGGTCAGCCAGTTGCGTCGCTGCGAGGTGGTCTGGCCGGCGCCGATGTTCTGGCGCGGGGTGCCGCCGGAGTTCTCCGACCGGTAGCAGGAGCCGTACTGGCTGCACCCGAAGACGATGTTCGGGTACTTCGGGTGGATGATCGTCTGGAGCCCGTCGCCGCAGCCGATGGCGTTCCACGGGCCGCCGGGGCCGTTGTAGCCGCGGTTGCAGCCGTTGTCCTGGGCACCGCCCACCTTCAGCGCCGGGTCGGTCTGTGCCACGTCGACGGTGTAGAACTGGGTGTACGGCTCGTGGGTGGACTTCACCCAGCCGCCGGCGCCGTCGGCGTCGGAGCGGTAGAAGCCGCCGTCGTTGCCCAGGTATGCCCGGTTGGGCATTTTGGGGTCCCAGCGCAGGACGTGCTGGTCGGCGTGGACGCCGCCGACGGGCGAGAAGCTCTGCGCGCCGTTGGTCGAGCGCATCAAATTGACCCCGGTCAGGAAGACCGTGTTCTGGTCGTCGGGGTCGACGAAGAGCTTGCCGAACCACCAGCTGAACGTGGACTGGGACGCCTGGGCGGCGGTGACCGGGGTCTGCGTCCAGGTGTCGCCGCCGTCGTCGGAGCGGTAGAAGGCCCGGAACGGGCCGAGGGCCGTGCCGACGTACGCGTAGAGGCGCTGCGGGTTGTCGGGCGCGAGCGCGAGACCCCAGCGGCCCTGGTCGGCGTCGGTCGGCAGGCCGTTGGTCATCCGCTGCCAGGTCTGCCCGCCGTCGTCGGAGCGCCAGAGGCTGGAGCCGGGCCCGCCGTAGGTGCGCTGGTTCGGCTCGCGCAGGTGGTCCCACATCGCCGCGTACACCCGGGCGGGGTTGCGCGGGTCGATGACGACCTCGGTCGCGCCCGTGGTGGCGTTCGGCGGCGCGAGGACCTGCCGCCAGCTGTCGCCGCCGTCGTCGGAGAGGTAGACGCCGCGTTCGCCGCCGGGCACGAAGAGGTTGCCGCTGGCGGCGGCGAAGATCCGGTCCTCGTTGCTCGGGTCGATGGCGAAGCGGGCGATGGCGTGGCTCTTCTCCAGGCCGACGCGCTGCCAGGTGGCGCCCCGGTCGGTGGAGCGGTAGACGCCGTCGCCGCCGAAGGTGATGGAGCCGCCGCCGGGCTGCGCCTCGCCGGTGCCGGCGAAGAGAACACCGTCGCTGGTCATCGCGACCGCGCCCATGGCCTGGCCCCAGCCGTCGGGCCAGGCCGGCTCGAAGCGTGCGCCGGCGTCGCTGGAGCGCCAGACGCCCCCGGAGGCGGCGGCGATGAAGACCTGGCCGGGGACCTGCGGGTCCACCGCGATGTCGATGACGCGGCCGCCGATGTTGGTGGGGCCGAAGAACTGCCAGTTCCCCTCGGCCAGGGGCCGGTAGACGCTGCGGGTGTGCGCGGCGAGCTGGTTGGCCTCGCCGCGAGCCTTGGCGTACTTGGCGGCGGAGAGCTCGGTGCTGCCGTCGCTCATCCGTTGGGCGGTCATCCACTCGTCGGGCAGTTCCATCGGCCCGGTGGGGGAGCCGGTGGCCAGCGACCGCTGGCTCGGCGGCGGTGTCGACGAAGCCGTCAGCGCGCCCGCGACGAGCAGCGCCAGCAGCGCGGTCGTCGTCAGGCCGCGGCGACTTCGGAGGAGCGTGAGGTTCATGCGGTGTCTCCTGTCCACATGCGGTGGTGACCGGAGAACGGTCTTGAGTGCGCACGCTAGACAGCGCATCGGTGGACGTCACCGAGCATCTGTTGGGATTCGGGCCGTCAGGTTAGGACACCTGTCGAGGTCGTCACTGGCCGTTCCGGAACTCGGGGAGCCCGGCGTCGTCCGAATCCGGCCCGACCATCGCCGTCAGGGTGGTGCCGTCCGCGCAGAGCGCACCGGCGCGCAGGTACATCCGCCGGTCCTGCGTCCGGGTCAGCACCTCCGCCTCGAAGATCTCGTCCTCGGCGCGGAGCAGGTCGATGTCGGTGCGCTTCTCGTAGTGGGCGCGCACGTCCAGCGGGGTCATCCGGACGGTGGCCTCGACCGACGTCAGAGCGCCCTGCCGCACCACCGAGGTGACGCGCGCGCCGTCGGGCAGGACCAGACCGGTGACGTCGGCGCGGACCTCCGGCTCCTGGTCCAGCGGCACCCGGTCGCAGCTGGGCAGGTTCGCCAGCATGTCCCGGCCGGGCCCGCCGGCGGCCGGCGACTCCGCCCCGCCGCACGCGACGAGGAGCGGGAACGCGACGACGAGAGCGGTCACCCGGAGCCTCACCGCAGCAGGATGTCACGATCAGCGCAGCACCCGCCAGCGCCGCAGCATGATCAGCAGACCGGTGATGACGGCGGCGGTGACCACCGTCAGCAGGATCGTGATGGTCGAGCCGTAGGCGAAGCCGGAGAACTCGAAGATCTGGTCGAAGACGTAGACGGGCAGGTACAGCGTGGCGTTGGCCGGCCGGCCGTCGGTCAGCACGTACGCCGGGACGAAGTTGACCTGGAGCGTGAGGATGGTGTCCCGGACGGCGAGCAGCACCAGCACCGGGGCCAGCAGCGGCAACGTGATCCGCCGCAGCTGGCCGAACGGCCCGCACCCCTCCAGCGCCGCCGCCTCGTAGAGCCGGCCGTCGAGCATCCGGCGGGCCGCGAGGACCACGATGAACCCCTCGCCGATGGGAAACGCCAGCATGAGCACGACGCCCAGCCGCGCGGTCGTCGGGTCGGCGAGCCACGTGTACCCGGGATGACCGACCAGCCGGAGAAGCTGGTTGAGCGGCCCGTACAGCGGGTTGAGCACCCACAGGAACAGCACCGCCAGCGCCACGTCGGGGATGACCGTGGGCAGGTAGACGGCGGTGCGGAACCACCGGCCGCCGGGGCGCGGGGCGGCCAGCAGCAGCCCGAGCCCCACCGCCGCCAGCAGCCGGACCGGTACGGCCAGCGCCAGGTGGAACAGCGACGCCCGGAGGCTGTCCAGCAGGAACCCGTCGGCGAGCAGTCGGCGGACGTTGGCCAGGCCGACGAACCGCGGATCCCGGGTCAGTCCGGTGTGGTCGGTGAAGGCGTAGCCGACGTTGAGCACCGCCGGGAGCACGACCAGCAGGACGACCGCGGCGGCGTACGGGGCGAGGAACGCCCACGGGGTCAGCGGTCGTCGGACCCGGCTCACCGGCGCAGCCCGGTCGCCGTGTCGAAGCGGTGGATCCGGTCGGCGCGCAGCCGCACCGGGTCGCCCGGCCCGACCCCGGGGCGCGGCCCGGTACGGACCGTCAGCCGGGTGCCGTCCGCGCAGCGGGTCAGCAGGACGGCCTCGCTGCCCAGCGCCTCCACCGCCTCCACCGTCACCGCCACCGGTCCCTCCGGGGCCAGGGCCAGGTCCTCCGGGCGCACGCCGAGCGTCTCGTCGGGGGTGCCGCCGAGCACCCCGCCGCCGGGCACCAGGTTCATCGGGGGGCTGCCGAGGAAACCGGCCACGAAGGTGTCGGCCGGCTCGTCGTACACCTGCTGGGGCGGGCCGACCTGCCGCACCCGCCCGGCGGCGAGGACGACCACCCGGTCGCCGAGGGTCATCGCCTCCTGCTGGTCGTGCGTGACGTGGATCGTGGTGGTGCGCAGCTCGCGGTGCAGCGTCAGCAGGTCGGCCCGGGTGGCGAAGCGCAGCGGGGCGTCCAGGCTGGCCAGCGGCTCGTCGAGCAGGTAGACGCTGGGTTCGCGGAGCAGGGCACGGGCCAGGGCGACCCGCTGACGCTGCCCGCCGGACATCTGGTCGGGGTGGCGGTCGAGCAGGTCGGCGATGCCGAGCCGCTCCGCGGCCGCCCGGGCCCGCCGGTCGGCCTCCGCGCGGGGCACCCGGCGCACCCGGAGGCCGAAGAGCAGGTTCCCGCGCACGGTCAGGTGCGGGAAGAGGGCGTAGTCCTGGAAGACCATCGCGACGGACCGCCGGTGCGGCGGCACCCGGGCGACGTCCGCACCGTCGACGTACACCCGCCCGTGGTCCGGCCGGTCCAGCCCGGCGATCAGGCGCAGGATGGTCGACTTGCCCGACCCCGACGGGCCGACCAGGGTGATCATCTCCCCGGCCCGCACCTCCAGGTCGACGCCGTCGAGCGCCTTGACCGGCCCGTAGGACCTGCTCAGCGATTCGAGCCGGAGGACGCCCCGCGCATCGCTCACTTGCCCTGCCCCACCGGCAGGGCGAAGAGCGGACGGACGGTCTCCTCCAGCCGGCGCAGCCCTTCCTCCCGGTCGACCCGGCCGTAGAAGACCTCTTCCAGCAGGGTGTCCGCCTCCCGCTCCACCCGCGCCCAGGTGGCGGTGCGCGGGGTGGCGCGCAGGTGCGGCTCGGCGTCGAGGAAGACCTTCGACGAGCGCGGGGGCTTGCCCGGGTCGAGGAACGCGGGAGAGTTCGCGACGTCGAGCCGGGACGGCACGGTCCGGCCGGACTCGGCGAGGGTGCGCTGGCCGGTCGCGCCCATCGCGAACTCGATGAACCGCCACGCCTGCGCGTGGTCGGGCAGGCCGGCGCTCATGCAGTAGGCGTCGCTGTGCAGGATCGACGCCGGCACGCCGCCCGGCGCCACCGGCAGCGGCGCCGCGTCCCAGCCGAAACCGGAGATGGTACGCAGGGTCGGCACGGCCACCCGGCTGCTCAGGTACATGCCCAGGGTGCCGCGCAGGAACCGGGCCTCGCTGGACTCGCTCTGCTCCTCGGCGTCCGGTGGCACGACCCGGTGGGTGAGTTGCAGGTCGAGGAACCAGTCGACCGCCCGCCGGGTGGCCGGGTCGGCCCGCAGGGTCAACGCGGTGGGCTTCTCCGGGTCGTCGACGAGTTCGCCGCGGTTGGACCAGACGAACGGCGCGAGGCGGGCGACGGAGGGCTGCACGCCGACCCCGTACCGGCCGTCGCCGGTGAGCGCGCGGGCCGCGGACAGGAAGTCCGTCCAGGTCCAGCCGGCCTTCGGCAGCGGCACGCCGGCGGCCCGGAACAGGTCGGCGTTGTAGTACACGACCAGCGAGGAGAGGTTCTGCGGCAGGCAGGTCAGCGCCGCGCCGTCGAACCGGAACGCGTCCAGGGCGCGGGGGCTGAAGTCGCTCTCCTCCAGCACCGTGCTGGCGTCCAGGTAGGACTGCACCGGCTCGATCGCCCCCTGCGCGGCGAACTGCCCGTAGCGGCGGTAGTTGAGCAGGAACACGTCCGGCGGCCGCCCACCGGCGAACGAGCTGGTCAGCCGGGCCATCAGGTCGTCCTGGGTGGCGACCGGGGAGAGGGTGACCTCGACGTCGGGATGGGCCTGTTCGAAGGCGGCGACCAGCGTCCGGTAGCCGGCAACCTCCTCGGCGTCGCCGAACAGCACCACGGTGATGCCCGGCCGGTCCTGCCGCTCATCGGCCTCGCAGCCGACGCCGGCACCCACCAGCAGGGCGGCGGCGACCAGCCCCGCACACCTGCGCAACCATGATCGGGTCACCCGTGTCCTCCGGATCTCAGTGCGGCCAGGGGGTTGTCGTCGAGCAGGATCCGCTGGGCCAGCAGGAAGACCACCACGCACGGCGCGGTGGCGACCACGCAGCCGGCCATCAGCAGCGGCCAGTCCGTGGGGTTCAGCAACAGCAGGAACCGCAGGCCCAGCGGATAGGTGTACCGGTCGCCGCTGGTCAGGTAGAGCAGCGGGTCGATGAAGTTGGACCAGTGGAAGGTGAAGGCCAGCACCGCCACCGCCAGCGTCGCCGGACGTACCTGGGGCAGCGCCAGCCGGCGCCAGATGGTCAGCCACCCCGCGCCCTCCAACCGGGCGGCCTGGAGCTGGGTGTCCGGCACGCCGCCGAAGCTCCAGGCGTAGAGCAGCACGAGGAAGGGGCTGACCGCGAGGAGCGCCGGGGCCAGCAGCGGGACGTACGTGTCGACCACCCCGGCGAGCCGGAACAGCTCGAAGCGGGTGGCCCAGACCGCGGTGACCGGCACCAGTAGCAGCGCCAGCAACCCGAGGACCGTCCGCCGCCGGGCGGTCGGCGTGAGCAGCCGCAGCCCGAAGCCGGTGAGCGAGGCGACCAGCACGGTCAGCGGCACGGCGACCGCGACGACCAGGGCGGAGTTCGCCAGGTAGGTGAAGAGGGGCATCAGTTCCGGCAGGCGGGCGTACGCGGCCAGGGTCGGCTGGGTCGGGAGGAGTTCGACGCCGCGCGGCGGAGGCAGGCCCGCGGGCCGCAGGGAGCCGACGACCATGAACCACAGCGGCGCGGCGAAGACCGCCGCGAAGAAGGCGGGTACGACGAAGCGCCCGATCCACCGCCGCCTCACGAACCCCCCTTGCCCGGCTTCCGCCCCGCCGTGCCCGTTCCCGACCGTCCGCCGCCCCGCTTGCCGCCGGCCGCCCTGCTCGTTCCCGGGTTCCGCCGAACCTACGAACCGGCCGGCCGTCCGGTCATCGGGCACCTGTCGAAGATCTGCGGCGGTGGTTGCGACGTATGTCGCAGCGCCTCCGCGCCGTGGGCCGGTCAGTCGTCCGGCCGGTATCGGCCGGTGAGCCGGGCCAGCTTCAGCGCCAGGTGCAGGCAGAGGCGTTCGTTGCCGTCCTTCAGGTCGGTGTCGGCGAGTTCCTCGACGCGTTGCAGTCGGTAGTAGAGCGTGGTGCGGTGCAGCCGCAGCTCCGCCGCCGTGGCGTGGGCGTTGCCGGCCAGGTCGAGGTAGCGCTCCAGGGTGGCCAGCAGCGCCAGGTGGCCGGGACCGCGCAGCATCCGCGCCAACCCGGGATGCACGTCGGCCACGTCGAGGTGCCCGTCCTTGAGCCGCGACAGCACCCGGTAGATGCCCAGGCCCGACCAGGAGACCACCCGGCCCAGCGTCGGCAGTTGCGCGCCGACCCGGGCGGCGTGCAGCGCCTCGGAGTACGACTCGACGGCGTCGACCAGCCGCGACCGGGTCCGGCCGACACCGACGACGGTCCGCTCCACCGAGCCGAAGGAGCGGGTCACCTGCTGGAGGTCGTCGTCGAGCTGCCTCGCCGTGGCCTCCGGGGTGGGCCGTCCGGCGGCCGGCCCGGCGGCGAGCAGCAGCACGCCGTGGTCGTGGCGGACCATGTGCAGCGCCTCCCGGGTGCCGAGCCGGCGCCGCGCGGCGACCAGCGACTGCTCCAGTGCGATGCGGGCGCCCTCGTCGGGCACCTGGTGGCGTGGCGGGACCAGGTGGGCGACCAGCGCCGTGGTCGGACCGTCGCCGGCGATCATGCCGGCCTCCAGCAGGGCCCGCACCGCCTGGTCGCGGGTTTCCGGGCTCTCTGCGAGCAGCGTACGGGCGGCCTCGGTCTCGCTCTGGGCGGAGAGCTCGCCCAACAGGTTTTCGCGGTAGAGCGCCAGGGACAGCTCCTTCAGCAGCCCCGTCGCCTCGATGTCCACGTCGGCCATCGTGCCGTCCGGGTCGATGAACCAGACGAAGCCCAGCAGCAGGTCGTGATGACGGATGGGCACGCAGATCCGCGGCAGCAGGTCGAGTTCCCGGCAGGACGGGATGCGTACCGGCTCGCGGGCGTCCATGATGCCGAACTCGCGCAGCCAGGCGATCACCTCGGGCGCGGTCTGCCGGCGCAGGATGGAGGCGCGGCGAACCTCGTCCACCACCCCGGTCTGTTCGCTGTAGACCACCACGCGTTGGCGGCGGTCCTCGATCAGTGCCGGCCGGCCCGCGTGGGCGGCGACGGCGTCGACGATCCGTTGCAGCTCACCCTGCATGAGACCCTCCGCTCGCCGGTCACGGGACTGCGCCCGGCACCCGGTCACCCGGGCGGCAACATGATCAGGATCCCTGTCTACACCGCCGACCCGCGCCTGACCAGGCCCGCCAGCCGGACGGTGGGCGCCGCGCCGGCGTCGACGGGCGCAACCATCGACGCCCTGGACAAGCCCGTGGTTGTCGGCGGCCGCTGTCTCGCCGGTCAGCGCGACGGGTCGGCGAGCGCCGGACATACGGCGACCGTCGGGGACGGCGGACGGAGTGGTGGCCGCTAGGGGCCGGCGGGGGCGGCGGTCGGGTGGGCGGCGCCCGTGGGCCCGTCGGGAGAAGGGCCCGCGAGGCCGCCCGCCGCAGCGCCGGCGTCGCGGAACACCGCCTCGCCCTTGACCAGCCAGGCGACACCGAAGGCGAACACCGCGACCGCCTCGCACCAGAACAGCGGCTTGAGCGTGTCCTGCACGGACTCGGGGAGCGCGTTGCTCGCCACCCCGAGCGCGATGGCCGCGAGGATGACGATCCCGCAGGTGCGGTAGACGCCGTTGCGGACCCGCGTCCCCCGGGTCGCGCGGGCCCGGCGACCGCTCATCGGAAACAGCCACAGGCAGAAGACGGCGAGGAGCACGAACAGCGCCGCGGCCGAGACCTGGTGCACCCGCCCGATCGTGACGTCGATGGTGGAGAGCGAGCCGGCCGGCGCGTCGGTCGCGGTTGGGAAGAGCGCCACCGCGATCGCCAGCACCCCGGCGATCGTGCCGAGCAGGTCGTCCAGCCTGCGGTAGCGGTACCAGATGAGGAAGACCCCGACCGCGCACATGCTGCCGACGAAGACGTCCCGCATGTCGGTGTGGTAGTAGCCGCTGATCGAGCCGAGCAAGGCGAACCGGTCGGTGAGCAGGGCGTTGCCGACGGGCAGCACGATCGGCAGCGCGATGCCGACCACCCCGATGCCCAGGCGCAGGCGGCGGACGGTCAGGGCATCCTGCGGCGGCTTGACGGGCACGGGGTCCATGGTTCCTCCCAGGTCGTCCCAGGGAAGCGGTGCTGTGAGACCAGTGGAAACCCTGCGAACGCCGGGTGTCAATCCGCCCGCGGCCGGTGCCGTCCATCAAGGTGTCAGAGGCCGCCCGAGCAGCGGGAACCCGTACACTCGACGGATGGCGATCCGGCGGGGCGTCATCGCAGTCGCCGCCGCTGTGCTGCTCACGGCGGCGTGCGACGCGGCGGACACCGACGGCCCCGCCACCACCGGCCCGGCGGCCGGCAGCACCGCGAGCGGTCCCGCGCAGAGCCGCTCCGGCCAGGGCACCCTGCGGATCACCACCCAGCTCGGCGAGCAGTGCCCGCACCTGCCGGTCACCCCCGACCCGCGCTGCGACCCGAAACCCCGGCCCGACACCGGCTTCGAGATCCGGTCCACCGGCGACGACCTCGTCGCGGAGGGTCGCACCGGGGCGGACGGCCGGGCCTCGCTCGCGGTGGAACCCGGCACGTACGTCGTCCGGGGTGAACCGGTGACGGGCTACCAGTTCACCCCGGAGCGGCGGGTGACGGTCAGCGGGAGCGACGCCGTCGCGGTCCCGCTGACCTACACCAACGGCATCCAGTAGGGTCCGCGGCCTACCGGCCGGTGCCTCCCTTCACCACGATCGTCACGTCGTCGGTGTTGTTGCCGGCCACCGGATCCGGGGTCGAACTCGTCAGCGTCGCCGAGTTCTGGATGGTCCGGACACTGCCCTGCGCCTGTGCCTCGATCACGAAGGTGACCGTCGCGCCAGCCGGCACCGTCGCCGCCGTGCAGGTCACCGTGTGCGTCGCCTTCACGTAGGTGCACTGCGGCGAGACGTACTGCACGACCAACTTCTTCGGGTCCAGGGGCAGCTTGTCAACCACCGTGACGTTCTGCGCGTCGGACGGTCCGCCGGCGCCGCAGGTGGGGGTCGGCGTCGACTGCGCGTCGGTCTCGCAGCCGCCGTTGTTGTGCACGGTCAGGGTGTAGACCACCGTGGGGGCCGGGTTGCCCGACCGCTGGTCGCCGGTCTTGTCGAGCCACAACTCCGCCGACGTCCGGACCGTCGTCTGCTGGTTCGCGGTGTTGTTGCCGGCGTTCGGGTCCGGCGTCGTCGCCGACACCGTCACCGAGTTGGTCAGCGTCGTCCCGTCCGGCACCGACGGGGCGACCAGCACGGTCAGGAACACCGTCCGGGTCTGCCCCGGGTTCAGCGCGCCGAGCGCGCACACCACCTTGTCGGACTGCACCAGGGTGCAGACGGTGACGCCGTTGCCGTCGACACCGCTGACATAGCTCGTGCCCGCCGGGAGGGTGTCGGTGACGGACACGTTCTGCGCCGTCGACGGCCCGGCGTTGCTCACCGCGATCGTGTACGTGATCTTCTGGCCGGCGAGCACCGGATCGGGAGAGTCACCCTTGACGACGGAGAGGTCCGCGACGGCGTTGACCGTCGTGGCCACGCTGTCGCGGACATCGTCGTTGTCCGGGTCCGCGGTCGCGCTGGACACGACGGCCTCGTTGAACAGGACCGTGCCCGGCACCACGTCCGGCGCGACGAGCGCCACGATCATGATCGTCGCGGACGCGCCGCTGGCCAGGTTGCCCAGGCCGCAGCGGACGTCACGGGCCGTCGGCTGGCCATTGGTGCAGGTGCCGACCGACGGGGTCACCGACACGAAGCTCACCCCGGCGGGCAGCACGTCGCCGACCACCACGTCCCGGGCGACGGACGGGCCGTCGTTGGTGACCGTGATGACGTACTGCATCTGGGTGCCGGCGGTGACGGCCGCCGGTCCGGTCTTGTCCAGGCTGAGGTCGGCCGACCCGACGAACTCGACCCGGCCGGTGGCCTGGTTGTTCGCCGGGTTCGGATCCTCGGTCGCGCTGGTCACCGTGGCCACGTCGTTGACCTGCGCCACGTCGTCGGCGGTCACCGTCACCCGCACCGTCGTACGGCCACCCGCCGGCTCGGTGCCGAGGTCACAGGTGATCGTGATCGCGGTGACCGGCCCGGAGCCGGTGGGCGCGCACGCCCCCGACGGGGTAGCGGTCACGCTCACCACCTCGAACGGTGTCGCCGAGGTGAGCACGTCCGTCAGCTCCACGGACGTCGCGTCGGAGGGCCCCAGGTTGTCCACGTGGATGTCGCAGTAGGCGGGCGCACCGGCCGGCGCCGGCTTGTCCGGCTTGCAGACCTTGGTGACCGCGAGATCGGCCCTGGACCGGACGGTGGTGGTGGCGGTGGCCGTGTTGTTGCCCGGGGTCGGGTCGAACTGGTCGGCCGCCACCGTGGCGGTGTTCGTGATCGTCCCGGACGGGAAGTTCGCCGGGATGCCGACCTGGATCACCAGCGGCACCGACTGGCCGGCAAGGAGGTCGCCCAGGGCGCAGGTGAGGGTGCCGGCCGCGTTCGTGCACGCCGGCGCGCTCGACAGGAACGTCACGCCCGCCGGCAGTTTGTCGGTGACGGTGACCGAGGACGCGGTGTTCGGGCCGTCGTTGGTGACCGTGACCGTGTAGCTGACCTGCTGACCCGCGTACACCGGGTCGGGGGAGTCGCTCTTGGTGATCCGCAGGTCGGTCTGGTCGCAGGAGGTGAACTTGAACGCGCCGATGCGCGTCTGCCGGCCACCGCCGTGCTGCTGTGTGTACCAGAACGTGCAGTCGTCCACCGGGTCGACGTTCATCGAGCTGTAGTCGCCCCAGCGGTCGGCGTTGGTCTGCGACGTCGTACCGGAGAACATGGTCTGCTCCGGCTCGGGCATGCTGCCCAACGGGGCGCCGGCCAGCCGGCCGGTGTAGGCGATCGACGGGAAGACGTTGTTCGCGGCGTCGACGATGCTGTAGCCCAGGGCCATGTTGCCCTTGCCGTCCATCGCGATCGACCCCATCCACCGGTCCGCGGTGCCCGGGGCGTAGGTGCCCTGTTGGTGGATGGCCCAGCCGCCGCCGCTGTTGCGCATCTCGTACCAGCGGGTGCCGACGCGGTCGTTGCCGTCGGCGTCGACGGAGGACTGGACCGCCACCATCGCCTGGTAGGAGCCGAAGTTGCGGTACTGCACGCGGTGCAGCAGCCGACCGGGCAGCGCGTCGATCTGCTGGGTGGTGCCGGGCTGCGAAATGCAGTCGCGGGCCGCGCCGTTGCCGTCGACGTCGGTGCACCCGACGTTGATGTCGAACGGCTGGGTGTTCAGCGTCGTGGCGAGGCCGAACGTGCTGTTCGCGGGGGTGGTCCAGTCGACGTGGAAGTCGTAGACATCGATGCTGTCCTGGGCGCCACCCTGGCCGTTGTCGGCGTCGCGGGAGAGCAGGAAGTGGTTCGGCTCGCCTGCCAGCGGCGCGTTGACGCCGTCGAAGTCGCTGGGGAACATCCGCACCCGGCCGGCGGAGGAGACGCCGGGGCCCAGCGCCCCCGCGCCGGCGCCGAAGTACTGGAAGGTGGCGGGGCTGCCGCTGACCATCGCCGCCCGGTCGAAGGCGTACGCACCCAGGGTGCTGCCCTCGAAGGTCGACATGTAGAGGCCGTCGGGCCAGACGCCGAACTTCTCGTAGTCGTGGGAGGCGCTCAACCGGAAGGAGTAGGTGAAGAACGCGCCGGTCGGGTCCGGCGTCTGCGAGTAGGCGATACACATGTCGAACGGCGCGGTGTTCGGGCTGGTGAACTGGGCCAGCATCCACCGGTCGACGGTCTGGTCGTACAGGACGATCGGGTCGCCGGCGTTCTGCGTGTCACAGCCGTTGTCGTTGACCGTGTTCGACGTCCAGAGCGAGTTGATCGGGAACGGTCCGCCGCCCGCCGGGGACGTGCCGTCCTTGTTCCAGATCTGGAACGTCGTGTTGACCATCTGGACATAGTGGTTGGGTCCCACGTCCCCGACGGTGTCGGGCGGGGTGCCGCCGGTCTGGCCGGCGAAGGGGGTGATGGTGGGCTTCAGGTCGTCGTTGACCGGTCCGTCATCGGCCTGGATCGCCGGGTCGGCCTTGCCGTCGACGTCCGACTGTACGGTGGCGGTGTCGGTGGTCGCCACCGTGGCCTTGTTGCCGGTCTTCGCGCGGGCCATGCTTCGCACCGGCTTCGACACACCGGCCCGCACCGGGTCGACCACTCCGACGTGCTTCGTCGTGGCCGGCTCCGGTGGGCGCAGGGGTGCGGCGTTGCTCGGGTTCGGTGCGATCAGGACTGTCAGGCTGGTCACGAGCAGCATCGCCGCTTGGGCGGCGAGCATTCGTCTTCGTGTCACGGAAACCCCCACATGGGTCGTGATCTCCCGTCGGGTAACGGTCTCCGACTTCATAACGCGGCGTGGTAACGCGAGCGCCACTGTGACCGTGATCTGACACTGACCACGAACCGGCTTCACGTCCTGCTGACCTGCCGTTTCGTGCTGTTAAACAGCGTTCTGGCTTTCGACCGGTCCACCGGTGCGTGTCCGAAATCGCCTACCCGAGACCGGGTCCATGAACAGCCCCGCGGTACGGCACCGGACCCGGTCACGACCGGGCGTCACCGTTACGCGTTGAGGATCTCGTACAGGCCCGCCGGTGCCGTTGCGATCTCGCCGTCCAGCGGGCCTCGCAGATCCGGGCTGAACCCGTGCTCCGAGTAACTGATCTCCGAGGGGTGTTCCGGCTCGCTCCCGCTCGCGGGCAGGGTGAACCGGAAACCGAGCAGCCGGCCCTGGCCGTCCACGCTGGCCTCGAACGGCACATTGGCGGCCTGGTCGCCACTGAGCGACGTGAGATGTTCCTCCTGGATCAGGCGGCTGTCGGCCGGGTTCGTCACCTTGGTGAGGTCGAGGGCGCCACGGTAGCTCCGCTCGCCGACCGGCTCGGCCACGGCGATACCCGCGAACAGCTCCCTGGCTCGGGCGGGATCCCCGAACTCCTCCAACACTCTGCGGCGTGCCGGGTCCATCTTCCGGATGTCCAACCTGGTCCACCGGTCGGCGGTGAGCGGATTGCTCCGGGCGAGGTAGTGCTCGTCCACGTGCAGCACCTCGAAGGTCAGGCGCCTCTTGGCGAGGCCGTCTCCGATCAGCCTGATCCGCAACCAGCCGTCCTCACCGTCGACCGCGCCGGCGCCGATCACGTCCGGCGTCCGGAACTGGTAGCTGTAGGAGGCGTTCTCCAACGCTTCGGCGGCCCGCACCAGGATCTCCGCCGAGGAGACCGTCGGGGACGGTGCAGGATTCGGGCTCCGGTCCGCGATGTCCCGCACCACACCACAGCCGGTCAGGGTGAGAGCAAGTGCCACTGCTGTCGCCGCGCCTCGCGTCTTCACCGGGCACCTCCAGCGAGGGTGGGCCGCCGGGCTGTCCGCCCACAGTGCCCCCCGGGTACCCACACGCGGACGTCGGCAATCCCCTGAGCAGGGCGGCGCGAGGTCTGAGCCGGCTTCCTCTCGACAACTGGCCGGCATCCTCAACCGCCCACCGCGACGGAGCCGACCCGGATCTCCCATTTGGCGTACAGGCCACCGGCGGATCGACCACAGTGGTGGCGTGGCCGAGGAGGTGGCATGACCGGATTGCGGACCGACCTGTACGAACTGCGGATGGCGGCCAGCTACCTGCGCCGCGGCATGGTCGAGCCGGCCACGTTCAGCCTCTTCGCCCGCCGCCTGCCCCCGCAGCGCGGCTTCCTGGTGGCCGCCGGACTGGCCGAGGCGCTGACGTTCCTCGAGACCTTCGCCTTCGACGACCACGATCTCGGCTACCTGCGCGACGTCGTCGGCCTCGACCGGTCGACCCTGGCCGCGTTCGCCCGGCTGCGGTTCACCGGCGACGTCTGGGCCGTACCGGAGGGCCGCGTGGTGTTCGCCGACGAACCGCTGCTGGAGATCACCGCGCCGATCGCCGAGGCGCAGTTGGTCGAAACCGGTGTGCTGAACCTGCTCACCTTCCACACCACGGTGGCCAGCAAAGCCGCCCGCTGCCGCCTCGCCGCCGGCGAGGCGCAGCTGATCGACTTCGCGTTCCGCCGTACCCACGGCATCGAGGCCGGTGCGGCCGTGGCACGGGCGTCGGCCATCGCCGGCTTCGCCGCGACCAGCCACGTCGAAGCCGCCCGGCGCTACGGCCTGAAACCGTCCGGGACGATGGCCCACTCGTACGTCGAGGCGTTCCCCGACGAGCGTGCCGCGTTCCGCGCGTTCGCCACCGACTTCCCGACCAACCCGATCTTTCTCGTCGACACCTACGACACGCCCGCCGGAGTGCGGGCCGCCGTCGACGTCGTCACCGAGCTGGGCCTGACCGGCCCGCTCGGCGTCCGGCTCGACTCCGGAGACCTCGCGGCGCTGGCGGTACAGGCCCGCGCGATCCTCGACGCCGCTGGGCTGACCCAGGCCCAGATCGTGGCGAGCGGCAGCCTCGACGAGAACATCATCGCCGGGCTCGCCGCCAAGGGCGCCCCGATCGACGCGTACGGCGTCGGCACCCGCATGGGCGTCTCCTACGACGCGCCGTCACTGGACAGCGCGTACAAGCTGGTCGCCTACGGCGACCGCCCGGTGCTCAAGCTGTCACCCGGCAAGGCCACCCTGCCCGGCCCCAAGCAGGTCTTCCGCGACCCCACCGGCGCCAGCGGCGACGTCGTCGGGCAACGCGACGAACCGCCACCGAGTGGCCGGGAACCGCTGCTGGTGCCGGTCATGCGCGCCGGCCGTCGCCTCGACGCCGCCGATCCGCCTGGCGAGGTACGCGCCGCGCGCCACCGGTTCGACGCGGACCTCGCGCGGTTGCCGGACCCGGCGCGGAGGCTGGCGGACCCGGCGCCGCTCACCCCGGCGGTCAGCCCGGGGCTCGCCGCGCTGCGGGACTCGGTGGCCGCCGAGCACGCGCAGGGAAGCAGCGCCTGACAACCACGGCGTGCCGTGGCCCCGCCGGCACCATCTGCGTGCCGCCGGAGGATGAGGCGGCTGTCCCGGTCAGGGCATAGGCTCGGGGTATGGCGAGGTACTACGACGTGCACCCGGACAACCCGCAGCCCCGGGTCCTCCGGCAGGTCATCGACCTGATCCGCGAGGGCGGGCTGATCGCCTACCCCACCGACTCGTGCTACGCCTTCGGATGTCAGCTGGGCAACCGGGCGGGGCTGGACCGGATCCGGGAGATCCGTCGCCTCGACGAACGGCACCACTTCACGCTGGTGTGCCGGGACTTCGCCCAACTCGGCCAGTTCGTGCAGGTCAGCAACTCGGTCTTCCGGCTGGTGAAGGCGAGCACCCCCGGCAGCTACACGTTCATCCTGCCGGCCACCCGCGAGGTGCCGCGTCGGCTGCTGCATCCCAAGAAGCGCACGGTCGGGGTGCGCGTGCCCAAGCACACGGTGGCCCAGGCGCTGCTGGCCGAACTCGGCGAGCCGTTGCTGTCGAGCACCATGATCCTGCCCGGCGACAACGAGCCGATGACCCAGGGATGGGAGATCAAGGAGCGACTGGACCACCTTCTCGACGCGGTGATCGACGGCGGCGACTGCGGCAAGGAGCCGACGACCGTCGTCGACCTGTCCCAACCCGAGCCGGAGATCCTGCGCCGAGGGGCCGGAGACCCGTCCCGCTTCGAGTAGACGCCGCCCCGCGAGCGCCGCTGCGCACCCCGCCGGACCGGGCCGGATCAGCGGACTCCGGCCCGGTCGTGGGATGCCTGCCTAGCTCCCGGAGTGGTCGGCGATGGCGGCCAGGATCGCGACGTACCGCGCCGACCAGGCCGCGACGGTCGCCTCGTCGAACAGGTCGGTGGAGTACTCGACGATGCCGAGCAGTCCCGTGCCGACGGGGGTGAGGACCGTCGCGTAGTCCCGCCGGGCGCACGCCAGGCCCTGGTCGGCGGCCTCCGCGACGAGGCCCGGCAGGTCCGGCGTCGGGATCCCCGGGTTCCAGCCGAAGAGCATGCTCGCCACCGGCGGCGTCATCCCGGTGCGCCAGTCGGGATCGAGGGCCGCATAGAGCATGGGCAGGGGCGCCGGTTGGTGGCGGACCGCGTCGACGAGGACGTCGTCGACCTGCCTGACCAGGTCGGCCGCGGCGCGTCCGCCCACGGTGGCGCCCTGCCCGGCCGACGCCCATCCCGGGTCGACGGAGAGCCGCAGGAGCAGCGGGCTGGTGAACAGCCCGACGACCGACTCGTGGCGCCGGTCGTCGCGGTGCGCGTACGGGCAGGCGAGGACGACGTCCGGGGTGCCGGTGAGCTGGCTCATCAGCACCGCGTACGCGCCGGCCAGCATCGGGAACAGGGAGCCGCCGGAGGCGGTGGCCCGCCGGTTCAGCAGGTCGGACACGCCGGGCGGGATCTCGAAGGCGTACTCGGCGCCCCGACCGGAGGGCGTCGCCGGCCGGGGCCGGTCCGTCGGCAGCGCCAAGGTCCGCGGTGCGCCGTGCAGCCGGTCGCGCCAGTACCGCAGGGTGTCCTGCGACACCGGCGCGGCGCGCTGGCCGCGGGCGTAGTCGACGTAGCGGGTGGGCGGCCGGAGAGGTGGTGACCCGCCGTCGAGCTGGGCCGCGTAGCCCCGTCCCAGCTCGTCGAGGAGCTGCGTCATCGACCAGCCGTCGCCGCAGAGATGGTGCACGACGAGCATCAGCACCCAACGCTCGTCGGCGAGGCGGCCCAGTTCGGCGCGCAACCAGGGTCCCTCCTCCGGGGGGAAGGGTTTCCGCCCGGCGGCCACGCACCACTGCTCGACCTCCCCGGCGGCGAGGTCGACGACGGGCAGTCGGGTCGGGCGGTGTGCGAGAACCTCCTGGCCGAGGTGGCCCTCCCGGTCGACCAGGCGGGTCCGCAGGGCGTCGTGCCGGGCGACCAGCCCGTCCACCGCACGGCCCAGGGCCGGCACGTCGAGCGGCCCGGTCAGGGTGATCCGCACCGCCATGTGCACCGCGGCGGGGTTGGGCGCCACGCGCTGCCGGTGCCACATCAGCTCCTGTTGGTACGTCGCCGGCGCCTGATCCTCGACCTCGACGGCGCGGCCGGCGGGGTCCAGCTCCGCCGCCATCGCCCGGATGCCGCGGCCGCGGAGCACCTGGTGCACGCCGACGTCGACGCCCAGCACCTCGCTGAGCCGGTTCGCCAACCGTACGGCGGCGAGCGAATGCCCGCCGGCGGTGAAGAAGGGAACGTCCAGGGCCAGCCGGGGGACACCCAGTTCGGCGCACCACGCGTCGTGGACGAGCTGTTCCACCCCAGCGCGCGGCGGCTCGTCCCCGGACTCCGGCAGGGGCGCGGGCAGCCGGGCCAGGTCGATCTTGCCGGTCTCGGCCACGGGCAGGGCGTCCAACAGGACCCACGCCCGCGGGACGAAGTGCTCGGGCAGGTGCTCCCGCAGGGCGGCGGTCCACCGCGCCGTCCGGGCCGCGGGCGGCTCGCCGTCGTCGGACGCGACGACGTAGGCCGCCAGGTACGGCTCGTCGCCGCGGTCGTGGCGGGCGATCACCGCGGCCTGGCGTACCCCCGGAAGAGCGGTGAGCGTCGCGGCCGCCTCGCCGGGCTCGATCCGGTGCCCGGCGATCTTGACCTGGTCGTCGCGGCGGCCGAGGAACTCGACGGTGCCGTCGCCGCGCAGCCGGACCAGGTCCCCGGTGCGGTACATCCGGGCTCCCGGCTGCCCGGCGAACGGGTCCGGGAGGAACGCCGCGGCGGTCTCCGCGGGCCGGTTGAGGTATCCGCGGGCCACCCCGACGCCGCCGACGTACGCCTCGCCGACGGCACCGGCGGGCACCGGCGCGCCGGTGGGACCCAGGATGTAGAGCCGCCGGTTGTCGACGGGCCTGCCGATGTCGATCCGGCCGATTCCGTCCGGGGCCACCGGGCCGGCGGTGGACACGATGCTGTTCTCGGTCGGC
>NZ_JAMOKF010000620.1 GCF_023656545.1 Micromonospora phytophila | reverse complement strand
CCGGTCACGCCTCGCCCCGCTCGGCGGTCGGGTCGCTGCCGCCCTGGTCGCCCGGCTGCCGCTTGCGGGGCGGCGCCTTCTTGGCGGGCCGGACCGGCTCGACCTTGCCGCCCTCCGCGGGGGTGACGGCCGTGGGCGCCCTCTTGGCCAGGGCCTTCTTGGCGACCGCCTTCTTCGCCAGGGCCTTCTTCGCGACCGCCTTGCGGGCCACCGCCGAGGTCGGCAGCGTCGCGTCCGGGACGGTGGCGGTGGTGGGAACGGCCGGTTCGGCGGCGCCGGGGGCGGCGGCCGACATGGCGCCGCCGGCGACGGCCAGCGAACCGGGGAACGCCGGGGCGCTCGCGGCGTCGGGGCCGCCGGCCAGCGGGGTGCCGGGTGTCGACTTCGCCTCCCGGAGCTGGCGTTCCAGCTCGTGCACCCGGCGGGTCAGCTCGGCGACCTCGTCGGCGGTGGCGAGCCCCACCGCGCCAAGGGCCCGGTCGACCTCGAAGCGCACCAGCTTGGTCAACGCCTCCCGGTTGGCCGCGCCGGTGGAGACGAGTTCCTCGGCGAGCGCCTGGAGCTGGGTGGCGGTCGCGCCGCCCGTGCCGACGACGCGGCGGACCGCGTCCTGGGCCTTCTTCCGGGGCGCCTCCGTCAGGCCCATGGCCAGCTCAAGGTAGGCGCGCCACGCGTCCTGCATGCCTGTGTCCTTCCGCGGGGCGGGGGTGTGCGGTGCTCACGCTACCGGGCCCCGCCGAGCACCCTGTGCGGTACGGTGCCGGGGAACGGCGTGGCGTGCGGTGAGGAGACGATGGTGGCCAGCGTTGACGAGTGCCGGCAGGCGTTGCAGGATCTGGCCGCCCGGCTGGACCGCAACGCGGAGACGGTGCGGGAACGGATCGACCTGGACCGGACGCTGGCCTGCCGGGTCACCGACCTGGACACGGCCTTCCACGGCCGGATCGCCGACGGCCGCCTGCTCGACCTGGCCGACGGCGACGACCCGAAAGCCAAGATCGCCCTGAGCACCACCAGCGACGACCTGCTCGCGCTGGTCCGTGGTGAGCTCGACGTCACCCGCGCGGTCGCCTCCCGGCGCGTCTCGATCAAGGCCAACCCGTTCGACCTGATGAAGCTGCGCAAGCTGCTCTGAGCCGGCCTCGGCG
>NZ_JAMOKF010000619.1 GCF_023656545.1 Micromonospora phytophila | reverse complement strand
CCCGGGCGGACCGCCCGCAGCGCCGCGGCGAGCAGCTCGCGCTGCAACCGGGTCAGCGGCGGCAGGTCCGAGGGCTGCCGCCGCCAGCGCGACTCCGGCCGACGACGCAGCGAGCCCAGCCCGGTGCACGGCGCGTCGACCAGCACCCGGTCGAAGTGGCCCTCCGGCAGCTCCGGGTCGGCACCGACCTCGCGGCCGTCCATGTTGAGCACGGTCACCGGCAACCCCCGGGTGGCCTGTTCGACCAGCCGGGCCCGGTGCTCGGAGACCTCGACGGCGGTCACCCGCGCGTTCCGCTGGGCGGCGAGCGCGCCGAGCAGGCCGGACTTGCCGCCCGGGCCGGCGCACAGGTCCAGCCACCGCCCGTCCGAGCCGTCCAGCGGCGCCACCGCCAGGGCGTTGGCCACCAGCTGGGAGCCCTCGTCCTGCACGTGCGCGCGCCCCTGCGCCAGCGCCGGCAGGTCACCCGGCGCGCCCCCGGACAGATAGACGGCGTACGGGGAGAAGGCGCCCGGGGTGCCCCGGACCTCGTCGGCCAGCTCCACCGCGTCGGCCAGCCCCGGCCGGGCGCACAGGTGCACCGGCGGGCGCTCGTTGTCCTCGATCAGCAGCCGGGCGGTCTCGCCGAGGTCGCCGCCGAGCGCCTCGGAGAACGCCCGCACGATCCACTGCGGGTGGCTGTACGCCAGGGCCAGGTGCCCGATCGGGTCGGTCTCCATCGGCGGGGCGAGCTTCGCCACCCAGGCGTCGGAGTCCCGGCCGGAGACCTCGCGCATGACCGCGTTGGCGAACCCGGTGGCGCCGGGGCCCACCGTGCGGACCAGGTCGACGGTGGAGGAGACCGCCGCGTGCGGGGGCACCCGAGTGTGCAGAAGCTGGTAGGCCCCGATCCGCAGCGCGTCGCGGACCGGCGGGTCGATGCGCTCGACGTCGCGCCCGGCGGCGTCGCTGAGGATCGCGTCCAGGGTGCCGAGATGGCGCAGGGTGCCGTAGGTCAGCTCGGTGGCGAAGGCGGCGTCGCGACCGAACAGCCCCATGTCGCGCAGGATCGTCGGGAGCACCAGGTTGGCGTACGCGTCGTCCCGGTGCACCGCCGCGACCGCCTCGTACGCCGCCTGCCGGGGCAGGTCCGCCGCCGGTCGGGACGGACGCCGGCCGGCG
>NZ_JAMOKF010000618.1 GCF_023656545.1 Micromonospora phytophila | reverse complement strand
GCGATGCTGGCCGCCGCGACCAGGTCACGGTGGCCGGAGAATGCGCAGTGCGGGCAGGACAGGGTCCGCCCCCGAGGTTTCGGCACCCGCTTTGCGCAGGCGGGGCAGGTGGACGAGGTGCCGCGTTCGTTGACCAGCCGGACGGTGATACCGGCCAGGGTGGCCTTGTCGATGAGAATCTGGATCAGGCGGCCGATCTGCCACTGCCGTAGCCGCAGGTTGTGCCGCCGCCCGGCAGGAAGGTCCAGCACACCGCGGGGATCCCCGACGTGCAGGACACCGACCCGCTGCCGCAGCGCCCAGGAGATCACCGTGCAGGCGCTTTCGTGCTGGGCCTGACGGACCCGCCGGCGATGCCGGCCCTGCACGAGCCGTGCCCGACGCCGGTACTGCCGCCACCGCCGCGACCCCTTCTGGCCCGGCTTCGGCGCCCGGCGGGCCACCACACGGCGGCGGGCCTTGGTGTCGGCAAGGTGCATGCGGTGTTCGGCGCGGATCGCCCGCCCCGACACCAGCAACCCTTGCCCGCCGGGGCCGGCCACGGCGTACGGGTGGATGATCCCCAGGTCCACCCCGGCCACCCGGGCCGGGTCCGGTTCCTCGCCGAGCGGGTAGAGCGCCACCGGCACCTCGGCGGTGACGTCGAGGAACAGGCGGCCGCCCTCACACAGCAGCGTGACCGACCGGACCTGCTCGAGCGGATACGGCACCTCCCGCGCCACGCGCACCCACAACGGCGCACTGCCTTTGGCTGTGGGGATCCGGACTCTGCGTCCGTCGAGGGTGAACGTGCCGTGATACCAGCGCACCGGCACCAGCCCCCGCCGACGACGCGGGAACCGCGCCGACAGGTCACCGGCCTTGCGGCGCTTCGCCGCCGCGAACCACGCATCCGAAAACCGACGCACCACCGACCGAGCACCCACGCAATCCAGCTGGGCGAACGTGCCCGGCCCCGACGCCGCCAACTCCCGGCACAACTCCTGATAACCGGACAGCGCCACGTCGTGACGGCGGCGCCGCCACGCGTTGACCTCCAACACACACGCCCACACGTCACCGGCGCAGCGCAGCAGCCCGAAACAACGCCGCCGCTGCCCGGGCGTCACCCGCAACGCGACCCGCGCGCTGCGATGCACGACCCGAGGCGCGGCCGGATCCCGACG